>DASPYR010000201.1:0-4534 GCA_035636675.1 Rugosimonospora sp. | reverse complement strand
TCGTACTCCACCTCCGCTTCGGCCAGTGCCGTTCGATCATAGAGGCACCAATAGACCGGCATCAAGCCGCGAAAGACATAGCCTTTCTCCAAAAACGTTAAAAATGTCTCCGCGATGCACGCTTCGTAGCTTTTACTCATCGTAAGGTATGGATCTTCCCAGCGACCCAAAACACCCAAACGTTTGAAGTCACGGCGATGCTGATCGACGTAGCGCAAAGCGAATTCCCGGCAGATGCGCCGAAACTCCACGGGGGCGACGCGCCCTTTTTTGCCCCCGAGCTCCTTTTCCACTTGCGTCTCGATGGGCAAACCGTGGCAATCCCAGCCGGGAACGTAAGGCGCGCGGAAACCCGCCATGGTCTTCGACTTTACGACCATATCCTTGAGAATTTTATTGAGCGCGGTGCCGAGATGAATCGTACCTGTCGGATAGGGCGGACCATCGTGCAGGACGTATGCGGGGCACTGTTCTCGATCCTCCTGAATTCGCTCGTAAAGCTTCCCTTCCTCCCATTGGGCGAGAATTCGCGGTTCGTTTTGCGGAAGGTTGGCCTTCATGGGGAAATCGGTCCGCGGGAGGTTCAGGGTTGCTTTCAGGTTTACAGGCTTAGACATCAGTCTTGGAAGTCCGTCCTTTGGCGGCGGTTCAGGGCCTGCGACCCGAGTGGCTGGCTCGTTAGGGTCAGCTGTTTCTCAATACTGAACACATGGAACAGCGGAGCACAAGGGTGAAAACTGATATGGTACAATTTATTTTTGAGCAAGTCAGCCTGGTGACCAAGGCATCTTTTTGGCTGCCGATGAATCTAACTCCATAGGTGGGGCCCAGGGTACCTCGACTGTCTAGAGTCACGTATGCAACGACCGAATCTGAACCTCACGACGCGCAATCCTGAGAAGGCACACTTGAAGTTTGCTCCCGGCTTGTCCACGCCGTCTTTTGCGCCGACCAGGCGGCTGCAGTCGCCCGGCTTCTGGACCAATCTGAAAGACTTTTTGACGGAACGGTCGATCCGCGTGCCGCGCAATGCGCCGCAGAAAGTTTTTTACACCGAAGGTGTGGATACCAGTTTTTCGGAGAGCCTGAAGGCGTTTTTCCGTCGCGCTCCGCGGATGAGAGGCCCTGCCGCTTCAGGGATGGTCGTGGATTTGGAACCCACGTACCGCGTCTTCTGGCGCAACTTGCGCGATCTGATTGCGCCGCCCAAACTGCCGCCGCTCAAGCTTACCAGCAGGCCTGTTCCGGTACGTCCGCTTTGGGCTAAGCGGCGCGAATATAGCACCGCGCAGATGATTTCCGTCGGGGTGCACGTGCTTATCGCCGTGTTGATCATTGTGCCCTTCGCGCGCAAGATAGTGCCGACAGTGCAAGCCATTCAGGTGATCGATGTTTCTCCCTACCTCTCCAAGTTGCCTCCAGCAAAAGAAAAAGCGGGCGGCGGAGGCGGCGGAGGCGAACACAAGCAGGAGCCGCAGACGCAGGGCAAGCTGCCGAAGTGGAGTATGACGCGGATTACTCCGCCTCTGCTAACGCCTCATCCGAACCCCAAGCTAGCTTCTGACCCGACTCTTCTGGGTCCGCCGGAGCTGAAGATCCCGAGCCCGAATGATCCGAATTTCGGCGATCCGCTGGCGGCCATGCTAAGCGCCTCGGCGGGACCCGGCGCCAGCGGAGGGATGGGCAATGGTGACGGCGGCGGCATCGGTAGCGGTCATGGCCCTGGTTTAGGACCCGGCTTCGGCGGGGGGACCGGCGGCGGTTATTTCCGTCCAGGTACGGGCGGAGTCGGCTACCCAAGCTGCCTGTATTGCCCCGAACCTCAATATTCAGAGGATGCGCGCAAGGCCAAGTTTCAGGGAATCGTAGTTCTGCAGGTGATCATCCAGCCAGACGGCCATGCAACCAACATTCAGGTGGTAAAGGGTGCGGGTCTCGGACTGGATGAGAAGGCCATCGAAGCCGTGCGTACCTGGCGCTTCAAACCCGCCATCGGACCCAATGGCACGCCGGTCGCGACGATAACGCCAATCGAAGTCAATTTCCGCCTGCTCTAGCCATCAGCGCAGTTCTCGCAAGACAGCCATTACCTTTACGCGCACGCGGGATTGTCTAGACTCGATCAGCCTGAATTTGGTCTGTTAGCATGACGGCGTGCGAATTCTCCGCCTGGTTGCCATTGCATGCATCGTTAGCGCCTCGCTGACTCTCAGCGCGCGATGTTGGGCCGCACAATCCGGCGCGGCTGGCAGTATCGAGATCACCGCCCATGTGAGGCCCTCGGAAGGGCAGCCGGAACCGGTGCGCGGAATGACGTTCTACCTGTTATCGCGAAGCCTTTCCGATATCCGCAAGGAAGTTGAAAACACCGAGGGCCTCGTGGACCTCGATCATTTCATCACCGAACTTGAGGTCTCAGCGGAGCTGAAGGAGTGGATGAAAAAGCATCGCCGCATCGATCTGGCCGGAAGCGATTTCATCAAGGACCTTATGCCGGATGATGTTGTCAGCGTCCCGGAATTCCTGACCGCCTATTCGAGTCAGAACGGGGCGGCTCTGCATGCTGTGATTCCGGAGCCCAAATACAAAAAGGGCGACGAACAGAAGAACCCGGAAAAATATAAGCTCCAGCGGGAGCAATACCGCCAGGCGCTTCGCCACTACATTGAGGCCAACCTGGATTCCTTACAAGGGCTCGATGCCGAATTCCGGGAACTAAATCCGTATCCGCGTTGGACGCAGTTACAATGGGGACAGCAGCGCCATATCGAACAGCGGGTCATGCAAGTTGCGCAAACGCGCTATTTGGTGGCCACAGCCCTGACCAATCTCAGCGGTCGTGCGGCCTTTGACGACCTCGCCCCCGGAGAGTACTGGATTTCCAATCTCGATACTCCCGCGCTTGCCGGCGATCTCCGGCTGCACTGGGACTTCGGTATAGCCGTTCCGCCGGCAAAGAACACGCGCATTGAACTGTCAAATTTGAACGCACTCGAGACCTCCGAACAAAACACGCGTTGATGGGCACGCCCGCCCTCTGGGCAATATTCAACGCGTGCGTCCTTGGCGCGCTGGCCGTAGACCTCGGAATTCTTCACCGGCGCCCACACCGGGTTTCCTTATCGGAAGCAGCAGCGTGGAGCGCAGTTTGGGTATTTCTGTCGCTCGCCTTCAATCTCTGGATTTTCGAGACTCACGGCCGCACTGCTGCTCTGGAATTTCTTACCGGATATGTAGTGGAAAAGTCCCTCAGCCTGGACAATATTTTCGTTTTTGTCTTGGTGTTTCGCGCGTTTGGCATCGAGCCTCGGCTGCAACACCGGGTACTGCATTGGGGCCTGCTGGGTGCATTGACATTTCGCGGAGCGATGATTGGGATCGGAACCGCGCTCGTGCGGCGTTTCGCCTGGGTACTTTATCCCTTCGGCGCATTCTTGTTATTTTCGGGCGCGCGCATGCTTTGGCGGGGCCAGCACGATCTTCAGCCTGAGCACAACCCTATTCTGCGCTGGGCGCGCCGAGTCCTTCCCGTGTCACCAAAACAAACGCACGAGACCTTTTTCGTCATCGAGAGCGGAAGCCGGATGGTTACATCGCTCTTCTTGGCGCTGCTCGTGCTTGAAATCAGCGACTTACTTTTTGCCGTGGATTCCATTCCCGCGGTTTTTGGAATCACGCGTGATCCATTCATCGTCTACACCTCAAACGTCTGCGCAATTCTAGGGCTGCGTGCGTTTTATTTCCTTCTGGCTGGGGCTTTGCCCTATTTCCGTTACTTCGATGCCGGCCTTTCGGCAGTATTGGTATTTATCGGCGGGAAAATGCTGGCCGAGCCTTGGCTTCATCTGTCCACGGTCGCGGCCCTAGGTGTAATCAGCCTCATCATAGGCATTGCCATTGGTGCGTCGGTCGTCGCCGCAAAACGGACGAATTAAAACCATGGGCCAATTCACTGAGAACGTCGCCGATTACATTTCCAAGCTGGCCGGCGCTGCTGCGAAGGAACGCGAAGAAGCTGCCTATGCGCTGTTTCGGCTGGGCTGTGCCAGCGCTGAACCGGTATTGCGGAAGTGGTTGGCCGATCCAGAGTTTCGCGCGCTGGCCGCGGGCGGAAACGCGCTGCTGACGGTGGGCCTGGCTGTCCAGCCGGTGACTTTTGAAACCATTCGGCAGCGTTTCGGGCAGCCGCAACTCGCGGAAACTCCGCCGGATCAGGACGCACTCGAATTTGAATTGGGTTTTGCTCATGGCGTCCGCTTGGATGTGATCACGCCCCGCACGCCGGCAGCAGAGGGCCCCATCGCGAAATTTCTGGCCCGCTTTGGTGAAGGCATCCAGCAGGTGGAGTGCGATGTGCGGGACGTCACTCGGGCCGTGGAAATTCTTCAGCAGCGCTTTCAACTCCAGCCTGTTTATCCGCAGATTCGCGCGGGCGCAAATCAAACGCGCGTGAATTTCTTTCTCGTGCCCATCGCGGAGAATCGCAAGCTCCTGATCGAGCTTGTGGAATCGCCGAAAAAGCGGAAGAAGCGCT
>DASPYR010000200.1:0-2528 GCA_035636675.1 Rugosimonospora sp. | reverse complement strand
CCAGTAATCCTCCTGCGGCGGCGGGCCCACAATCGTGGTCAAATAAATGGGATCTCTTCGGTGCGTAATGCACTCAATATGAAAAACGGGGTACTCGCCTTCCAACGAATAAAAGCCGGTGTGGTCTCCGAAAGGCCCTTCGGTTCGCATTTCATTCAGCCCGACGTACCCTTCGAGCACAATCTCTGCATTTGCCGGAACTTCCAGCTCATTTGTCTCGCACGGCACCATATCCACCGGCTCTCGCCGCAAAAACCCCGCGAACATCATCTCGTCCAAATCCGGCGGAATCGGCAGCATTCCCGATAGCGCCGTCGCCGGGTCCGACCCAATCGCCACCGCCGCGGGAATTTTCCCTTCCGGATTCTTCGCCCGCGCCCGCCGAAAATGCTCTGCTCCATGCTTCTGCGTTTGCCAGTGCATTCCCGTCGTCCGCTCGTCATAGACCTGTAACCGGTACATCCCGACGTTCCGCTTGCCCGTCTCAGGATTCTTTGTAAAAACCAGCGGAAACGTGATGAATCGCCCGCCGTCCTGCGGCCAGCATTTCAAAATCGGAAACTCCAGTAAATTGACCTCGCTCCCCTTCTTGACCACTTCTTTGCACGGACCCGTCTTCACTGTCTTCGGGAAGAACGACCCCAGCTCCGCCAGCTTCGGCAGCATCTTGATCTTGTCGAAAAACCCTTGCGGCGACTGCATATCCAGAATGCCGCGAATCCGCGCCGCGACCTCCTCGAGCGATTTCACATCTAGCGCTAAATTCATACGCCGCTCGCTCCCGAATGCATTGATGAGCAAGGGGTACTTCGACCCCTTCGGCCTCTCAAACAGCAGCGCCGGTCCGCCCGCCCGCGTGACTCGATCGGTAATCTCCGTGATCTCCAGGACCAGGTCGACTTCCGCACCAATTCGCTTCAGCTCTCCTTCTTTGTCGAGCCTCTGCGCAAACTCTCGCAAATCCCTATACGCCACTTCTCCCTCCTCAAAGGCCGAATGATGAATGGGGCGACGCGAGAGGGAGACTCTAGCATGGACGCGGGGCCACGCGCGAAACCCTGCTCTTTGTCCGCCCGCTTTGTTGCGACGACGCTTCTTTTTGTCGCCTGTTCTGAGTATGATTCGCCGGTGGAAGTGGACACTTTGCCGTTCCCTGCGGTTCGGCCGTTGACCGCTCTGCGGTCACACTTGAACTTGGCCGCTTGGCGATCGCAGTTGAAGAAGCTATGCCCGTATCTGCGACAAACTCCAAAATCATCTACTCTGCCTTGAAACAGTGCGGCATCCGCCTAGTCTCGGCCCTTCCTGAGACTTGGCTCGTTCACCTCATTCGCCTGGCCGACGAAGATCCGGCCATGACGCTCGTGCGGCTTGCCAAAGAAGAAGAGGGCGTCGGCATATCGGCGGGCGCTCATTTCGCCGGCGTGAAGTCCGCCATGTTGATGCAAAACCATGGCTTCCTAGCCGCCATCAACGGCATTGTCTCCTTTGCTCATCTCTACAAAATCCCTCTCCTCATGCTCATCAGCTACCGTGGGACCTTCGGCGAGCGCGATCCCTGGCAGACGCAAGGCGGCAACGTCACGGAGCCGTTGCTCCGCGCGCTGTGCATCCCCTACTCCTTCTTGAATTCTAGTGATTCGGTCGAACTGCGCATCCACCAGGCACAGACCCTTGCCGAAAGCAGCCTGCAGCCAGTCGCTCTGCTTCTGACGCGTGAACTCATGTGGGAGGAATGATGCTCCGCATCGACTGCCTCCGCTCGATTTATGCCGATCTGCAAAACTGCCTCGTCGTCACCATCATGGGCGCGGTCGCGGCCGAATTGCAGTCCCTGGGTCACCGGCCAAATTTTTTCTATCTCCAACATGCCATGGGTCTGGCTTCCTCGGCTGGTTTGGGCCTCGCCCTTTCTCTGCCCCAGCAAAAGGTCGTAGTCCTCGATGGCGACGGCTCTCTCCTGATGAACCTCGGCAGCCTGAGCACGATGGCGCGCTACGTTCCCAAAAATCTCGTCCACGTCGTCTTCGATAACGAAAGCCTGCTTTCCGTCGGAGGCTTCCCTACGGCCACGGCCGCCAAAACGGATCTGGAAGGCGTCGCTCGCGCGTCCGGCATTCCCCGAACCGCCACAGTTCGCAGCGTCGAAGCTTTTCAGCACGCCGTTGCTGATGCAATCGCCGCCCATGAACTCATGACCATCATCGCCAAGGTCGAAGCAAGCGGACCGAAAGTTTACGTCATGGATCTCGGGCTACTTGAGAATCGCTTCCAGTTCGCTCGGCATATTCAGTCGCTGAGACGCCGGTCGCCGAACCCGCGTTCCGGTGCGCTGTCGTCACGCCGCGGAAACCAGCAACCGGAGACCTAACTGGTCGCCGAGGAATGCTTTTAGAATGCCATTCCGAGCTGTAGCTCAGGCCGGAATTTATCCCGACCCGGTCGGGAGGCCTGAGGAATCTGCTTTTCGGCAATCTGCTAAGGAGCGCGTATGTCCCACGTTCTCGCTGAATTGATCCAAGAGTTGC
>DASPYR010000199.1:0-2629 GCA_035636675.1 Rugosimonospora sp. | reverse complement strand
AGGGCGCGTCCCTCTCCCTCTGGGAGAGGGTGGCCGAAGGCCGGGTGAGGGTCGATAAGAATGCACTCTGTTAACCCTCACCCGCCGCTTCGCGGCACCCTCTCCCATAAGGCTTAGCGTGTCCCACATTTTTTCTGCTGGACACCGGGGGTGGTGAAATTGTAGATTGCCTGCGTGAAAGCCTGCGGGCAAGAGTTTAGCAAAGAGAACATCGCTCACATCCAGGAAATGGTGGACCAAGAGCCAGAAATGTCGCGACGGGAATTATCGCGGCGGGTGTGCGATTTGCTGAACTGGCGGTCGTTGAACGACAAACGGAAAGACATGAGTTGCCGAGTAGCATTGTTAAGGCTGGAGCGTGAAGGAAAAATCCAGATGAGGCCGGCGGTGCCGTTTCCGGCGGTGAAGAAACGGACTGAGGCGAAGAGGGCGGTGAAGGCAGTAGAAATGACCGCCACGCTGTCTGCGGTGCAGCCGGTGGAGTTGATCCGAGTCGGCAGTGCGGATAGCGAGGCCTCGCGGGTATGGAACGAGCTGATGGAGAGTCATCATCCGTTGGGAAGCGGCCCGCTGTGCGGAGCACAGATGAGGTATTTGATCGGCACCCACGGCGAGGAGTACCTGGGAGGATTGGCTTTCAGCGCAGCGGCATGGCAGTTGAAAGCGCGCGACGAATGGATTGAATGGAGGGCGGGGGCGCGAAGGCAGAACTTGCATCTGGTGATCGACAATAGTCGACTGTTAATTCTGCCCGGCGTGCACGTACCTAATCTGGCATCGCATGTATTGGGCTTGGCGGTGCGCCGGTTGCGCCAGGACTGGAAAGAACGCTACGGTTATGAGCCGTTGCTGGTGGAAACGTTCGTGGAGGAGGCGCAACACGAGGGGACCTGTTACCGAGCGGCAAATTGGAAAGAAGTGGGGCGAACACAAGGACGAGGACGGCAAGATGAGCTGCACCAGCGGTCGAGATCGGTCAAGCGCGTGTTCGTTTATAAGCTGCATCATCAAGCGCGGAAGCAGCTATGTATCGCAGAACCCGAGCCCGAAGCGGCTGAGCGGCCCCGGCCCGTGCCTCAGGATTGGGCGGAGCAGGAATTTGGCGGAGTTCGCTTAGACCAGCGGTTAAACCGGCGGCTGTTGGTGATGGCGCGCGATTTTTACGCGCACCCGCAAGCGCAGATCCCGGAAGCATGTCAGAGCCGGGCTAAAACGAAAGCGGCCTATCGATTGTTAAAACATGAGGACGCGCAGATGGACGTGCTGCTTGAGCCGCATTACCGGGCAACCCAGCAGCGTATTGCGGAGCACCAAATCGCCCTCGCCGTACAGGACACGACGAGTCTGAACTACAGCACGCATCCGGCGACGGAGAATCTCGGGCCGATCGGCTCGCAACCCGAGGGCATCATCGGCCTGATGGTGCACAACACCATGGCATTTTCGATAGAAGGCACGCCGCTGGGCTTGATGGATGTGCAATGCTGGGCGCGGGATGGGGCGGAGTTTGGAAAGAAACATCGGCGCAAACAGCGTCGAATCGAGGAGAAGGAAAGCCACAAATGGCTCGAGAGCTTTCGCCGGGTCGCTAAAGTACAGCGCCAATGTCCCAGCACGATGCTGGTCAGTGTGGGAGATCGCGAAGCCGACATCTACGAATTGTTTCACTTGGCTCTGGAAGATCCCCAGGGACCCAAACTGCTCGTTCGCGCCGAACAGGATCGGTTGCTTGCCGATGGACAAGGACATCTGTGGCCGTTAGTGGAGCAACAGCCACTGGCTGGTGTCCGAAAGATCCAGGTGCCGCGGCGCAAGAAGCAGCCGGCGCGAGAAGCATGGTTGGAGATTCGTTTTGCGGAAGTAACGCTGAGACCACCCCAAGGGAAATCGCGCTACGGCTCATTGCGGCTATGGGCCGTGCTCGCGCAGGAAGTCGATGCCCCTGGCGGCATCGATCCGCTGTCCTGGATGCTGTTGACGACTTGTGCCGTGAACAGCTTCGCCGAAGCGACCGAAAAACTAGACTGGTATACCAAACGATGGTGCATTGAGATCTATCACAAGACTCTTAAGAGCGGCTGCAAGATCGAAGAACGGCAACTGGGTAACGCCGATACCATCGAAGCCTGTTTGGCCATCGATATGGTCGTGGCATGGCGCATTTATCACCTGACCAAACTCGGCCGCGAATGCCCCAATGTGCCATGCACCGTTTTCTTCGAGGAAGCGGAATGGAAGGCTCTGCTGACCCACGCCGCACGCCAACCTGTTCCGCCGGATCAGCCGCCTCCGCCTCTTGGCGAAGCGATGCGGATGGTCGGCGCCCTCGGTGGTCACCTCGGCCGCAAAAGCGATGGCGAACCCGGAACGAAATCTCTCTGGCTCGGTCTGGAACGCCTCAGTGGCATGACCGACATGTACAAAATCTTAGTCCCACATCTTCGCCCACCCCCGGTGTCCAGCGCACCGAGATATGGGTAAAGATAAGCCCATAAGGAGAGGGACTTGGCTCCGGGCGTCATGAGGATATGAATCACATTTCCTTGAAAACTCGGTATGCAGGGAATACCCTTCCTGAGCACAAAAAAAGGAGGACGATATGCGTAAGAAGCATCCGGGCAGGCTGATC
>DASPYR010000198.1:0-4126 GCA_035636675.1 Rugosimonospora sp. | reverse complement strand
CATCCCGAATATATCCCGCTAGGGCAGCTGAGCGCCGCGCTTTATAGGCCCGACAGCGGGCCAGCGCCCCACGTAGCGTTCATCCTGGCGCATCGCACAGCGAATTTCCTGAACCATATCGGCTGCCGCGAATTGTCCGCGCGCGGCTTTCTGGCGCTTTGTTTCAACACGAGGTTTCAGAACAACGAGGCCTTGGTCCGATGGGAGGAAACTCCGCTCGACGTAAAAGCGGCAGTCGACTTCGCTCGCCGCCAGCCAGGTATCACTAAGGTGATTCTATTCGGCCACAGCGGCGGAGGGCCGCTAATAAGCTTTTATCAGGCAGTCGCGGAAAAAGGGCCGGCTTACTGTCAAGCGCCAAATAAGCTGGTGAAGTGCGGCGACGATCTACAGAGCCTCCAGCCCGCGGATGCCATCGTCTTCGCCGATGCCCATTCGGGAAACCCAGTCCAGAGCCTACGCAGCCTGAATCCATCGGTAACAGTCGAAGGCGGAAAACGGCACGTCGACCCCGCGCTCGACCCGTTCGATCCTAAGAACGGCTACAATCCAAGCGGCCCCTCGCATTATTCCGAAGAATTTCAGCAGCGCTACTTCGCCGCGCAAGCCACCCGCATGAATGCGCTGATCGATTCAGCGATTTCGGCGCAAGCTCGCATGAAGAATGGCGACTATCCATATCCTGATGACGATATCCTCGTCATCCCTTCGGGCGGCAATCCTGGCGCGGGCGCGGGCGGCGACGCAGCGCTGGCCACGCTCGATCCTTCCATCGCGAGCTTAATGAGTACCGCTCGCCCCGAGAAATTACTCAGAAATGACGGAAGTATCGTGACCGAGATCATCCATAGTGTGTCCGTCTCGGAGCCAGGAATGGCCATGACAAATCGCGCCTTCGACACGGGCACCAAGATTTTCACTCTCAAGTCGTTTCTGAGCGCGAACGCGACACGAGCGACCAATTCCCGCGGCGGAATCGATTATTGCTCCAGCAACAATTCCACAACCTGTGCGGTGCAATCGATCTCGGTGCCGATCATGATCGCGCCGATGGGCGCCTATCATTTCGTTCGCGACGACGAGATTATCTTCGAAAAATCGGCGAGCAAGGACAAGGACTATGTCGTGATCGAAGGCGCGCTGCACAGCTTTGCGCCCTGCACCGCCTGCGAGAAGACCAAGGGGCAATATTCCAATACGGTGAAGAATCTCTTCGATTACATCCGAGACTGGACCAACAAGCGGTTCTAGCATTCAGCGCGCCAGCGGATCGGGCCGCATCTGAACCTTGTAAAGCTTGGGACGCGCCGCCGTTCCACCTTCGTTGTGGAATACCGTACGCGTACCCGTCGTGGTCCACAATCCTTTGCCCTTCCAGCCGGCGTCCGGATCGTCAATGCGGCCATCCACGTTCTTGCTGAAGAAGCCCATCGGGTACGGGATATGAATGTTTACAAACTTGCCGTTCAGCAGAGCCAATAGAGCCTCGTTGCCGTTGGATTCCGCGATTGGCACGTTTGCGCCAAGACCCAGCGTGTTATAGCGATCCACCCAGAGGAAATAGGCATGGTCTGCGCTGCCGGGATCAGTAACGCCTTTGAACTGCGGCCCCGGAAATTGATACAACGTCCAACCTTCGGGGCACTGCTTGCCGGTTGCTGCGGCCGGCCCATTCAGCGGACCTTTGCACTTGCGGCGGTCGAAGCTGGCAAGATGGCCGCTCGCAAGTGCAGTCCAAACCACGCCGTTCGTATCGAGGTCGATTCCGCGCGGCCCGAACCCGATGTCCGGCGGCTGATAGATCTCCGCAAGAGCGGTTTCCGGAGGATTGGGACCGGGCACCAGGCGGATGACGTATCCCGGTTGATTCATGTGCGAAAACCCGACGTCCATGGATTGTCCCCAGATCGAATCATCCACCGGGCTGGGCTGAACGCCATAAAATGCGGCCATGATGCGCTTGTCCTTCTTAGGATCGAGCGGCTGGTTGGCTTCAACGTACTCGTCGCGTTTACCGTTGCCATTCGTATCAATAATTAGCGGAGTCCATCCCTGCGATTTCTTCGCGTCGCCGGTCTCCAGATACATCTTCGTGTTCAGCCAGCCGACCACGCCGCTTTCCGGCCCTCCTGCGCTGGTCCAGAGCGTGTTGTTCGCGTCATGACCGAAGTATAGATGCTGGGTGCTGAAGCACGTGTCGATCAGCGAAAACTTGCCCGTTTTTGGATCATACATCGAGAGTTGGCGCGTCGAGACATCCAGCGGCGCCACCTTGGCCGAGGGAAGATCGGAGTCCGCTTTGCAGTACGCCGGGTTCTGTGGGCCACGGATGCGCGCAGTGAACCAGACGCGTCCCTTTTCGTCGAAGATCGGATTGTGAATGGTCGTGTGACCGTCCCAAATCGGCTGATCGTCCCAGTACGGCGAGTGACCGTGGGGATAATCGAGCGATGACGGCGTGTTCGCTTCACGGTAGGGATGCTTGATCTGCGAGGTTTCGTTCGTGATCGGATTGAGCACGGGAACCATGTCAGTGCTTTCTTCCGGCGAGCCGTAGATTAGACCATTGGCGTTTACGCGAGGATTGCGCTTGTCGGTTGAGATCTCATCGTGCAGGTAGGCCTTGGGCGTCGACCATTCCCACATACTGATTACAACGTTCCGCTCGACGCCTTGGGGCCGCTGCGGCCTCGCAAACGGCAATTCGCCGGCGGCGATGCGATCGGTCCAGTCCGCGAAAAGTGCCAAAGCTTTCTTGGGACCGAGCTGGCCGAGAGTGGTCAACATGTTCGCCTGTGCTTGGCCCGCCTGCAGACGCTGGGTCCAGGCCTGAACGGAATTGTCGAAATGCACCGAGGCTTTGGGAATCCTTCGCACCCCCTGCGAGCCCAGAGCATGGCAGGACTGGCAGGAATTCTTGATCGTATCGATCCAATCCTGCTGCGTTCTCATTTTCGGCGAGATGCCGTTTCCGTCCGGGCCGGTCCCCGGCAAAAGGCTTTTATCCGGGATTTGAAGCATCGAATACCAGTACACCCCTGGATAATATTCGGCGGCCGCAGCGGCGGTCGGCGCCGGCACCGCGGTCAAATTGAGATGCTGGCCCGGAGTCACCTTTACTCCTTGCGAATCGACGAGACCATAACCACGCACCCAAACGTTGTAGTTCGCCTTCGGAAGTTCCGGGATGACATAACGCCCCCGCTCATCCGTGACGACCATCTTGGCAAACTTGGTGGGCAGGTCAGCCGTTTCTGCGATGACCCATACGCCGGCTTCCGGTCCGTTCATGCTGGTAACCACGCCGCCGACATCGGAGCTGCCAATGGCGATCTCCACCGCAGGAGGTAGCTGGGCCTTAAGGAGTGCAAAAGCTCCCGCGAGACATGAGGCAAGCGCGATCGCCACAATCTTTGAGTGTCTGTTGATACCTGTCTTCATCGTTCTTTGCTCCCTTACAAACGCTTTGCCGGTTTCAGTGAAACACATGTGCGCGCACGTTACCGCGACGGCCGGTTGAACTTTGCCGCTTCAATCGGCACGTTCATATGCGTCCCGAACCGTCGAGCCACGAGGACGTGATCTTGAAAGGAAACCATCATTCGCTTAGGACAGGTTCAGCGCCCGCTCCATCGCGAGCCGCGCGGATTCTGCAGGGTCCTGCTCCACATTGCATTCTTTGTTGAATAGCATGGTGTCTCGATGCGCAACGGAGTAAGCAGGCCAGTTCGGAAGCTTCGGCGTATTGGGATTCCCTGTGCGCGCAAACGCCGCCCAGCTCGAACTGACCTTTTCGGCCAGAGTATACGCTTCGGCCATCTTGGAGATGAATTGACCCGCGATTCTGATGTTGTCGAATACGAACGGAATTTCGACAGTGTGGGGCGAACGCATGTGTCCGCCTCCCTCGGGCGTTTCCCAATCGAAGCGATAGACGAAGGCCGGGGCACCCGCCTGCACGACCTTACGTTTGGCGAGCTCCCGAGTATAGGCCGCGCGCGGATGATCGGTCGCAATGAGAATGTATAGATCCCATGGGGACGCATCCGGATACGCTTTTCTAAATGCCTCGATCACCGGATCGGGATCAACACCGAGACGCTTCGCCGTACGCTCTCTGAGTCCC
>DASPYR010000197.1:0-11200 GCA_035636675.1 Rugosimonospora sp. | reverse complement strand
CCCACGAAAGAAGCGATCATGCGGTGGCCGTGCTCATAAAAAATTCCGCCGACCATGGGCGGAGTGAGCGAGCCATAGGAGAGCGGCCAGTCGGGAACCGACAGGCCGGCATCGTTGGAGGTGACCAGCGCCCCGGCGATGAGCAGAAGAAAGGTGCACACGGCGGTGAAGACAGCGAAGCGGTGGACGTTTTGGTAAGGGCGATTGGGGGGCGGTGTCATGAGATCTTTTAACGCGAAGCTCGATTCATGCACAAAAGCCTCAGGTCATCCGGCAAAAAGCGCCGGCATGACCTGAGCTACAAGGGCACCCGCAAAACCAAAAGCAGATTCCTCGTTGCCCGCCCCTGCAGGAGTATGGGCGGGCTCCTCGGAATGACAACGAGTAATACGGTTCGCCACGCCTCTATTAATCGGATGCGGCGGAACTGGCCTTGAACGTAATGGTGACCGATTTGGATTCGCTTGGCCCGATGGTGACCATCTGCTCGCTCGAGCCATAGACCTCGTGCCAGGCGGTCACGGTGTAAGTCCCCGGAGGCACATTCTTGATAGTGAAGGCGCCGTCTTTGCCGGTGACCTGGAAATAGGGATTATTGAAGACGGCGATATAGGCCTTCATCCAGGGATGCACGTTGCACTTCACGGGGATGGAAACTTCGGGACGCGCGAAGCTCTGCATGATCGGCGTAGCCCCCGGCGGCTGCGATTCGTTCCATTCGCGATTGTCCTTGGGGACGGGATGGATGTTGTGCGTGGTCTGGTCGGAATTGACGACCGAAAGGGGCTCTCCCGTCTCCAGCGCGAGAACGTGGGGATGATACTGGCAGCCCTTCTGGTCGATGGTTACCGGCGTGGACATCGGAGGAAACGAATACTGGCTGAAGTCGCCCTTGAGGTAGACGACCACGTTTTGCAGCGTGCCGCCGTCGCCGGGGACCACGTCTTCGGTTTGCGCGGGCGTGGAATGCTGCGTGGCGCAATTGGGCTCGGCGGCCATGTTGATGTTGCGCGGCTTGGGCGCCGTGCCATCGAGCTTGATGGAGCCGGTCACCGTACCGGCTGTGGCTGCGTCCACCGGCTTGGCGGCGGGATTAGCGGCCGGGGCCGCGGTTTCCGAAGGCGATCCCTTTCCTCCACAACTCATCATCGCAACGGCCAGCGTTACGGCCGCTGCGAAGTACCACAAGCTTTTACTCATGACGTTATGACTTCCTCCTATGAAGAATTCGAGGGGACTTTTTTAGGCCGAAAAAACGCCGTGATGACTTTGTTGACGCGCGAAAGCTCCTGATGTCCATGACTTTCGCGCGAAGGCGCTTTTTTCGGCTCGACAACCTGCCAAGGTTGGCACACAAAACCAGTTTCCCACCCTTCGCGCTTTTTGGGACCGGCAAGACCATCGTGCGACGAGGCGCGAAGGATGGGGCACCCGCAAAACGATAATTGCTATTCCCATGCCTCGCCGTTGAGGACGAAGAGAGATTCCCCGCAAGAGCCTGCGGGGCGCAAATGGCGCGCTTCGGTCGCCGTGGCGACCTCAGAATGACACGAAACCATTGGCTATGCGAGGGCATTGCTAGTTGCCGCCGCGTGCGGTGGTCGTGGGAGTGCGGCCCAGCAGCAGCCGCTGCTCCTCCGGCGTCAAGGTGAACATATAGCGCACCAGCAAATCCGCGTGATCGCCCTGATAACCGCGCATGTTTTCGGGAATCGGCCCGGAGAAGACCCAGTGGTCATTCTGGCGGCGGAAGAGTCCCGAAGGCATGGCGGTTCCGGGAATGATCAACTCCGGATGGGTGATCCAGCGGCCGGTCCATGCCGGACGCAGGCGGTCTTTGGCCAGCAGGAAATTCGGGGCGGTGGCGTTCTTATCGTGCGCCGGATCTCCGGTGGCATGGCACTTCAGGCAGGGCGCCGCCGTACTGGTAAAGAGGGCGCGAGCCATGCCCTCTTCGGAAGTGGTCAGAGGCTCGACCTTCTGCGGAATGAAGGGCTCGGCCTGATGCGAGAGAGCCTCGAAGAAAAGCATCAGGGTGCGAATCTCGTCGTCCGAAAAGAAGAACGTGGGCATGCGCACCTGCAAGTAGCCACGCACGCCATCGCGGTTCGTATCGGTGGTGCTGAGCGCGGGATTGGCGAGGAAATTCTTGAGCCATTCGGGATTGACGCGGGCGCCTTCGCTCGTGAGCACGGGAGGCAGATTGATCTTGTCTTCGCCCTGATACATGGGCAGGCCCATGAGCACGGATCTCTGGCCGACGTCGATTTGATGGCAGCCCATGCA
The DNA here is from genome assembly GCA_035636675.1 of Rugosimonospora sp. Classification (GTDB taxonomy): domain Bacteria; phylum Acidobacteriota; class Terriglobia; order Acidiferrales; family UBA7541; genus Palsa-189. The sequence continues at coordinate 8,914 of DASPYR010000197.1, read as the reverse complement.
GTTGTATTTGGCGACGACCCACCAGCCTTTCTGGATGGCGGCGCGGTCGTCGGAAGGCTTGTACATGTAATCGGGCGGCAGCGAGGGATCGGTGCTGCCGAGCAACATGGTGGTGATGGCGTCGATGTCCTCGCCGTTGACGTTGGGTTTGGGCATGCGCAGGCGGTCCAGCGGATTGGGCTTGTATTTGCCGACGTCGTAGACCGCGGGGTTGGCCAGCTTGTGCTCGAAGAAGCCTTTCAAGTCGTACCAGGAGCCGCGCTGCGACCTCTTGCCATCGGGCTCGAGGCCGCGCTTGGCGTCTTCGGTGAAGAGAGCGAAATCGAGGCGCTCGATGGGTTTGCTGCCTTCATTGGTGAGCTCGGTGCCGACGCGGCCTTCGTCCTCGACGCCGGCGATTTCGTGGCAGCCGGCGCAGCCGTAGAACTGCACCAGGGATTTGCCCTTGTCCTTGAGCTTGGGATCCTCCATGAAATCGGCGGAATCGAAGTGCGCGTCGGGATGCTTCAAGGTGATGAGGTAGCTGGCGATGTCGCGCGAATCTTCGACGCTCAGGCGCAGGCTGGGCATGACCGTGGGCTGCTGCACGACGAGTTCATGGCCATCATTCGGGCTGCGGGAATGCTCGAGGTCGAAGACAAAGGGCAAGCCGTGCTTGGCATAGTCTTCGGGGCCGAGATCGCGCTTCTCGTAGGGACTATAGGGGCGCGTGCGTTCGCGCGGGTTATGCACCCAGCGCACCAGGTAATCGTAATTATCCTTTTCGCCCACGCGGCTGAGATTCGCGGCGAAGGCGCCGCCCATGATGTTGGGGCCTTCACCAACCGAATGGCAGCCGAGGCAGCCGCGCGATTCGAGCAGTTCCTTGCCATGCGCGGCGTTGCCGGGCGCCTGCTTGGGCAGCGCCGGCCCGGTGAGCGCCGATTGCCAGATAAACGCGGCGACGGCTTGGACTTCGTCAGGCTGCAATCGGAACTGCGGCATCTTGGTGGTTGGGCGCCACTCGTGGGTGTGCTGCAGCCAGTAAGGGATCCATTCTTTGTGGATCTTCATGCGCACTTCTTTGAGGTCGGGGCCGACTTTCTTGATTTCCTGGAGCAGATCGTGAGATTTCTCCTCGAGCTGTTCCTGGTGCGAATCCATATTGCTGATGGTGACGGTCAGGTTCTGGGCCTGCTGATAGAAATTATTGGCCACGGCGTTGTCGCTGGCCTGATCGCCGAGCTTATTGAGGCGCGGGATTTCGTCCTGATCGGCCTTGCGGTCGTTTTCGAGCAGCGTGATCTGCTGGCGGGTGGCGGTGAGCAGGTCATCCTGATTGTCAAAACCCTGGAACTTGTGGCAGCCGATGCAACCCTTCTCGCGGAAGAGCTCCTTTCCCTTATTGAGCACGGTGGCATGTTCGGTGATGGCGTCCGCGGCATGGCACTGCTGGCATCCGGCATCGTAATTTTCGGGATAATACAGAGGCCAGAGCCAGTGTTCATAGCGGCCGTGCGCGCGCTGCACGGTATCGAGAGCGCGGCCATTGCCTCCGTGGCAAGGCGAGCAACCGAATTTCTCCTGCGGATGGAACTTCAACAGATCGGGATCGGGATGGCTGGTGAACGGCGCGTCCTTGTCCCGGCCTACGCCGAGATCGGCTTTGGTTAGCGTCATGACCGCGGGAACCAGCAGAGGATCGGTGGCGACGTGGCAGGATTGGCAGCGGTCCACCAGGCCGACGCCGCCCACGTAATTGATCTGCGTGCCGGGCGGGTTCACGTTGATCTGCTTCAGCTTGATATCCATGCCGGAGACGCTATTGAGCAGGCCCTGCAGATCGGCCGAGCCCAGGCCGGGCAGGCGTTCCTTGACGAAGGCGTCGAGGGCGGCCTGCGCGTCTTTCGCGGACTTATCCTGATCGCCGCGCCTGGCGACGAGCGCGGCCTTTTCGCTCATGATGCCGGTGAAGGTGTTGTTGAGGTCGTCGTAATTGAATTTGCGAAGTTCGGTTCCGTTGGCCGCGGGCCAATTCAGCTCGTAGGTGGCGGCCCTGGCTTCATTGAGAGCCTTCAGCTTGGAGGCTTTGGCGCTTTTGTCGCCCTCGGGAATTTGTTCGAGCTGATAGGTCAAGGCGCCCACTCTGCCGCGTGCATCCTGGAAATCGGGGGTCAAGACAGCGCGCTGGCGATCGAGCAAGTCAATCTGCTCGGAAATCTGGCGATCGGCGGGAAGAGCCGAGCGGCCGGCGGCATCCACGGCGGTTTTCAGTTTCTGGTAATCGGGAGTGGCGTACAGGGCCTGTTCGGCTGCGCGGCGCTGGGCGATCTGCTTCTGGAGATAGCTGGCGTACAGACCGCTGAAACGGTTCTGATAAGAGCGCCAGGGACGCAAGCCGAAAAATTCGCTGTAGAGAGACCAAGCCACCGTCAGCAGCAGCAAAAAAGCAGAAATCAGAATCAGGCCGCTCAGTGGGCTGCTGACGATGGGATCGTCTTGCTGCGGGGGAAGATCAGGCAAGCGATTCCTCCATTTGCAATAGCGGCATCAAAGCGAAAAGCAGATTCCTCGTCGTCCGCGCCTTGAAGGCGCAAAAGGCGCGCCATGCGCGGACTCCTCGGAATGACAGCAATTGGGTGCGCGCAGTGCCGAGGCGCGAAGAGAGATTCTTCGGCAGGCAAATTCCACACCCGCTCAGAATGACGGCGCAGGAGTGTACGCCTCGGCTACAGCTTCGCGCACGCGCCCAAGTCCGCGGCGTCAGATGCTGAACCATGGCGTCACCCAGATGTATTTGATGCGGAAGATCAGGCGCAGCAGGATTTTTACCGGCAGGGCCAGCATCAGGACCAGGAGCAGATCGGTGGTGACGATCTGCAGCAGGGTCATGCGGCGGAAAATACGCTGCGTGAAATTGGTGGAGTTCATCACCCGATAGACCAGGTAGCTGGCCACGATGAAATAGATGGCGATGGGGAAGAATCCAAAAATAATGCGCGCGAGGATTGGCGAGTAGGCGCGATTTGCCGCAGGCATCAGGTGCACCAGCCAGGCGCCATTGATGCCGAACACGGCGTCGAGGTTGCGGTTGACGGCGTACTCGATCCGTTCGGCGTCCCACGTGGACGTGGGCCAGAACCACATCCATCCGGGACCGCGGATGAAGGTCCCGATGGAGATCATGGCGACCCACAAGCCGATAAAGCCGGCGCAGAAAGTCCAGATGGCGAAACGCCGCTGCTTATAGGTGTAGTAGCCGTTGCCGAGCGGATTCGCGTCTATATAGGGAATACACATCAAACCGATGATGATCAGCGTGGGCATGACCACGCCGGCAATCCAGGGGTCGAAATAGACCAGCATCTCCTGCAGGCCCAGGAAGTACCAGGGAGCCTTGGCCGGATTCATGGTGACATTGGGATTGGAAGGCTCTTCGAGCGGCGCGTTGAGCGTGAGCGACCAGACCATCAGCAGCACGGTCACCAGAATCGCGGCGACGAATTCGACGCGCATCAGGTAAGGCCAGGTGTGGACTTCGCGGTCCCACTTGGGGTGATACGGCTGCGTTTTGCGGTGCGCCGTTTTCGCGGCCGCGGGATCGGCTTCCAGTTTTTCGATCAGCTCATCATTGGCGCGCGCCTGACGGAAGGCGTACCAGACGTAGAACGGCACCAGAAACAGCAGCGCCACGATGGGCACGTTGTCCGGAGCCGAAACGATTTCCCAAAGCTGGTGCCAGTCGCCTAGCATTTCGTTGCCTCTCCGTCTTTTTTAGGCCCGAAAAGCTGCGTGATTATCACGCACTTTTCGGGCTCGACAACCCCATTTCGTCTGCGCCCACAAGCAAGTCGCCGGCCTGAAGGGCGCCGCTACAACTAGAACCGAAGATGCCGGGCTAAAGGCCCCGGCGCTACGTTTGAACCTAAGAGGCCGGCCTGAAGGGCGCCGCTACTTTTCTAGGCCGAAAAAACGCCGTGAAGCCTTCATTGACGCGCGAAAGCTCCTGATGTCCATGACTTTCGCGCGAAGGCGCTTTTTTCGGCTCGACAACACCAGTAACCCAGGGCCGAACTCACTAGACCATGCCGCTGGGCCGCAGGATCACCGGCCGCGGACCCTTGTCTTCCTTGATCTCCGACTCCAGCATGACCGGAGAAGGTCCGGAAATTCCGCCATCCTTGCGCACGCGCCAGAAGTGCACGCCCATGAAGACCGAAGCGATCAGCGGTATGGCGATGCAATGCCAGATGTAGGCACGCAGCAGCGCATTGGCGTCCACGATGGAGCCGCCCAGCAAGGCAAAGCGCACGTCATTGTACGGCGTCATTCCCAAGAGCGAACCGAAGGGGCCTTCGTGGCCGAGGCCGGGAGTGGCGCGCGCCATGTTGGTGCCCACGGTGACGGCCCAGAAACCGAGCTGATCGTCGGGCAGCAGATAACCCGTGAACGAGAGCAGCAAGGTGAGCACCATCAGCAGCACGCCGACGCACCAGTTGAACTCGCGCGGCTTCTTATACGAACCCGTGAGGAACACGCGGAACATATGCAGCCAGACGGCGATGATCATCAAGTGCGCCGCCCAGCGGTGCATATTGCGCAGCAGCTTGCCGAAGGGGACGTCGTTTTCCAGATACAAAATATCGCGGAAGGCTTGCACCTTCGAGGGGTGGTAATAAAACATCAGCAGCACGCCGGTGAAGGTGAGCACGATGAAAAGATAAAAGGTGATTCCGCCCATGCCCCAGGTGTAGTTGTAGCGGGTGGCGTCGCGATTGACCTTGGCCGGATGCAGATGGAGGAAGACGTTGCTCAGAACACCGAGCGAGCGGCTGCGCGGGGTCTCTTCGTGTTTGACGCGGAAGATGGAGCGATAGAGCTGGGTTTTTTCCGGGTCCTTGAGGCCTTCGATCTCCTCCTTGCCTTTTTCCCGGAAGATCTTCTTGATCTCTTCGGCGAATTCGCGAACACGGCCTAGCAGGCCGGTGCGCTTACCGCCGTTTTCTTCCGCCACGATTCCCCCTGACTACTGCCCCGTCGCGACTTTCTTATGCGCCAAAAGCGCCGTGATGGCCACGACCTTTTGGCGCTCGACAACTTCTTTTTGCGCCGCAAGCTCGCCTTACCGGTGACGTTGCGGCGCCCGACAACCCCATTCCCCCCGGGGCAAACCACAGATGCTGGGCTAAAGCGAGGCGCGTTAGGGCCCCGGCCGCCGCGTTACACGTTTATAAAAGCGCCGGGGTCATTGAAGTGATTGACGCCGGCGTTGGGGTCGTCAACATAAAGGCGACTGGTATCCACCATGATTTTGCCCGTGGGGTCGAGTTCCACATGGGCGCGGTCCATGGGCCGAGGCGCGGGCCCTTCGAAATTGATGGCTTCGGAATCGTAACCGCTGCCGTGGCACGGGCACTTGAACTTATTCTCGCTGGGCTTCCACTCCGGCGTGCAACCCAGATGAGTGCAGCGGGCGAAAACAACGAAGAGCCGGTCGGGCTCCTTGATCACCCACACGCGATTGGTCATCAAGAAGCGCTGATCCACGCCCAAACCGAAATCCGCGGGATAGCCGATGGAGAAAACCGTATTGGGCTCATAAAGCGCCCGCGGGAAGAAGAAGCGCAGGAACATCAGGAAATTGACGCCGAGGTAACCGCCGATGGCCGTCCAGATCACGCGCCGGCGCATGCGATCGGGCGGAGCCGGCTCTCCCGCCTTTTCCGCGCTGGCTTTGACCGGAGGTTTTGCCGGAACCGCTGCGGTTCCGGTGGGTTTAGCGGTGGAACTCGGAGTTTCTGCAGTTTTTGTTTCGGCGTGGTCCGCCATTGGAAACTACGTTAACCTCATGCTAGGAAAGCAATATAAATGCAATCAAACATTCTTTTATAAGCCCCGAGTGGTTCGCTGTCAAGCCGATTTGGAGGACTCTTCAGTGACTTTTCGCCCCAAGGATGAGGTCGAGGCCGGCGGCTTGGGCGAATGCGTAGAAATCCCGGTCGCGCGTGAGGAGAGGAATGCCGCGGTCAATACAGCTTTGAGCAATCAGCGCATCGCCAAGGCGGGCTTTGCGCCGCTTGGCCAGTACCATAGCCCGCAAGGCTCCTGCACGTTGCCAATAGCCTAGCGCGGTCTTGATTAACGGGACTTCCGAAAGCGTTTCGGCGACGTCCGAGGGAAGCTTGGGATCACTCAAGAGTTCGGTCAGGACGACAGGCACCATGAGCACCTGCCGATCTTCCAGCGCCTTATCCAGCAACTGTGCATCCTCGCCGCCGCTGCCGTCTAGAAAAGCAACCCAGGTGCTGGTGTCGGCCGCGATCATCGGTCGGATTTCAGGTCCGCTAGCGTGCGCGAGAAGCGCACCTTGCCGCGGAGTTGGCGCAGGCGGGCGTAAGTCTGCGATGCGGCAACGAGCTGCAGCCCCGTTCGGACGGTCTGAGTAATACCGGCGCCGCTGGCGCGTTGCGCCCTCTTGAGAAGCTCCTCCGGTACTTCCAGCGTGATCTTACGTGCTGTCTTCATATGCCTAGCATACCATAATGGGCACCAGCATTGGGTATGGTACTTCCCAAGGCGCAAATCAGCGGACGGAAGCAGACTTCGAGACTGCGGGCGTGGCGGCTGCCGGGGCGGCGACGGCGGCGCGAACCAGCGAAGCGAGCGCGGCGATGAAGTCGGGCGAATCGTCGAGCGCGGGCATGACCTCGAACTGCTCGACGCCGGCGGCGAGCGCGTGGGCGCGGGCCTCGATATTGATTTCGTGCAGCGTCTCGATATGTTCGGTGACGAAGGAGATGGGAATGATCAGCAAATGCCGCTTCCCTTCCCGGGGCAAGCGTTCGAGCGTGTGCGTGAGCGAGGGCTCAAGCCATTTCTGCCGGCCGACGCGGCTCTGAAAGCAAAGCGTGTGCGCATTCGGCCAGCCGCCGCGAGCCATTACGGCGGCGACGGTCTCTTCGACTTGGCGCTGGTAAGGATCGCCGCGCGCGATCAGGCTCAGCGGCAGGCCGTGGGCGCTGAAGACGAGCTCCGCGTTGCGGCGATCGGCGAAACGCGCCAGGGCGGTTTCGATGTTGCGTACGAGCGCCTCGATATATTGCGGATGCAGGTGAAATTCTTCGATGACGATCTCGCGGGGCGCGGGCGAGGCCGCGCTCCCGTGCGACGATCCTCGCGTGGAAAAAATGCGGCGCCATTCTTTGAGGCTGCTCCGCGTGGTGGCGAATGAATATTGCGGATAGAGCGGCAGCAGAACAAGCGTTTCGAGCTTTTTATGTGGGGGCGCATCGAGCGCGGCGGAGTGTACGGCTGCGACGGCTTCCTGCGTGAGCGGATGCCAATAGCGCATGGCGATGAAGCAGCGCGCGTCGAAATCGGGCGCGAGCGCCTGTTCGAGCTTGCGCGCCTGGAGCTCGGTGAGCCGGCGGATGGGCGAATGGCCGCCGATGGCGTCGTAGTGTTCGCGAACAACGCCGGCGCGGCGATGGGCAATCCAGCGCGCGAGGGGGCGGCGCGCCAGCGAGGCTCCGAAGAAGTTGATGATGTCGGGATCGCAGAAAAGATTGTAGAGGAAAGGCTCGACGGCTGCGGGCGAATCGGGGCCGCCGAGTTGGAAGAGAACCACGCCGAGTCGGGGTTTAGTCATCGCTGCGCGATCCGTTGAGTCCCTCGGAGGGATTCTTCGGTCGCCGCGGCGACCTCAGAATGACAACGATGTTGCAAGTTTGTAAGTGCACAGCCAAGAGTGGCTGTGCCACTGCCACGCTGAGCTATCACGGGTGTCGTCACTGCTTGAGGTTTTGCTTCAGGCGCGCGATTTCGTCCTGAAGGCGCGCGACGCGGCGAGCCACCGTAAAGTGGTAAACGAAAAAGATGGCCCACACGGCGAGATAAGCCGCCATCAGGCTATCGAGATTTTTCATTTTGTGGCCTCCGATCCAAAGGGCAACTGCAGATCCCTCGTCCGACTTTGTTGACGCGCAAAAGCTCGACTCGCCGTCGACTTTTGCGCGAAGAGCGGACTCGTGATGACAGCTTTGTTTCTTGAGCGCAGCACGCAGCGAAGAGCGGCCATGCCACAGGGGAAGTTCATGCGGAAGGCTCCTGGTTCCTGAGCGCGGCGAAACCGTGCGGTTCAACGGCGCGACTTTCGGATTCGAGGCGCAGGCGCTCGACTTCGTAGCGCAGCGCCTCCACGCGGTAGCGCTGGCGCAACAAAAGCGCCAGCAGCGCGAGCGTGGCAGCCCAGCAGAGCAAGAGCACGTCCAGCATGCGCGGGTCGAGCGAGCCGCCCGCGCCGATCACCGGCTGCGGATGCTGGGTGCGGAAAAACCAAATCGAAAAATAGACCAGCGGAATATCGAAAGCCGCGAAAATATTGAAGACGGCGGAGACGACGGCGCGGCGTTCCGGTTCGTCGATGAGGGTGCGCAGCAGGAGATAGCAGACGTAAAGCGCCCACAGCACGAAGGTGGACGTAAGCCGCGCGTCCCAGGTCCACCAGATGCCCCACACCGGATGCGCCCAGATCGGTCCGGTGACGAGCATAACCGTCACAAAGGGGACGCCGACTTCGGCCGACGATACCGCCAGCCAATCCCATTTCGGCGCGCGAGTGCGGAGATAGGCGATGCTGGAGATGAAGGAGATGAAAAAGGAGAGGAAGGCGGTCCAGCCGAAGGGCACGTGGAAATAGAAGATGCGCTGGATCAGGCCCATGGTGGCCTCGGTGGGCGCGACGAAGAGCGCGCAATACCCGGCTACGGCGAGCAGTAGCGCGACACCCAGCGTCGCCGCGGCTTGGGTTTCGATCGCCTGTGCAGCGGTAGCCATCTCTCAGAGCCTAGCGTGTGCGGCTTTCAGTTTGCGGCAAAATTCGCCCGACGTGTCATTCTGAGGAGTCCGCCGCGGCGGACGACGAAGAATCTCTCTT
>DASPYR010000196.1:0-8595 GCA_035636675.1 Rugosimonospora sp. | reverse complement strand
TATATAATTCCCGAAATTTTAGCTTGACACTCGCGGGATGGGTGGATAGCTTCCGGCCAGCGTACGTTCCTTATCGGAAATCCCGGCTCTAAGGAGGAAAGCGTCATGAGCGCTACATCTATGGGCACAATCGTGAAAAAGTCAGTAGGGTGGTCCATTGGGCTCAGCGTCCTGATGATCCTGGCTGGTTTTCTAGCTATCGTGATACCTCAGGCGGCCGGAATCGCGGTGAATATATTGGTCGCCTGGCTGCTTGTTTTCAGCGGCGCGGCTCATCTGGTGTTTGGTTGGCACGTGCGCACCGCTGGCGGCATTCTCTGGGAGGTACTGCTGGGGATTCTCTATATTTTCGTTGGTGCCTACCTCTTGTTTCATCCTGTGGCTGGTTTGGCGTCGCTCACGCTGGCGCTCGCGATCTACCTGTTTGCCGAAGGAGTCTTGGAACTGATCTTGTGGTTCCGGCTCCGCCCCCTGCTGGGCTCGGGCGGGCTGCTCTTCGACGGAATCATCACCCTGATCCTTGGCGTGATGATTTGGAGGACGTGGCCCTGGAGCACGGAATGGGCGATCGGCACGCTAGTGGGGATCAGCATGCTCTTCAGCGGAATCTCTCGTCTGATGCTTTCTGTGGCCGCGCGCCGCTTGGTAGCCAAGTTGGCTTAAGTGACGTGACCGAGTTTTTATCCCGCGGCGAATGAGCGATTGGACGACCAATAGCCTGTAGCACATATACTCTGGCAGAATGGCGGCGCTTCGCTCGGCGACAACCAGTTGCGAATTTTGGGGCTTACGGCCTGCCTATAAGTGAGCTTGATGGTTCTCGAATAACCGTAGCATTTCGCATTGAGTCCATGCGCCCTGAGGTTTCGGAGATCCTCAATAAATACGAACATTCCCCCGAAGAGATGAGCGCTTGGTCCGGCACGGAGCGGCTGGCCTGTGCGCTTTGCGGCTCCATCGAGGCGCGTTCCATACTGGAGAAGAGAATCACTGGCCCGGACGCCGCCTTGGTCCTTCGGCTCTGGCGATGTGCTGCCTGCGGTTTAGTGAGGACGGAGCCGCAGCTCACGCCGCAAGAGCTCGAGCCATATTATCGGGAAGAGTATTGGGGCGGAATCGAGCCGGCGAATCCGAACTGGATTCGCCGCGACCAGCGCCATCGCACCGGCTTTCTCCATCGCTTTCGCCGCGAAGGGAGCGTGCTCGACGTTGGCTGCGGGCTGGGGTTTTTCCTGCGCGCCCTTGATCCGAAGCGATGGGACCGATACGGAGTCGAGCCCATGCCCGTGCCTTATCGAGAGGCGGCGCGTTCGCTGGGAGCGGACCGAATTCTCAATAGCGAACTCCTCGGGGCCGCATTGCCGCCGGGCAAATTCGACGCCATCACCTTTTGGGATTCGCTCGAGCATCTGCCCAATCCCCGCGCCATCCTGCGGCAAGCCAGCCGGCTGCTGCGTCCGGGCGGGCTCGTCTTGATTGGGCTGCCGAATTTTGGGGGCTATCAAGCGCGCCATTTCGGAGAAGATTGGTTCGGGCTGTCGTTGCCTCATCATTTTTTCCATTACACGCGCGAGACCCTGAAAAGGCTTTTGGAACATTGTGGATTTCGCGTTCGCGTCATGGAAGATCGCACCGGCCCGGAGAATTACCACGCGCTCAAGCACAGCCTGTTGAACCGCCTGACGCGGCTTCACGGCCCGCGCGGAGGGCGCGTGCTCTATTACGCGGCGAAACCGTTTCTGCATCCCTGGGAATGGATCAGCACGCGATGGGGCGGGGGATCGTCCCTGCAGGTCTGCGCGGAACGCGTTTCGCCGGAAGCCGCGGGATTTTCCAGTTGAGCGCGGCGGGGCTCAGCATCGTTGTGACCAACTGGAATGGCCGCGCGTTGCTCGAGAAATTTCTGCCCAGCGTAATCGAAGCGGCACGCGCCTTCCAGGCGGCGTTCGGCCAGCCCAGCGAAGTTCTCGTTGCCGATGACGCCGGCACGGACGACAGCGAGCCATGGTTGCGCGCGCAATGGCCGGAAGTGCGCTTCGAGAGCGGCGCGCGCCGCCAGGGTTTTGCGCCAACGGCAAACCGCGGTGTGCGGGCCGCCCGCTTTTCGTTGGTTTATCTGGTGAATAACGATGTCGCCTTGACGGCGGCTACACTGCCACCCCTCGCCGAACATTTCCGCGACCCCCACGTCTTTGCCGCGACCGGCAATGCCTACGATTTTGCCACGGGCGTGCTGCGCGGCGCGGGACAACGCGGCCGATTTCGGCGCGGCTTTCTCGGCGTGCACTCGCGATTCTTTGTTCCGTCGCCTCCTGGCCAGATGCAGCCGCTGATCACGCTGTACGCCACCGGCGGCTCGTCCCTGTTCGACCGCGATAAATTTATCGCTCTCGGCGGCTTTGAGGAGATGCTGGCGCCCTACGGCTGGGAAGACGTGGAACTTTCGCTGCGCGCCTGGACGCAAGGATTCGAGGTGCGCTATGAGCCGCGCAGCGGCATCTGGCATCAGTTCTCGTCCACCATTGGCGCGCATGTGTCGCGGCGGCGGGCGACGTCTACTTACGAACGCAACCGGCTGCTCACGCATTGGCTGCACCTGGATACGCACAGCCAGTGGGCATCTCATGCTCTGGGCGTCGCCGTGAAACTGCTCACCAGCCCATTTCTCGGCCGGACCGAATCCTGGCAGGCATTCGCGCAGGCCGTGGCGCTGTGGAGTAGAGTACGGATGCGGCGGGCCCAGTTGGGAAAAACGCAGCGGCGCACTCTGGCCGAAGTTTTGCGCAAGATCGACGAGCAGATGTCCCGGCCGGAGATTCGGCCTCTGGACGCCTCCTCGGCGCCCATACGGCCTTATGTCCAGCACGAAAAGTCCAGTTCGTTTCAGGCCGAGTCTGAGAAAACCACATGACAAATCGAAAAAAGACGACGCGGGCGGGTGTGCCGAGATTGATCCTTGTTTCACTGGTCGTGTTCCTAAGTTCATCGTCCGGTCTGCGCGCGCAGCGCGACCCTCTCCCCCAGCGCACGCGGCTTTTTTTAAGCGCGAGTGCACTCGCGCCCCAGAGGCGTGTGCTGGGGGCCCCGGATCCTCCACCCCAGCGCACGCAAGGCCGGCGTGTGCTGGGGGCCCCGGATCCGGCGGAGCCTCCCGCGGGGAAGCCCGCCCCCAAGCTGCTGCCGCGTCCCGCTGGCGCGATTTCGCGCCGGGAAGTGGACACATCCACGATGCGCAGCCTGATCGAGCAGCTGGTGGCCTGCGGGACGCGCAATTCGCTCTCCTCCTGGACCGACCCCCAACGCGGCGTGGGATGCGGCCGCGATCGCGTCGTGGCGCGGCTGAATGAAATTGCCAGGAATTCGGGCGGCCGGCTGCAAGTCGTGGTGGACAAATTCGAGGGCACCGGGACGCGAACGAATAATAAACCTGCAGATATGGAAAACGTCTACGGCGTGCTGCCGGGCAGCGATGCCCGGCTCGCGAAAACCGTGTTCATCATTTCGGGCCATTTTGACTCGCGCGCTTCTGACGTGATGGATCCGAATCTGGACGCGCCCGGCGCGGATGACGATGCCTCCGGCGTCGCCGTGAGCATGGAATGCGCGCGGCTGCTCAGCCGCAGGGGCCCGAACGGCGCTGGGAACTATCGCGCGACGCTGCTCTTCGCCGCGGTTTCGGGCGAAGAGCAAGGTTTGCTCGGAGCCGAACGCATGTTGTCCTGGGCCAAGCAGCAGGGCTACACCGTCGGGGGCATGCTGGATAATGACATCGTCGGCGCGGATTCCGCGCCGGGCGCGCCGCACCGCGTCCGGCTTTTTTCCGGCGCCGGCGATCAGGACGACGCCGATTCGCCTTCGCGCGAACTGGCCCGCGCCATCGAGGAGATCGGCGGCCGCGAGGCGATTCGTTTGATCTTTTCCCTGGATCGCCTGGGACGCGGCGGTGATCACGAGCCCTTCTATCGCGCCGGTTTGCCTGCCGTTCGATTCACCGAGCCGCTGGAGGATTATCGCCATCAGCATCAAACTCCGCGCATGGAAAATGGCGTCGAATACGGCGATCAGATCAAATACTTGAATCTGGACTTTGCCGGCAACGTTGCGCGCGCCAACGCGGAAGCGCTTCGCCAGCTTGCCCTCGCGCCCGCGGTTCCCGCAAATGTAAAACTCGGCGGTGGCGTTACGCCCGATGCCAAGATTAGCTGGAGCGTCGGACCGGCGATCGGCGGAACGCAGGAAGACGATTCCCAGCGCGCCGGCTTCGAGATTCTATGGCGCGAAACCAGCGAGCCGCGCTGGCAGGTCTTTCAGTTCGCCACAAGCGCCGGTGAAACGGTCTTAAAGGGCGTATCCACGGACAACCACTTTTTTGCCGTGCGTTCGGTGGGGAAGAACGGAGCGCGCTCCATCGCCGTGGCCGCATCGGCGCCCAGAACGCCGCCTTTCTGAGTCCGCACGAAATCCCTCAGAAAAGATCCTGCAGCGCCGCGCGCGCCGCCAGGTGACCGCAGAGGCCGTGCACGCCGGGACCCGGCGGCGTCGAAGAAGAGCACAAATAAATTCCTTTTGCGGGAGTGCGGTAGAGCCGGCGAGTGGGCCGTAGCAGAAACTGTCGCAAATCCGCAACTCCTCCTCCGATATCGCCGCCGATCAGATTCGCGTTGTAGCCTTCCAGACTGGCGGCAACGCGCACGCTGCGCTTCAGCACCAGCCTGCGAAATCCCGGCGCGAATCTTTCGATCTGCTGCTCCATCGCGTCGGTCATATCCACGCTCGATCCGTTGGGCACGTGACAATACGCCCAGGCGGTGTGCTTTCCCGCCGGAGCCCGCGTGGTGTCAAAGAGCGTGGGCTGCGCGAGCAACACAAAGGGGCGCTCGGAATGCTTTCCCTGCCACGGATCGCGCTCGGAGGCGGCAATTTCCGCGAACGTGCCCCCAAGGTGCACCGTCCCGGCGCGGCGGCACTCCGCGGCCTTCCAGGGAATGGGGCCGTCCAGCGCCCAATCGAGCTTGCAGATGCCGGGGCCATAGCGGTAGCGCTCGAGTTTGCGGCGGAAGCTCGCGGGGAATCGCGACCCCGCAATTTTCAGAAGTTGTCGCGGCGTAACGTCGCAAAGGATCGCGCGAGCGCGAGGAAGTTGCTCCATCGAACCGACCGGCGTGCGCGTAACAACTTCTCCGCCCAACGCTGCTAAATGCCGTGCCAGCGCACTGGCGATATTCTGCGAGCCGCCGCGCGCAAAGGGCCAGCCCTGCTGATGCGCGATGATTCCCAAGACGAGGCCGAAAGCGGCGCTGGGCATGCGTTCGAGCGGCAACACGGCGTGGGCTGCGAGGCCCGCGAGAAGCGCGCGCGCCCGCTCGCCGCGAAAGGCGTGCCTGGCGACGCTCGAGGCCGAGCGCAGCACGGTCAATCCGAAACGCGCCGCCACCAAGGGATGCGCGGGGATACTAAACGGATTCTGTACGCTGGACTCGAGCTTGGGCCAGGCCGAGAGGAGCCGTCCCATGAGCCGGCGATACCGCGCGCCGTCTTCGCCCAGATTCTGCGCGGTCAGTTCCACGGAGCGATCGAGGATTACGGCAGAGCCGTCATCGAGCGGGTGCGCCAGCGGCGCCGCGGGATGAACCCATTCGAGGCCATAGTGCGCCAGCGGCAGGAGTCGAAAAAAGGGAGACCACACGGCCATGGGGTAAACGGAAGAGCAGACGTCGTGGATAAAACCGGGCAGCGTCAATTCCGCCGAGCGCGCGCCGCCCCCGAGGGTTTCGTTTCCCTCGACTAATACGACGGAGTGGCTTGCTTCGGCCATGGTAATGGCGGCGGACAAACCGTTCGGTCCGCTGCCAATCACGACCGCGTCGTATTCTCGGCGGGAAAAGGACATGAGTTTCGGCGCGCTTGTGTAAACGATCGCTCGCTGGCTTTCGCTGGAAGATGGCTTCTGCCAGGAAGCTCCTGCAAGCGGGCGCCTTCACCAACTCTGCGCACTCCATCATATCCCGAGTGCCCTGCACTTTAGCGACGGGCAGAGGGTCTGTGTGGACCGGGTTTGATTGTGTAGCGGCCGCCTTCCAGGCGGGCGTCGTTTATTCAAATCGCCGCCCTGAAGGGCGCCGCTACAAAAACCTGCTGAAATCAGAGTTCTCGCACAGACTCTAAAGCCAGGCCGGTTGAGACGGTCGTGCTCAATGGGCTGTGGAGAAAAATCCGTTCAGATAATCGCGGTAACGATCTCGCAGAGCGCTCTTCAGCAGTTTGCCCGTGGAGGTGTGGGGGAGCTCCTCGACGAAGATGTAGGCGTCGGGAAGCTGCCATTTGGCAAACCGTTTGCCGAGAAAGTCGTTCAGTTCCTCTGGCGTGGGTTTCGGTTCGTTGGCCACGATGACGGCAACCGGGCGCTCCTCCCATTGTGGATGCGGTACCGCAATCACCGCGGCTTCCCGAACGCCCGCATACCCGACGATGGCATTCTCCAGGTCCACGGAACTGATCCATTCGCCGCCGCTCTTGATCAGGTCCTTGGTACGATCCACGATGCGCAAATAGCCGTGCTCATTCACGGTGACGACGTCGCCGGTTCGCAGCCAGCCGTCATCGGTCCATTTGTCGCCAAGCTCGGGCAGGTTGAAGTAGCTCGACGCCACCCATGGCCCGCGCAATTGCACTTCGCCCATGGTCTTGCCGTCCCAGGGAACCGCTCCGGTCTGGCTCATGACTCTGGCTTCCATGAACGCCACGGGAGTTCCTTGCATCGCGCGAATCGCATACCTCTCGTCTTCGGACATTTCGCCCAGCGAGGGGCTCAGATGGCAGATGCTCGCGATCGGCGTGGATTCGGTCATGCCCCAGGCGTGAATCAAGCGGATGTTATGGGCGTCGAAGCGGCGAATCAGCGACTCCGCCGGCGCGGAGCCGCCGACGGCAAGCCGCAAGCCGGGCGCCAGGCGCCAGCGCTTCGGGCTTTTGTCCAATGCGGCGCAAACGGCCATCCACACGGTCGGCACGCCGGTCGCTAGCGTCACCTGCTCGCGTTCGCACAAATCGAGAAGATTCTCCGCGTCCACATGCGGCCCGGGCAGCACCTGCTTGGCTCCGGCCAGCGTCGCCACGTACGGGAAGCCCCAGGCATTGGCGTGGAACATGGGCACCACGGGCAGCACGGAATCGTGGTGCGAGACCGCAAAGGAATCCGCCAGCCCCAGCGCCAGCGAATGCAGCACCAGCGCGCGATGCGAGTAAACCACTCCTTTGGGATCGCCCGTGGTGCCGGACGTGTAACACATGGCCGCGGCGTCGTTCTCGTTCAACTGCGGCAAAGGGCCATCGTCTGGCGCCGTTTTGAGCAACGCTTCGTAGTCCTCGTAATGCTCGGCTGAGCATTGGCCGGTGTGGTGGACGAACACGCGCTCGAAGCGCGCCTCGCGGATGAAGCTTTCAAGTAGAGGCAGCAGCACTTCGTCCACGATCACAAATCGGTCTCCGGCATGAGTGGCGATCAAGGCAAGCTGCTGAGGACGAAGGCGGAGATTGAGAGTGTGAATCACGCCGCCGGCCAGCGGAATGCCAAAGTAGGCCTCCAGGTGTACGCTGTGATTCCACATCAGGGTGGCCACGCGTTCGCCGCGCTGCAAACCCGCCGCCATCAGGGCGCGAGCGAGTGTGCGCACGCGCATCGCCAAATCCAAATAGGTGCACCGATGCAAACTCCGGTCGGGCCTGCGCGAGACGATCTCCACTCTCGGATAGAGCCTTCCCGCGCGCTCCAGCATGGGCGCCAGCGTCAATTGAAAATCCATCATGGTGCTCTTCATGCGCCCCCCAAAGGAGAGGAACTCCGGCGTGACCGTTTGGGCCGGATTTTAGTCAACTCCCACACATCGCGCAACAGAACCCGGGCCGCGGCATGGGGGCGTCTGGACTTGTTGTCGTCAGGTGAAATGTCCGAGAACCCCGTTTCTGGCCAACGACGACGGATTTCTGGCGCGAAGGGCTGTTACCGACAGGAATCTGGGTCGAAGACGGCGGCACTTGTCCGAGTAGCCGACTACACGCTCATGTGATTTCCATGAACGGCCAGGACGACCTCTTTTTTTCTGGCTTCGAGCATCGCCTCGGTCGCGCTTGGGCCCACGTCTTATCCCCCGGCAACTCCGTTCAGTAGCGTTTCGTCATCATCCCACGCGTTTCGGCGCAGGCGCGGAAATCGCGGTCAGGAAAAAGGAGCCAGCAAAGGGACCGCACTTCTTCAAGCTATTGAACGATCGCGGCCCGTTTTTGCCGCTTATAGGCGCGCCGCCAGCCACGCCGCAGCGAATGCACCCGAATGGACGCTTTCGTCTTCGAACTCGAGTTTGCGCGCCAGGTCTTGCGGGACGTTGACGGCCGCCTCTGCGCGCAGGACCTGCCCGACGACGTGATCGCCGAGCAGCCCGCCGCGCAGGATGACGTGGTCGATCGCGGGAAGGTGCAGCGAGACCTCCAGCAGCAGGTCGGCAAGGCTGCGCCCCATCCGCTCCACGATCCGACGCGCCGCTCCGTTCGACTCTATCAGCTTGCAGTAGTCGCGCCCGGCGTCCGCGCGCGTCACCG
>DASPYR010000195.1:0-68398 GCA_035636675.1 Rugosimonospora sp. | reverse complement strand
CGGCACCGCCTGCGCGCGCCTGCCGATCACCACGGCCAGCTCCACTTCTTCGTCCGTGCGCCGGTCGGGATGCCGAATCACCACGTTCTGTGAGGGACCGATAATCGAGCTATTGGCTTTCAGAAAGAAGCCGGATTGATGGATGGCCTGCATGTGCGCCTTGTTCTGGTGGTAATCTGTTAGAGGTCCCCAGCTGGAACTTTTTGTCCAGGCACTCGGATCGGGTGCGAGGAAGAGAGGAAAGATGGACCGACGCAACTTCATCAAGGTAGGGGGCGCGCTCGCCGGTGGTTTGGGACTTGGCAGATTGCTGCCTGCACAGCAAGCGCCACAAATGCCCCAGATGCAAAACCCGACGCAAAATCGGAACTCTGGCGCGCCGCAGACGCCCGCGGATTTCACGCTGAAAATCGCGCCGGTCCTGGTGGAACTCGCCCCTTACCGGTCCCTCAGCACCATCGGTTATAACGGAACCTCGCCGGGCCCGCTGATCCGCGTGCGCGAGGGCAAACCGATAACCATCGACGTCGTCAACGATACTGACGTGCCCGAACTCGTCCATTGGCATGGGCAGCTCATTCCTTCCGAAGTGGACGGCGCGGAAGAAGAGGGCACGCCCATGATTCCGCCGCACGGGCGCTACCGCTACCAATTCACTCCGGGTCCCGCGGGCTCCCGCTGGTATCACACGCACACCATGGCCCTCTCCGATCTGCATCGCGGGACTTATACCGGCCAATACGGATTCTTTTATATCGATTCCGGAAAAGACCCCGGGAAATACGACCAGGAACACTTTCTGGCACTACGTGATTGGGAGCCTTTTCTCGCCAACGAAGATGAAGATGACGAGGACGAAGACCCCAACGCGCCGACGCCGGAAAAACCGACCCGCATGCCCCGGGGACCCAATGGCTACGAAGCGGTCTATCGCGTCGTTTCCATCAACGATAAGCTGATGGGCGGAGGCCCGCCGATTCAGGTGAAGCAAGGGCAGCGCCTCCTGTTCCATTTCCTGAACGCCTGCGCCACCTCCAACCGGAAGATCGCGCTGACAGGCCATAAATTTCAAATCTTCGCCCTGGATGGCAATCCGGTGCCAACTCCCCAAGCGGTGGACGTGATCGCCATGGGTCCCGGCGAGCGCGTCGATTGTTTCGTGGATATGAACCGGCCCGGCGTCTGGGCGCTCGGTGCGACCGCCGATGCCGATCGCAACGCGGGCTTGGGCATCATCGTCGAGTACGAAAACCAGAAAGGGCAGCCGCAGTTTTTGCGGCCGGCGAATCGCACCTGGGACTACATGGTTTTCGGCCGCCCCACGGCGCCGTCTGCGCCGCCAGAGACGATCGACATGATCTTCGAGAAGGTTCCCGGCGGCGTGCATGGCTTCAACCACTGGACCATCAACAGCAAGGAATTTCCGCACGAGGACGAATTTGTGCTTCGTCCGGGCTCGAAATATCGCATCTTCTTTCGTAACCGCACTGACGATGACCATCCCCTGCACATCCATCGGCATCTTTTCGAGATCGTGGAAATCAATGGCAAGCCGACGGGCGGCGTTATGAAAGACACCGTGGTCGTACCTCAGTTTGGGCGCGTAGCCGTGGACCTGATGGCTGATCAGCCGGGCTTAACGCTTTTCCATTGTCACAATCAGATGCACATGGATTTTGGCTTTAAGGCGCTGTTCCGTTATTCGTGATTGGGAATCCAATGGTTAGCCGAGTTGCCAGGAATGCACTCGGCGCGGCCGCCCAATTGGAGAAAGTAGCCCGATTCTGATACTCTGCGGATAGAGACCTGCCATGACGAAATCGCTGGCGCGCGGTTTGCTGCTGCTGTTGTTCGTGGGCTCCGGTGCCACTCTGCTGGCGCTGCAGCAGGGTTACTATGGCGGCGGCTACGGCGGCTACCGCGGTTATCGCGAAGGCAACGAGGAACAGAAAGATGAATTTGCCTTTGCCCGCCTCCGCTATCCCATCCGCATGGCCAGCTACGGGGGATTCGGCGACTTCGGCATGTTCCGCAATGGCGGCTGGTCGGAAGATTATCCCCGGGCCGACCGGCAATTTGTGCAGGGGGTTCTCCGCCTGACGCGCATTGACGCGCGTCCCTACCAGGAAGTGATCGATCCAGACAGTGATGAGGTTTTCAATTGGCCCTGGCTATACGCCGTCAATGTGGCCAATTGGGACTTCAACGATGAGCAGGCCAAGCGCATGCGCAATTACCTGCAGCGCGGCGGCTTCCTGATTGTGGACAGCTTTCACGGAGCCGCGGCCTGGGCCAGTTTCATGATCGGAATGCGCAAGATTCTGCCCGACCGGCCCATCGAGGATTTGACCAACAAGGATGAGATTTTCCACGTTCTGTACGATTTGGACGAACGGCCGCAGGTGCCCGGCTATCAATATATATATACCGGTAGGACCTACGAGAACGATGGCATTTATCCGGAGTGGAAGGCGATTCGTGATGAAAACGGCCGCATCATGGTGGCTATCTGCTTCAATATGCACATCGGCGATGCTTGGGAGCATGCCGATGATCCGCGCTATCCGGAGCGCTTTTCTTCCTTTGCCTATCGCATGGGCATCAACTACATCATCTATCCCATGACCCACTAAGCCGGCTCCTGCTTCGGGGTTTCCGGAGTTTCCGTGCCCTGAGCTGGTGCTATAATTTTGAAACTGTGAGAAGGCTTCTGACCCTCTGTATCACGGTTGTAGCGATCTGGCTGGCATCAAGCCCGCCCGGTATTTCCGCCACGAATGTTACGGGTTTGTGGGACGCGACGGTCATCGTGAATCGCGTGGAGATTCCCTTCCGATTCGAGATCGCCCAAAACGGCAATCAGGTGCAAGGCTTCTTCTTCGAGGGGGACGCCAAGCTGGGTTCGACATCGGGAAGCGTCGCCAATGGGCGTCTAATGCTCAAGTACGACTATCTCAATACCACGCTCGAAGCTATCTTCGAGGGCGACCAGCTTCACGGCATTTATCGCGACAACCGGCCAAATTCCTGGGCCCTGGAAATCCGCGGGCACCGCTTCGTGCCCGCCCCGGCCAGCACGACCGATGCTCCCAAAGTTGCAGGGAGTTGGGAGATGCGGCGCGTGGCTCAGGAGGCCAGGAGCCCTAGCGATACGCGCACCTGGAGTCTCTTCTTGCGCCAATCGGGGGCGGAGGTTTCCGGTTCGATTCTGCGAGTGGACGGCGACACCGGCTACCTCATCGGCCGCTGGCAAAATGGCCGGCTCGTCCTGAGCCATTTTGCCGGAGCCAACCCTCTGCTGTTTGAGGCCAAACTAAATTCGGACGGCACGCTCGCGATTTCATTGGACCGGGCAGCCAATTATGTGGCCGTGCGGAAGAGCGAGGCCAGAGCGAAGGGCGTTCCCGATCCGCCTGATCCTTCGCGTTACACTGGCGTGAAAGATCCCAGCGTAGCTTTCCGGTTCAGCTTTCCGGATCTGGACGGAAAGATTGTTTCCAATACGGATGCGCGATTCAAGGGCAAGGTCGTGCTCTTGGCGATCGGCGGAAGCTGGTGCCCGAATTGCCACGACGAGGCGCCATTCCTGGTCGAGTTATATAAGGAATTTCATTCGCAAGGATTGGAAATTGTGGGCTTGATGTTCGAGGCGGATGCGGATCCGGCTCTGGCGCGGCCGCGCGTGGAGAGCTTCATCAGGCGCTACAGCATACAATATCCGATGCTGCTGGCCGGCACCCCCGATGAAGTGAATCAAAAGATTCCCCAACTCGTGAATTTCGGCGCTTATCCCACGACCATTTATTTAGGACGCGACGGCCGCGTGCGGAGCGTGCATGCGGGATTTGCAAGCCAGGCTACAGGCCAAGAGTATGTGCGGCTGAAGGGGGAAGTGCGAGGTCTGGTACAACGCCTCCTGGCGGAGAATTCTCAAACGGGCAGGCCGTCTTCCGGCGGGTTATAGCGTTTGCGGAGGGTTACATCAATATGCTTTTGTCTTCTCGACGTTTTTCGCTCCGCATGGCGATTCTGCTGCTGGGATTCGCATGTGCCATCGGCGCCGCTGCGCAATCGTTCACAGCCACTCATGCGAAAGTGGGACTGATTGCCGAGAATAATTCGCTGCCGCCCGGGCAAGCTGCCTGGGTCGGCGTCTTATTCGATCTCGAGAAGGGCTGGCACATTTATTGGGTGAATCCGGGCGATTCGGGAGAGCCGCCGAAAATACAGTGGCAGGTTCCGCCCGGGTTTCAAGCTAAAGAGATTCGCTGGCCGACTCCGGTGCGCCTGGGTACCGGCACCGTGATTGACTACGGCTATGAGGGGCGCGTGCTGCTTCCGGTGCGGATGCAAGTCCCGGCCGGCTACAAACCGGCGAAGCCGGTGACGATATCCGCGGATATTCGTTATCTGATCTGCCGCGAGGTGTGCATACCGGCAAAGGCTCAGGCCAACCTATCGATTCCATCGGCGAATGCCGCGAACGCGGCGGCTGATCGCGAGCTATTCCGCAGCACCTTCGATCACGTACCGAAAGCGTGGCCCGCGAACTGGAAGGCCCAGGCCAGCGAGAATGGCGGCTTTTTCCTGCTTTCGCTGGACACCGGAGCAAGCGACAGCAAGGCCACTTTTTTCCCACTGGAAGAAGAGCAGATCGATAACTCCGCGGCGCAGGGCGTGGCGCCAAATCCGCGCGGCGTGCAGATTAAGCTTAAGAAATCGGACCAGCTCTTGAAGCCGATCAGCGTGTTGAAGGGCGTCGTGGTGCTTGGCCCGGGCCGCGCATTTGAAGTTTCGGCGCCTGTGGCGGGCAGCAAGAAGTAATCGGTCGTGTTAATCGGGCGTTTATCTTCGCTGCTTCAAACTCTTCGGAAGCAAGGGGAGGGAAGATGAAGCGAGCGGCGACTTGCTGGATAATCGTAGCCGCGGCTGTGTTCTGCACGTTGCCCCTGGCCCAGGCGGCGCGAGTGGGCGAACGCGCCCCCGATTTTTCCGTCACAGATACGAATGGCAAGACGCAGAAGCTTTCCGATTATGCCGGGAAGTTCGTGGTTCTCGAGTGGAGCAACCGGGGTTGCCCTTACACACAGAAGCATTACAACAGCGGGAATATGCAGCGCTTGCAACGCGCATGGATGCTGCGGGGAGTGATCTGGCTGACCGTCATCTCCTCGGCGCCGCGTAAGCAGGGATATGTAACGGCGGCGGAAGAAAACTCCTGGCTCAGGCAAATCAATGCGGCGCCTAGCGCCGTGCTGCTTGACCCCACGGGAACTCTGGGGCACCTCTACGATGCGAAAACCACGCCGCAGATGTTTGTAATCAATCCGCAGGGAACGCTGGTTTATGACGGCGCGATTGATGATAAGCCCACGACCGATCAGGCGGATATCGGGCGTGCGCGGAATTATCTTTCTCAGGCGCTCGAGGAAGCCATAGCGGGAAAGCCGGTGACCACGCCGGCAAGCCGGCCTTACGGCTGTTCGGTGAAATATCCGGGCACGTGGTTTTAGTGGGTAACGCAGGAATGTCGGCGACTTCTTAGGAGGGGATTTGCGAGTACTGGTGGTCGAGGACGAGAAACGGCTCGCTGAGAACGTGGCGCGCGCGCTGCGAGAGAGCGCGGGTTATGCGGTGGATATCGCGGGTGACGGTGAGGAAGGCTTGTACCTGGCGGAATCGAGCGCCTACGACCTCATGGTCCTCGATCTCATGCTGCCTAAATTGGATGGACAGAGTTTGCTGGCGCAGTACCGCAAAAAAGGCCTGGCCACGCCAGTTCTCGTGCTGACCGCCCGGGATGAGAAAGAGAACGTGGTGCGCCTGCTCAACGCGGGGGCTGACGATTACGTTTCCAAGCCCTTTGATCTGGGCGAATTTCTGGCCCGAGCCAAAGCTCTGGTTCGACGCGGAAAGGGGCAAAGGTCTCCGGTGCTTTCCGTGGCCGACCTTCAGTTGAATACCATCGAGCGCACGGTGCGGCGCGGCCAGAAGGAGATCGCGCTTGTGCCCATGGAATATCGCGTTCTGGAATACCTTGCCCACCGGCCGCGCGCGGTGATCTCCAAGAGCGAGCTGCTGGAGCACCTTTACGACTACAATTGGGAGAAATTCAGCAACGTGATCGAAGTTTACATTTCCGGGCTCCGACGCAAGATTGACAGCAATGATCCGGTGAAGCTCATTCACACGGTGCGCGGCCACGGTTACGTTTTGCGTCCTGAGCGCGAACGTACGTAAGCTCAATTCACACGCCTTGGAAAGGAAGCATTCAGGTGGCATCGGGAAGCTGGCCCCAAACTGAACCTGCTGTAACCAGTGCGGGAGCCAATGAGAAAACAGCGCAGCGATGGTTCGCCACGCTTCGGCGTGAGGCTAAACCTGCGGGCAGACCTTTTTCGCTGGCGGGCCGCATCATTGCCAGCGTGATTGTCTGTCAGCTGGTGCTCACGGCCGCGCTCACGACGGTTGCAGTGCTCTATGCGCGCCGGGAGTTGCGCCGCGGTTTCGACGCCGCGCTGAACGGCTTGGCCGCAAACACACTTGCTGCCGTCCGCTACTCGGACGCCAATGTTCCCGATCTCCTGTTCGATCCTGCGCTGATTCCTGCCTCCTCTAATGCGAGGCACCCTGATCTCTTCGAGATTCGCAAGAGCGACGGCGAGCTCCTGGCCCGCTCCGGGGCGCTAGCTCCGTTGGAATTGGATCCAGGCAGCGCATTCGCCAATTTTGCCGTGAACGGCGTTCCTTACAGATCCATTGTTTTGCGGCAGGTGCCGGTGCTCGATCGCGAAGAAAATATCAGCGTGCCGCAGCGAGTCACGGTGATTTACGCCGCGTCCCTGGTGGGCATGCGTGAGCAGCTCGCGGAACTGGGCTTTTCTGTTGCAGGCGTCAGCTTGCTTTTGCTTTTTGTCGTCAGCGCAGTGGCCGCCTGGGGCGTGCGCCGAGGGCTCGAGCCGCTGCGAGAATTGGCCGGCCAGGCGGGAGCGATATCCGTGCTCAATTGGGAGTTTCGGCCGCCGCCCCAGGCGTCCATGGCGAAAGAGCTGGCTCCCCTTACCGGGGCCATTGAAACCGTGCTGGACCGGCTGCGGGAATCCTTCCGCCAGCAGCGCGATTTCACCAGCGATGCCGCTCACGAGCTGAAGACCTCGGTGGCGATCGTCAAATCAACGTTGCAAACTCTGTTGCGGCGGCCGCGTCCAGAACACGAATATCACGCCGGCTTGGAAAGCATGCTGGAGGATTGCGGGCGGCTGGAAGATTTGCTCGGCCGCCTATTGAGATTGGCGCGGATCGAACAGTGGGCTGAAAACGGCATGAAACGCAAGCTCGGTACTACCGAAGTCACTTCTACGTGCGAAGCGGCCATTTCTCGAATCCAGGCTTTGGCCCAGGCGCGCAACATTGAAATCGAATTGATTGCTCCGCAGGAGGTTCACCTGCAAGCCGATCCGGAGGACCTGGAAGTGATTTGGGTGAATCTGCTGGAGAACGCACTGCAGTACAGTCCGGCGGGATCGAGAGTGGCGATTCAGGTAATACGCAACGGCGGCAGCACAGCACGCGTTTCCGTGGAGGATTCGGGTCCGGGCATTCCGGAGGAACAGTTGCCGCATGTTTTTCAGCGATTCTATCGCGGTGATCCTTCGCGGTCTCGTTCTACCGGAGGATTTGGGCTGGGATTGGCGATCTGCAAAGCCATGGTGACAGCCTACGGCGGGCAAATTCAGGCCGTAAATCGCGACGGGCAGGGCACGGAGATGAGGGTCCAGCTTCCGATTCAGCCGGAGTTAAGCTCTATTTAATGTATCTGCCTCCACAATATGTTTATTGAGACCCCGGTAAATGACGCCCCGTTCGGTCCCTGTGCCGGGCGGGGCGTCTTCCTGAAAGGGCCGGATTATACGTTTTAAGCTCATCTTAATCTAGAATAGTTTGGGCTATTGCGGACCTGCCTGCAGAGGCTCTTGGATTCAAGCGAGCGGTCGTGTGAAGGGCGAGTGGGAAACTCCTTAAAGAAATCGGAAAGAATCGTGAGAACAAATTTCGGGAAGACGGAGGAAGGCAACGTGACTGCTGCGCGTGAGAGATCTTTGCTTGGCGAAAAGAGTTGCGGGGGAACGCGCCGCACGGCCCATATCCCTCCGGCGTTTCGTTATGGTCTGGTGTTGCTCTTGATTTGCGCCGGAGCTTCGATAGCCAGCGCGCAAACCCCGCCGCGTCAGGCCGCCCCTGAGGCACCGGTGCAGCTTGTATATCCGCCCAAGCCGGCGGAGCAAACCGGACCGCCCGTTACGATAACGCTGGCGGATGCGCTGCAGAGGGCGCAGAAAAATAATGCTGAATTCTTGGCGGCTCTTTCCGACCAAAAGTCCGCGCAGGAAGACCGCCTGCAAGCCAGGAATGCGCGACTGCCACAGTTCGGCTTCCGAAGCGAATATCTCGGCACGCAGGGCAACGGAAAAACTCCAAATGGAAGATATGTGACCCAAGACGGCGTGCACGTCTACCGTGAGTGGGCTGTGTTGCATCAGGAACTCACAGCGAACGCATTGATGGGCACCGATTACAAGCGGGCCCAGGCCGCGGAAGCGATCGCGGCGGCCAAGGCGGAAATAGCGCGCCGCGGGCTGACGGTCACGGTCACCAAGACCTTCTACGCACTGGTGATCGCGCAGCGGAAATATGCCACCGCGCAAGAGGCGCTGGAACAGGCAAGGCGTTTTCTCCAGTTAACGGAAGCAACGGAAAGGGCCGGCCAAGCGGCACACAGCGACGTTATCAAAGCCGAGATTCAATATCAGCAGCAGCAGGCGGCATTCTCGGAGGTTAATCTGGGCATGGAAAACGCCCGGCTGGATCTTTCTGTGCTCATCTTTCCGACACTGAATGAAAATTTCACGGCGGTAGACGATCTGGCCACGCCGCGGCCATTGCCGACGTTCGGCGAAGTGCAAGAGATGGCCGGGCGGATGAATCCCGATGTGCGGGTGGCAACGGAATCTCTCCGTCAGGCCAATCTGGACGTTAAAGGCGCCAGGAGCGCGTTTCTGCCCGCCATATCCTTTGATCCTGTTTGGGGTCTTGAAGCGAATTGCGTCGCGTTAAATTGCGCATACACAGCCATTCCCGAGGCCGGCGCCACGCCGACCCTGGGCTATTACATTCAGGCCTCTTTGACTGTTCCGCTTTGGGATTGGGGAACGCTGCGCAGTAAGCTGCACCAAGCCGAATTCAAGCAGCAACAGGCCCAGGTGTCGCTGAGCCAGACCCAGAGGCGTACGCTCGGCGAGGTCTATGCGGCATATAATGAAGCTCTCGTAGCACGGGAGGCGGTAGAGAAGCTTCGGCAGATTGCGGACTTGGCGGGGGAAAGTTTGCGCCTGGTCACCCTGCGCTATCAGGGCGGGTCATCCACGACGTTGGAAGTGGTGGACGCGCAAACAACTCTGATCACGGCGCGCAACGCTTTCGATGACGCGCAGGCGCGCTATCGCACAGCGCTGGCGACTTTACAGACGTTTACGGGAAGTTTCTAAAAAAGGTTAAGGGTTAAAAGGCAGCAATATGAACGCTGATAAGAAAGTAATGCGCATAGCGATTCTTCACATGGACCCTGGCCATATTTTCGCAAGCCGCTGGGCCGGCGGCTTGCTGGGGGTGGCTCTGGCGGCGAGTTTTCTCTCGTCCGGCTGCTCCAAAGGCGGAGTCGCCGAGGCATCGCCGACGGTGACGGTGCAGGTAGGCGCGGCGGAGAACCAGACCATTGAACGGAAAGTGATCGGCGAAGCGACGCTCTATCCGCTGGAACAGGCGGCGATCGTACCGAAGATCAGCGCGCCGGTTAAGAAGTTCTACGTGGAAAAGGGCAGCAAGGTGCATGCGGGCCAGTTGTTGGCCGAACTCGAGAATCGGGACCTGCTTGCCGCCCAGGAGGAAAATCGGGGAGCCTACGCCCAGGCCGAAGCCGGGTATGAGCAAGCGGTTCAGAAGGCGAAACAAGACCTGCAGCTCTCTAAGGAAACGTTGGACGCTGCACAAAAACTCTATAACGCGCGGCAGGAGCTTTATAAACAGGGAGCCGTCTCGGCCAAGGATGTCGACGACGCCAACGTGGCCTTGATCCAGGCGCGGAATGCTTATGAATCGTCGCAGAAACAGCTCGACCTCAAAATGGCCGAAGGACAGCTAGCGGCGGCGAAGGGCAGAAGTGCGAGCGTGGAAGCCAATTTGAATTATTCCAAAATCGTAAGCCCCATCGACGGCGTGGTCACGGACCGGCCTGTTTACCCGGGAGAAATGGCCTCAAGCTCAGGCCCTCTTATTACCGTGATGAATTTGTCGCAAGTCGTGGCTCGCACGCACATCGATCAGCAGGAGGCGTCGCAGCTCAAGGTGGGCGACGCCGCGACAATCTCCGTACCGGGTCAGCCGGGAGCTCTCAAGGGGAAGGTCAGCCTGGTAAGCCCGGCGCTCGATCCCGCTAGCACGACGGTGGAGGTGTGGGTGCAGACTCCCAATCCCGGCGAGCGTTTGAAGCCGGGAAGCAATGTACAGGTACAAATCGTGGCGCTGGCGGTCCCGCACGCCATCGTGATTCCGGCCGAGGCTCTTCTGACCACTTCGGAGGGAGATACCTCCGTAATTATTCTGGATACCGACAATAAGCCGCATAAGAAGAAGGTGAAGGTGGGGATCCGAGATGACGGCGAAGTACAGGTCACGGATGGCTTGCAGGGCGGAGAGCGGGTGGTGACCGTGGGCGCCTTCGCGCTTTCCCAAGAAGACGACCCCATCCTGGCGAAGACGAACATACAGGTGCAGGCTCCGCCGAATATTCCAGAAGAGGACGAGGACCAATGAGCCGGATGGCAAGCATGCGCGGCTACGCGATGGTTTCAGCAATTTAGGAATTTGCTGGCAGCTTGACGGTACATTCCATGGAACCCAAGACCACGACGACGACCTCAATCCAGGCGGCGACTCGCACCTTGCCGCCGCCGCGGCGTGTCGCGCCGATCGATGATCCCAATCGCTACTGGTTCGCGCGCCATTCCAAATCGATCATCTTCATGATTCTGGCGCTGGCGGTGGTCGGAATCTACGAAGCTTTTACGCTTCCCATTGCAGTGTTCCCCACTACGAATTTTCCTCGGATTATTGTGGGCGTGGATAACGGCGTCATGCCCATCAACCAGATGGAAGTGACGATTACGCGGCCCATCGAGGAGGCGGTGAATAGCGTGCCCGGGCTGCAAAACGTGCGCTCGATCACCAGCCGCGGTTCGGCGGAAATCGATCTGGACTTTGATTGGAGCGTGGACATGGTGGTGACGCTCCAGCAAGTGAATTCGGCGATCGCGCGTATTCAGAGCACCTTGCCAATGACCGCTCAAATCGAGGCCCATCGGCTCGATTTTGCGAGCTTTCCGATCCTGGGCTACAGCATCACGTCGGACAAAGTTCCGCAAACCCAACTTTGGGAACTGGCCACATATCAGCTCAAGCCGCGCCTGAACCGGTTGGACGGAGTCGCCAGCGTTCTGGTGCAGGGCGGGCAGCAGCCGGAATTTCAGATCACCCCTGATCCGGTGCGCATGCTCCGGGCACATGTGACCCTGCAGGACATCCTCGATGCCGTAAATCATACCAATTTGATCGATTCTCCCGGGCTGCTCAGCCGCAATCATCAGCTCTTCCTGGGACTCGTCACCGCGCAAGCACAGAGTCCTGAACAGCTCGGCGATATCGTGATCAAGACCACCGGCGACATTCCTGTGCGGATCAGGGATATCGGCACGGTGGCGCCTTCATCGGCGCCGGCGTATACCGTAGTCACAGCGAACGGAAAGCCGGCCGTGCTGGTGAGCATCAACCGGCAGCCGTACAGCAACACTGTGCAAGTGGCCAACGAAGTTCATCAGGAGATCCAGAACATCGCTCCGAGCCTGCCGTCTGGCGTGGACCTGCGGGTCTTTTACGACCAGTCCAATATCGTCAAGGCCTCGATCAGCAGCGTGCGCGATGCGATCATCATCGGACTTTTCCTATCCGGGCTGATTATCTGGCTCTTCCTGCGAGACTGGGGCACCGCCGTCATGACCGGGCTGGTCGTGCCGGTGACGATCATGGTGACATTCATCGTGATGAAGATCATGGGTCAGAGCTTCAACATGATGACGTTAGGCGGGCTGGCCGCCGCCGGCGGATTGGTGATCGATGACGCGATCGTGGTCGTGGAGAACATCGTTCTTCACCGGGACGGCGGTGAAGGGCCGCTGCGAGCCACGGCGAGCGCCCTGAAGGAATTGACCATTCCGCTGATTGGCTCGACGCTGACGCCGATTGTGGTTTTCTTGCCGCTGATCAGCATTACCGGCGTGACGGGGACGTTCTTCCGCGCTCTGGCAATTGCCATGAGTGTTTCGTTGCTGACGTCCCTCGTGTTGGCGCTTTCCTGGACCACGAATCTGGGAACTTTTCTGATCCGCCGGGGCAAACCGGGCGCAGCGTCGGAGTTAAACGGAACGAATGGCACGAACGGCCCGGAGGAATTCGGTAACGGCGTGGATGGGCCGCAAGGGCGGATGCCACGTGTGGAGGCGGCCGGGGCGGAATCGGCGGAGATGGAACAGATCCGGCGCATGATGGCGGCTGAGGAAGCCTCTCTGAGAGGAGGATGGTTCGAGCGCATTATCCGGTTCTATGAGCGCTGGCTGCGCCGCGCTTTCGCGCATCCGGTGTGGCTGGGAGGGCTATGCGCGATTCTGATCGTCATCTCGTACTTTAGCTACAAGGCGCTGGGCAGCGACCTGCTTCCGGCGATGGATGAGGGCGGCTTCATTCTCGACTACGTCACGCCACCGGGCAGCTCGCTCCAGGAGACTAACCGCATGGTTTCGCACATGGAGCAAATCGTGCGGACCCTGCCCGAAGTGGAGAGCACCTCTCGCCGTACGGGGCTGCAATTGGGCTTGGCGGCGGTGACCGAAGCGAACACCGGAGACATATCCGTCAAACTGAAGGATAAGCGCAGCCGTCCCATAGACGAGATCGTCGCGGAAGTGCGTGGGAAGGTCACGGCTGCTGAACCCGCGGTTGATGTCGATTTCCACCAGGTGCTCGAGGACATGATTGGCGATCTGACCGGAGCGCCTCAACCCATTGTGATCAAGCTTTACTCCGACGATGTGGACGCGCTCAAGCAATGGGCGCCGCGCGTGGCGGACACCATTGGCGGCATCTATATCAGCCAGAAGAAACCTGTGGTCGATGTGGCCGACGGCATCGAGGCCACGACCAGCGGCCCGGCCGTGGTATTCACAGTGGACCCGGTACGAGCGGCGAAGGCCGGGTTCACCACCGACCAGCTAGCGACGGTGACTTCTGCTATCGTCGACGGTGAGCCGGCAACTACTCCGGTGGTGATTAACGACCGGCCGTACGTCGTGCGGGTGCGTTACCCCAAAGGGAGCCGTTCATCGCTCGAAGCCATGAAGAATACACTTCTGGTGAATTCAAACGGCGGGACGGCAACGCTGGGCGCAATCGCGGATATCAGCGAACTCCCGGGTCAGATCGAAGTCATACGCGATAATCTGCAGCGGGACGTGGAAGTTACGGCGCGATTGGAGGGACTCGATCTGGGGAGCGGTGTTGCGGCCGTACAGAAGGCGGTCAGCGATCTGAAGCTGCCGCCGTCGATCCGAGTGGATTACGGTGGCACGTATAAGGAGCAACAGAAGTCGTTCCGCGATTTGGTAACGGTGCTGCTGCTTGCCCTGGTGCTGGTTTTTATCGTGCTGCTGCTGGAGTTCCGGGCATTTTCCGCGCCGCTGGCGATTCTGTCCTCGGCGGTGCTCTCTACCTCAGGCGTATTCTTTGCATTGCTGGTGACGCGCACGACGTTTAACGTCTCTTCGTTCATGGGGCTGATCATGGTGATCGGCATCGTGGCCAAGAACGGCATCCTGTTGCTCGATGCGAACCAGAAATTCCGTTCCGTAGGTTTCTCGGCCGAAGAAGCCCTGGTACAGGCGGGACGGCGCCGGCTTCGTCCGATTGTTATGACGGCCATGGCCGCGGTAGCGGGCATGCTGCCTCTTTCGCTGGCCGTCGGCGCGGGTTCGCAGATGCTGCAGCCGCTGGCTATTGCAGTCATCGGGGGGATTCTGATTTCCATGATTTTGTCGCTCGTCATCACGCCGGCGATGGAGTTTTTCATGACTCGGAAGAGCCAGCCCGTCGTCGAGGCGTAGGATGAGGGACTAATCTGTGACGATGTGCGGGAAAACGATGGAAATAGGGTCCCGAAATTGATCCATCGGGGCTCATTCAGCAAATAAGGAGGAGGCATATATGTTGCGGCGAGCTTTCGTGGGACTGTTGTGCTGGGCCTGCATTCTTGCTTCTTCGCTGGTGCTTGTCTCTGCGGGCACGGCATCGGCTCAGAGTTACAAAGTGCTGAGGAGAATCCCGGTGGGAGGCGAAGGCGGATGGGACTATTTGCGAGTGGATCCCGATGCGCATCGCCTTTACGTGGCGCGCGGCGATCATATGATGATCGTTGATGAGACCAGCGGCAAAGTACTCGGCGACATACCGAATACCAAGGGAATTCACGGCGCGGCTCTTGCGACCGACCTGAACAAGGGCTACACCAGCAACGGTGGGGCGTCCACGGTGACCGTCTTTGATCTAAAAACGCTGAAGCCCACTGGCGAGATCAAAACCACGGGCGACAACCCGGACTCGATTATTTATGATCCGGCAACCAAGCGAGTGTTCACGATGAACGGGAAGGGCAATAATTCCACGGTGATCGATGCCACAACGGACAAAGTTGTTGGCACAGTGAATCTGGGAGGGAGGCCAGAGGAGCCGGCGCTGGACGGCCGGGGCAACATGTTCGTCAACCTGGAAGACAAGAGTTCCATTATGGAGTTCGATACGAAAACACTGGCCGTGAAGGGGACGTGGTCTCTTGCGCCTTGCGACGGCCCGTCCGCTCTTGCGGCAGACACGAAGACCCATCGCCTGTTTGCTGCCTGCGACAAGATGATCGCGGTATTCAACCCGGATACCGGTAAAGTGGTCGCCACGCCGGCAATCGGGGGAGATCCTGACGGCAATGGCTTCGATCCGGGAACGGGGCTAATTTTTGCCGCGTGCCGCGAAGGGTTGTTGACCGTCATTCACGAGGATTCGCCGGACAAATACACCATCGTGGGCAACGTCAACACGCAATTTGGCGCTCGCACGATGGGCCTCGATCCGAAGACGCATCACGTCTTCACGGAAACGGCGGACTTCAAGCCGGCTGAGAAACCGAGCCCGGAAAATCCCCGTCCAAGGCCGCAGCCCATTGCAAACTCGTTTGTAATTTTGGAGCTCGGGCCACAGTAGTCTGGTCCCAAACAGGTGTTAGGCGCTTGGCTCCCGCTGCGGAAATAGTCGAACGCGGCGGGAGCCACACGCTTGAAGATCTCCAGAACTGCTGCATACCGGGTTTGCTGTACCCCTCGATAAACTAAGCGCTTGCAGCCATGCGCGGGTGTATCCTGAAAGCTCCAGTCCAGGCGGACTTCGTGAAGTGCCGTCGCGGCCACGAAGGGCTCACTTCAGAGAAACCAGGAGGACGCCATGTGGCATCTCCGGACAATTTTGATAGCAAGGGCGGGAATTTTATTGCTTCTCGTGCCAGGAGTGCAGGCCGACAGTTTACAATTGAAAAATGGCAATTTCGTGCAAGGGAAATATCTGGGCGGCACTGAGCGTGCCGTGCAGTTTGAAGCGAACGGAAAGATTCGACTTTATGATATCGGCGAGATTCTCTCCATCAGCTTCGCCGCTGCATCTGCCGATGGAGGCATTCCCTCGAACGACGTTGATACGAAACCGGGCGCGAACACGGAGTTAAGGTCCGCGGCAAAGGCCAATCGCGGATCGCGCGCCGCACTTTGGAACCAAGCGAAGACGACCAAATTTCCTGGCCAGCAGATCACGCAAACAGAGAAACAGTACGGCAGCAGGGTCAAGCTGCTGGCCGGGCGGCCGGCCGGACTTCTGCAAGCAGGTTGCGCCGTAGTGGCGGCAAATTCCGAGGCGAAGGCACGAGTTTCGGCAATCCCCGCGCGATCCCGGCGCATTCGACCCCAGCAATTCCCGGTTCTTTCTGATTAGTGAATGGCCGATTAGGAAGCGGGCCCGTTGCGCCTCTACGTGCGGTTCAACCAGCAGGGTAGCTTGCTCCGCCCTCAACCCAGAATTCAGTCTCGCGGTTCCCATGTACTCATGAGCACGAGGGAGGAAAATCCTCTTGCGCGCCCATGGTGGCCTGCGTAAGATACCGCACGTTTTAAGATACCGCACGTTTGAGGAAACGATCGGATGCCGAAGGAGAAGCCCAAAGTCAATATCGGCGAGGTCATCCGAACCTATCGCGGCCAGCGAGGATTATCACAGGGCGACATCGAACGCCGCACCGGGCTCCTCCGATGTTACCTCTCACGGGTGGAAAACGGACATACCGTGCCGTCACTCGAGACTCTGGCGAAAATAGCCGAAGCGATGGATATCAGTTTGGCGGATTTTTTCCCGGGAACCGAGACGGCGCACGATCGCGATACGCAGAAAATGCTGGGCGAGCTCTCCGAGGACGAGATTCGGTTCCTTTCGGAGATCAAGCGATACAGCACGAGCTTATCGGATGGTGATAAGCGCCTCGTCCTGGCCATGATCCGGAAAATGGCGAGCCTGATTCCGCCCCCAACGCGCAAGCCCGCCGTACGCCGCACCGCCTTTTAATCTAAAGACTTCGCTTGTGAGTGGGCTAGGAGCCGTGGTGTGTGCCGAGAAGTTCATTCTGCGCGGCAGGCCAGAGTCAGGCATCGCCTGGGCTGGGACTCGGAGTAGTCGATTTGGCGGTGCGAAAAATGCTGTCGAGCACTTCTGCGAGGGTGGCGGCGAGTTGCGTCCAGAGACGCCTCTTGAGGGTGGAGTAGTTTTGCGCCCCACTGAAGAGGTCGGCGATCATGGTGCGAAAAGTCGTGCTGCGGGCGATGAATTGGATCAGGCGCGTGGTAACTGCGCCTCCTAAGAAATTTCCATGATAGAAGCTGCGAGCGATGCGCGCGGCAACCTCGAGGTCGGCTGAGAAATCGTCACGCACGCGCCGAGGATACAGTTCAGGCTGGCCGGAGACGAGCGATTCTGCCAAGAGCTCGCCCGAACGCAAGGCGTAATAGAGGCCTTCGCCGGTGATCGGATCCACCCATCCTGCGGCGTCGCCGATGAGGGCCCAATTGCGCCCGGCGATGCGGCGTGACGCCAGGGTGTGAGCGCGAGGGGAAGGCAGCACGTGACTATAGAAGCGGGCCTCCTCGGTGGAGATGCGCTCCTCGCGCATGAATTGAGCCAGATGCTGATGCAACTCTCGGCTGGTATGCCGGGCCAGGCTGCCGCAGATTCCGACCGAGAGATGGTCGCAGCGCGGGAAAGACCAAATGTAGCCCTGCAAACCGCGCACGAATTTCACTTGAATGGCGTCCGCGCGTGAGGGGACGAAGTAACCGAGGGTAATCTCCAAATCCGCGGGAGCCAGCGGGCGGGTGGCAGGAAAAAATGAGTTTCGCGCGCCCGAGGCCAAGACCAGGAAATCGGCGAACTGCATGGCATTTTCGGCGGTGAAAGACGGCCTTTCGCCGGTGATATCTACCGAGCTGACGCGAGAACGGACGATCCGGCATCCGGCGCTTGCCGCTCGCTCGAGCAGTAGCCCATTCAGGACAGCCCGAGAATAGATGACGATCGGATGGTCGAGGCGCAGGTGCGCCCGGTCGCCATTGCCGGAGATCAGCTGGACCTGATGAATCATTTTTTTGGGGTGCGGGCCATTGAGCAAGAATGGATAGTTAAGGACGGCTTTATGTGTGAGGCCTCCGCCGCAGGGTTTTTCCCAGGCGAGGTGCTCATCGAAAAGATTGACTTGGAAGCCGGCGGAGGCAAGCCGCTCGGCGCACAGAGCTCCGGAAGGTCCTCCGCCCACGATCGCTATCCGCCGCGAGGCCATAGATTCAGCTCTTTGCGATCCAGGGCTGGAGTCGGGATGGACGGCTGGGGACATCGACAGGCGTTACTCCGCCGCGATCAGCCCGGAGCGATTGGTCTGGCAAGCAATCCGTCTTATAAGCAATCGTCTTAATAACAATCGGGGCGAGTATATCACCGAAGAGGGAGGCAGCGGCGAGCTGCCGCCCGGCAAGCAACAGGCGTCGCATGTTAATATTTGGTATCCACCGGTGATGTCGCATGTATCGAAACAGATGGGACGCATTATTTCGCAAGAGGAATTGATCGCGCTTCTCAGCCGCGCCAATCGCGGCTCGCGTCGAGTTGTGTTTACAAACGGCTGCTTCGACCTGGTGCATCCCGGGCACCTGCGCACGCTGGAGGAGGCTCGCTCGCTGGGCGACGTTCTGGTCGTGGGATTGAATCGTGACGCGAGCGTGCGGACGGCGAAGGGCGACTCGCGACCGGTCGTAGCCGAGGATGAGCGGGCAGAATTACTGGCGGCTCTGGAAGCCGTCGATTTCGTCGTTCTATTTAGCGAGCCTACCCCAGGCGCGCTCATCAGGCAGTTGCTTCCAGACGTGCTGGTCAAGGGCGCCGATTGGGGCTCAACGGAAATTGTCGGCCGCGAGGAGGTAGAAGGGGCGGGCGGACGCGTGGTTTCCGTACCTCTGGAGCCAGGGTATTCCACAAGCGGCATTCTGCAGAAAATTCGTAAGCTCCCACAGGACCCTTCGCACCCGGCGACGGACTAATGCTTTTTTCGGCAGTCACCGAGCTTCTCGGCCATTTGGCAGGTCTCCCTGCTATAGATGACGCTCTCGAAGCGCTTCGGCAAGGTTCGCCTGCCGAAAAAATGGCCGGATTGACGAGCCCTGCCAAAGCACTCGTCACCGCGCTGGCGGCGACAGAGCTGCGCAGGCCGGCCCTGGTGTTGGTGGAGGACGAGCGCCGAGCCGCGTCCCTCCTGGAGGCTTTGCAATTCTTCTATCGCACGCTCAACGGCAATTCCGCGGCGCCTGTTTTGCTGCTCCCCGCACTCGATACGCTGCCGGGAGTGGGCGCGGGACCACACCCTGAAATTCTCGAGGTGCGCGCATCTACGCTCGCTCGTTTGGTCAGCGGCCAATGCTCGATCGTTGTGGCGCCGATTGACGCCACACTGCTGAGTTTCGCCGCTCCGCAATTCTATGAATCGTTGTCGCTCTCGCTCACGCGAGATGCGGAGATTTCACTGAAGGAAGTAATCGCGCATCTCGCGAAGACCGGATACATCCGAACGGAACTGGTGGAAATGGAGGGCCACTTCAGCGTGCGCGGCGGAATACTGGATGTTTTTCCGGCGGAAGCGGCAAAACCTGTGCGTATTGAGCTCCTAGGCGACGTGGTGGAATCGCTGCGCGAATTTGATCCCGAGACGCAGCGTTCCACCGGACCGGTCAATCGCGTGATCTTGCCGCCGCTGACCGAGTTTCCGTTAACGGCAAGCCGGCGTGATGATGAAGATCTCGATTTTCCTAAGTTCCAGACCGCCACAGAGGAAACCGTGGCGGAGAGAGCGGCAACTTTGTTCGATCTTCGCGAGGGTGCTCTGCTCGTGCTGGATGAACCGGAGGAAATCGCCCAACGGGCGGCGAAGTCCCGGGACCGGCTGCTGGCCGATTCTGCTTCACTCGCCGGAGATGCTGCGGTTCCTTTCGTTTTGCCAGAAGACCAGTGGAAGAAAGCGCTCGATCGCCAGCAGCGCTTTAGCCTGGAGGAATTGGCACTGCGCCGGGACGGCAGAGACCCCCGCACACTCAAGGTTCAGCCAACCGCGCGGTATCACGGACAAATCCAGGCATTCTTAGGCGAGATTCGAGGACGGCTGAGCGCCGGCGACGAAGTCTTGATCGCCGCCGCGAGTTCCGGCGAACTCGAGCGGCTCGCCGACCTTTGCCGTGAATATGAGGTCCCTTATCGCCTGGGAGAACTCGAACAGAGCGCGACCGGCGCGCGACTCGTCGAGGAAGTCACCTCGGGAAGCGCTCCGGCTGCTGTTTTGCTTCGCGCCCCGCTGCCGGAGGGGTTTGTAATCCCGGAGGCGAAGCTGGCTTTCTACGGCACCGGCGATCTCTTCGAGACCGCACCGGCGCACGAACGGCCACGGCAGCGCCCAAAGACTGCAGGTTTCTTCAGTGATTTCAGCGAGCTCAAACCCGGCGATTACGTGGTGCACGTGGACCACGGAATCGGGCAATTCGAGGGGCTGCAGACGATCGAGAGCGATGGCCGCCGCGGTGAATTCATGCGCTTGCAGTATGCCGATGACGTGCGGCTGTATGTTCCGCTGGAACGAATGGATCTGGTTCAGAATTATCGCTCCCTGGAGGGCACCAAGCCGCAACTGGATCGCCTGGGTGGCACTGCTTGGACCGCGCGCAAAACCCGCGTGCGCAAGTCCCTTACCGATCTTGCCGACAAATTGCTGGAATTGTACGCGGAGCGAAAGACGGCAACGGGGTATGGATTCGCTCCGGACGCGCCCTGGCAGCACGAATTCGAGGATGCGTTTGAATTTTCAGAGACGCCCGACCAGGCGACGGCGATTGCCGACATAAAGCGCGATATGGAAGCACCCACGCCGATGGATCGCCTTCTTTGCGGCGACGTGGGATATGGAAAAACTGAGGTGGCGATGCGCGCCGCCTTCAAGGCTGTGGCCAATTCCAAGCAGGTAGCGGTGCTGGCGCCCACGACGGTTTTGGTTTTTCAGCACTACGAGACATTTCGGCGCCGCATGGCGGCGTTTCCGATTCGCGTCGAGATGCTGAGCCGGTTCCGCAGCACGCGGGAGCAAAAGGATATATTGGCCGCGCTGGAAGAAGGCAAGGTGGATATCCTGATCGGCACGCACCGGCTGCTCTCGCGAGACGTCGTTTTTCACGATCTGGGATTGCTTATCGTCGACGAGGAGCAACGGTTTGGCGTGACCCACAAGGAACGGCTGAAAGAAATGAGCCGCAACGTGGACGTGCTGACCATGACGGCGACGCCCATTCCGCGGACGTTGAATATGTCGCTGGTGGGGCTGCGCGATATGTCCATGATCGAAACACCACCAAAGGACCGGCTGGCGATTCAAACGGTGGTCGCGCCCTTCTCCGAATCGGTTATCCGGCGGGCCATCGTCGAGGAATTGGACCGGAAGGGGCAGGTCTTTTTTGTGCACAATCGCGTGGAGTCGATTTACTCGATGGCGGCCTTGATTCAGAAGCTGGCGCCTAAAGCGAGGGTCGTGGTCGGCCACGGGCAGATGGGCGAACGAGAACTGGAGAAGGTGATGCTCCAGTTCATTCGCGACGAGGCGGATGTGCTGGTGTCCACCACGATTGTCGAAAACGGCTTGGACATACCGCGCGCCAACACCATCATCGTGAATCGCGCCGACCGTTTTGGTCTTTCGGAGCTTTACCAGCTTCGCGGCCGAGTAGGACGGTCAAACCAGCGCGCCTACGCATATTTGCTGGTTCCTCCGGAGGCCTCTCTGACTCCGGTGGCAAAGCGCAGACTGGCGGCGCTGCGCGAATTCAGCGAGCTCGGCGCTGGCTTTCGCATCGCCGCACTGGATTTGGAACTGCGCGGCGCCGGAAATCTGCTGGGCCGCGAGCAACACGGCCACGTTGCCGCCATCGGGTTCGATCTCTACACTCAGATGCTGGAGCGCGCCGTGGCCGCCAAGAAAGGAGAAGCGGAACAGCCCGAGCTTCGCACTACATTGAATCTCGGCATGGATATTCGTATTCCGCCCGAGTACCTGCCCAGCGAAAGCTTGCGTTTGCGTACCTACAAGAGGATCGCGGAGATACGCAACGAGGACGAGAGAGAGACTCTCC
This sequence comes from Rugosimonospora sp., assembly GCA_035636675.1. Lineage (GTDB taxonomy): Bacteria > Acidobacteriota > Terriglobia > Acidiferrales > UBA7541 > Palsa-189. The sequence goes on along the minus strand of DASPYR010000195.1, from coordinate 46,448 downwards.
GGCGCGAACTCGCAGACCGCTTTGGCCCGCCGCCGCCTGCGATAGACAACCTGCTGGATTATGCCGTCTTGAAATCGCTTTGCGAGCGGCTGCAAATCTCGTCTGTGGATCGCCGGGCAAATGAGGCTGCCATCAAATTCTATCCGACCACTTCGGTCCGTCCGGAAAGGCTGGTGCGTTTGGTGAGAAAGGAAAAGGGCACGAAGCTCGACCCGAGCGGCGTCTTGACCATCACTCTGGAACGCAGTAACAAGAGCATTGCAGAGGCCATCCGAAACGTATTGCTTCCACTGGAAACGGGGAGCTAGAATGCGGAGGAGCAAAGGAGAAAGATGCGGAAGAAAGTGTGTATCTGCGCGGGGATAATGCTGATGGCCCCGGCGCTCTCGTGCCTGGCACAGAAAAAGAGCGTGGTTGTGGAAGAGGTGATTGCGCGCGTAAATAACGACGCGATCACCCGCAGCGACCTGGAGCGCGCGCGAAGCGAGATGCAACAGGAGGCGCAGCAAGATTGTCCCAAGTGCTTGCCGGAAGAGATTAATCAAAGGGTTGCGACGGAAGATAAGAACGTTCTGCGCGACCTTATAGACAACTCGTTACTTGTTCAGCGCGGCAAAGATATGGGCGTAAACGTCGAGACCGACGTGATCAAGCGTCTGGATGAGATTCGCATCCAGAACAATATCGCCTCGATGGAGGAGCTGGAGACGCAGATCGACAAAAGCGGCGTCTCTTTCGAGGACTTCAAGAACAACATCCGAAACCAGATGCTCCAGCAGGAAGTGATCCGGCACGAAGTGGGGTCGAAAATTATTCTGGATCATGCGCAGGTGCAAAAGTATTACGACGAACATAAGGCCGAGTTCGTGCGTCCCGAGCAGGTTACGCTGCGGGAGATCTTCGTGAGCACCGAGGGGAAACAGGAATCGGAAATACCAGCCCTGCGAAAGAAGGCGGATGACCTGCTGCAGCGCTTCAAGAACGGCGAGGATTTTGGAGAACTTGCCAAGCATTTCTCCGACGGCAGCACGGCCAAACAGGGCGGAGACTTGGGCAGGTTCGAGCATGGTCAGCTTGCCTCCAACATCGAACAGGCCGTGTTTGCGCTGCAGCGGCTTCAAACGACAGATGTAATTCCCACGAAGACGGGATTTTTGATCCTGCAAGTGGGAGAGCATTATGCTGCCGGGCAGCAGCCGGAGGAGAAGATCGACAACGAAATCCAGGACCGCCTCTACAATGAACGATTGCGGCCGACGCTGCGCGCGTATCTGGAAACGCTGAGGGAAGACAGCTACGTCGCGGTGAAGCCCGGGTATACGGATACGGCTGCCGTGCCCTCCAGCACAATCGAAGAGGTTCCTCCAACGCCTGACAACGACGATAAGAAAAAGAAGAAGTCGGCGCCGACGCCGGCGACGCCTGTCCCAGGCAGTAAACCCGACTGAATGAAAGCCGCCTACGTTTCTGATCTGACGCCGGACGCTACCATCACGTCCTTTTTTCTCGTTTGTGAAAAAGAGCTGCGTTCGACCCGCGAAGGTAAGCCTTTTTTGCGCCTGGAGCTCGGCGATCGAAGCGGAACGATTGAGGCGCGTCTCTGGGATAACGCGGAGGGCCTGGCGGCTCTCTTCGATCGCGATGACATTATTAAGGTTCAGGCGCGCGTTGAAAATTACAAGAACCGGCTGCAGCTGGCGGTGGACAAACTCCGCCGCGCGGAGCCCGCGGAAGTGGATCTGTCGGATTATTTTCCCCATACCGCGGAGGACATCGAGCAGCTTTATGTCCGGTTGCGCGACCATGCTGCAACGATCAAGAATCCCTGGTTAAGCCGCCTTGTCTCCGGTGTTATTGAGGACCCCGCAATATCCCCGCGCTTGAAGCGCGCCCCGGCGGCGAAAATGATGCACCATGCTTTCCTGGGCGGCCTGCTCGAGCATATCGTCAGTTTGTGCGATCTGTGCCGCCTGGCTGCGCAGCACTATCGCGAGCTGGATCTCGATCTATTGCTAACGGGAGCGATTCTGCACGACATCGGCAAACTCGATGAGCTTTGCTATGAGCGCGCGATTCATTACACAAATGACGGGCAGCTGCTGGGGCATATCATCCTGGGCCTCGAGCAGGTGACCGAGAGAATGAATGGCCTGGAGGGCTTCCCGGCCGACTACAAGACTCTGGTGAAGCATTTGCTGATCAGCCACCACGGCGAATATGAATTCGGCTCGCCTAAGCTGCCCATGTTTCGCGAGGCGTTGGTGCTGCATTACCTCGACGATCTGGATTCAAAAATGTCCGCAGCGCGCGCTGTTCTGGGCACTGACGGAGGCGAAGCCGGTTGGACCGCCTTTAGCGCGGCCCTCAATCGAAAACTGCTTCGCCTGGACCAATTTCGCGTGGCCCCGGCGGAAAAGGCAGCTACGGCCGTGGCGGAGAATGATCACAAGCCTGGCACGGAAACAGAAGTCAACACGAAGATTGTTTAGAAAGACGGTCTAATGTCCAATTCCCCTGGTCGAGCGATTCGCCGCTCCATACTGGATCTTGCGCCGCTGGAGCTCGATTGCATGAATGCCTTGTGGCGTTTGGGCGAGGCCACCGTGCGGGATATTCATGCGGCGCTGGCGACCACCCGTCCACGTGCGTACACCACGATTATGACCATCCTCGATCGCTTAGCGCAGAAGGGCGTGGTGGAGCGGAAGAAGGCCGGCCGTGCGTGGCTCTATAAACCCCATCTCTCAGCCGACCAGGCCCGCACCCGTGCCGTCGCACGACTCGTGGAAGGATTTTTTCAGGGTTCTACCGACGCCCTGGCATCACACCTTTCGAGCTTGAGCAGCGCGGCGCAAACCAACGGCCGGCGCGATCGCGAGTAACCTCAGAGCGCGGAATCGAAAACAATGGCAAAACGCCGGAGTTTGGACTGACGATGTGGAACAGCTTTCGGATCCGCGACGTTGAAATCGCGCCAGCCACGGTGCTCGCGCCGATGGCCGGCGTCACCGATACGATCTTCCGGCGCATGATCCGAAGTCTCGGCGGCTGCGGGCTGATTATGACGGAATTCACGAGCGCCGAAGGCGTCACGCGCAATGCGGCGCGAACGCTCGGATACCTTTACTTCCAGCCTGACGAGCACCCCATCACGGCGCAACTTTTCGGCGTGAATCCCCGGGTGATGGCCGACGCCGCGACGCTGGTGGAGGACCTCGGGTTCGACGTCGTGGACATCAATTTGGGGTGTCCGGCGAAGAAGGTGGTGAAGTGCGGCGGTTCGGGGCTATTACGCGACCTTCGCGCGCTCGAGGAGCTGCTGCGCGCCGTTCGCAGCGCCGTGCGCATTCCGCTGACGATCAAGACGCGGGCCGGCTGGGACGAGAAGAGCATCGTGGCCGTAGAAGTCGCCCGCATGGCGGAAGCGGTCGGCGTGGAAGCTATTGCGGTACACCCCAGAACGCGTGCGCAAGGCTATAGCGGATCTGCGGATTGGGACCTGATTCGCGCCGTCAAGCAAGCGGTTGGCATACCCGTGATCGGCAATGGTGATATTCGGACGCCCGAAGATGCCTTGCGTATGATGCGCGAGACAAGCTGCGACGCCGTAATGATTGGGCGTGGAGCCAGCACGAATCCATGGATCTTCAGCCAGATCGAACAGTTTGTTGCTACGGGGCGCTATGCGGAGCCCTCGGATGGCGATCGCTACGATTTGCTCTCGAGATATTTCCGCCATCTGCGTGATGCGGGGTGGCCGGACGCGATTGGGAAAATGAAGCAGTTCGCCTGTTGGTTTACGCATGGCGTTCGCAACGGCGCCGAGCTCCGGCAGCAGGTGACCACGGCGCGTTCGGCGGGGGAGATCCTGGAGCGCGTGGACGCTTTCTTTGGCATTGAACTTGCCACGATGGGAACACCGTAAGCCGCACGATTCTTTTCGATCACATGCCCAGTCGTAATTCTCTGAAAACAGGAGATTACGCATTTCTTACTAATTGCTTGTAAGCTTCGCGTTTCGTCAAGCCACGCTCGCGGGCGGCAAGCTTCAGGGCCGCTTTGCGGTCGATTTGCCGCTCACGCATGATTTGTTCCACGCGCTCGTGCAGAGGCGCTAAGCACAATTGGTGTTTTTTTTCACCGCCGGGCAGCGGCGGGCCGATGAGAATGGTGATCTCGCCGCGAACCGGTCGCTGTTGCACGCGGACGAGTAGCTCTGCCAGATCACCGCGCAGGAACTCCTCGTGCACTTTTGTGATCTCGCGGGCGATGACCGCCTGGCGCCGGCCAAGGCATTCCAGTGCGTCAGAAAGGGTATCCACGAGCCGATGGGGCGCTTCATAGAGCGCGAGGGTGTGGGTTTCCTTAGCGAGGTTCTGGAGTACTTTGCGCCGCGCGGTTGGCCGCGAGGGGAGGAAACCCACAAACAAGAACTCCTCCGCAGGAAGCCCTGAAGCCGCTAACGCGGCGATCACGGCCGAGGGGCCCGGAATCGGGATAACGGGAATTTGTCTTTGGAGGCATAGCGAAACCAGGCGGTGGCCGGGATCGGAAATAACGGGCGTACCTGCGTCACTCACCAAGGCAATTTGCGCGCCCTGCTCCAGGCGCTTCAGCAGTTCGTCAGCGCGCGAGGCTTCATTGTGCTGGTGGTAGCTGAGAGTCGGTTTGTGGATCCCATAATGATTCAGGAGTTTGGCGGTGTGCCGGGTGTCCTCGCAGGCGATCAGGTCCGCCTCACCTAACAGGCGCAGGGCGCGGACCGTAATATCTTCGAGGTTGCCTATTGGAGTCGCCAGAAGATAGAGACGGCCCTTCCTGTAAGCCAAATTGTCCGGCCGTTCGGGCGCGGGGCTCTGCATGCGCTGGTCAGTCTAGCATGGGCGCGTTTGGCCGCTTCCCGCAGGCGGACGCTGTGGGAGGTGTTCGAGGTGGCGCGCCGACGGCCACAGACCAAGTATGAGGTCCGCCTCATGGTAAGATGTTGATTTGACGGAGAAATAGACGTGCCTTTATACGAGTACGAGTGTGGAAAGTGCGGCAAGCACTTTGAAAAAATCGAGAAACTTCAGGGGCCGCACTTGAAGAAATGCCCGAGCTGCGGAGGGCCAGTCGAGCGTCTAATGTCGCCCCCGGCCATTCAATTCAAGGGCAGCGGTTGGTACGTCACCGACTATGCCCGGGCCTCCCGGGGAGCCGAGAAGAGCGACGGCAGCGCGGCTGAGAAGTCGGAAACGAAGGCCGACACCAAGGCTGACCCCAAGGCCGAGTCGAAAACGGAAACGAAAACGCCGTCCGAAGGCAAGGAAAAGAAGAAGGCCAGTAGGGAGAAGTAGTTTCCCGCTTTAGAGCTTGAGCCTGCGTAGATAGGCGCGAAAGTCCTCGCCGAATTCGCTGTTTTCCAGCGCGATCTCCACGGTAGCTTTCAAGAAGCCGAGTTTATCGCCCGCATCGTGGGATTTGCCCTCATACTCCAATGCGTAGAGTCCGTGCTCTTGAGCCAGTAATCGCAGTGCGTCCGTGAGCTGAATTTCGCCTCCACTCCCGGGAGAAGTTCGCTCCAGACAGTCGAAGACTTCCGGCGGGAGTAAGTAGCGGCCCGTGACCGCCAGATTGGAGGGTGCCTTTCCTGGGCGCGGTTTTTCCACCAGATTGCGTACGCGAAGCAGCCGCTGGCCCCATCGGGATGGTTCCGCGGGCTGGGCATCAATCACGCCATAGAGGTGGGTGCGTTCGGGTGGGACTGGTTCAACGGCAATGGTGCCGATACCGGTCTCTTCGTAAACTTCCACGATCTGGCGGGTCGCAGGACAGGGTCCTGGAATGATTACGTCTCCGAGAAGAACGGCGAAAGGCTCGTCGCCGACCAGTTCTCGCGCGGTTAGCACCGCGTGACCCAATCCTAGGGGTTCTTTTTGCCGTGTATAACTGAAATGAACCATGTTGCTGATGGAGCGGACCATTTCGGCTTGCTCGGTTTTTCCCTTGTTCTCCAGGAATCTCTCCAACTCGGGCGCATTATCGAAATGGTCTTCAATGGCATTCTTGCCTCGCCCTGTAACGATAATGATATTCTCGATGCCTGAAGCCAGACACTCCTCGACCACGTATTGAATCAGGGGCTTATCGACGACGGGAAGCATCTCTTTGGGTTGTGCTTTGGTGGCCGGCAGGAATCGGGTGCCCAGTCCCGCGGCTGGAAGAACGGCCTTGCGCACGCGTCGGCTCTTCTTTGTCATAACGAGATTCCGAAAGTTATACCTGTCTAGAAGAATTGGAGGCCAAAGGGTGCTTGCTCGATAGGCCAGTACGACCTCGCTTCTTCGATGAAGAGAAGACCACTTACGGACAGCGCCCGCAGCCAGCGGATGAGCTGAAGCCGTATGCTACCATACGAACGCGCGAAGCACGCGAGATCGTATGCCCACGCGTATCCTTGGAATTGAGTCTTCCTGCGACGAAACCGCGGCTGCGGTGGTTGCCGACGGCCGGGAAATCCTGTCCAGCGTCGTCGCCTCGCAGGTCAGCGTGCACCGCAAGTACGGGGGAGTGGTGCCGGAACTGGCATCGCGCGAGCATCTGCGGAGCATCGTTGCGGTTGTACGGGAAGCCCTGGATCGTGCGGCGCTGAGTTTCAAAGACCTGGATGCTGTTGGAGTCACCTATGGACCAGGCCTGGTGGGTGCGTTGCTGGTGGGTTTGACCTACGGGAAAGTGGTGGCAAACGCTCTTGGCAAACCGCTCATAGGAGTCAATCACCTCGAAGGCCATGTTCGGGCGGTATTTTTGGAGACTTTTCGATTGGGGCAGGAGCTGTCGTTGCCGGCGGTCTGCCTGATCGTTTCGGGCGGGCACACCGTCTTGTACGAAGTCGCAGCGAACGGACCGGCTGAGCCGCTATCTGCCGCGCTTCTGCGATATCGGAAAATGGGACAAACGCGCGATGATGCAGCGGGCGAAGCCTACGATAAAGTCGCAAAGCTCCTGGCCTTGGGATATCCCGGTGGGCCTGTCATTGATCGCTTAGCGGTTCATGGCGCTGACGTAAGCCGCACGCAGGCAGAACACATCGATTTTTCGCCAACCAAGGTAAGGGGAAATCCATACGATTTCAGCTTCAGTGGGATCAAGACGGCTGTGCTCTACTACCTTCGGGCGCACCCGGGATTGCAACCTGAGGTCGACGAACGCCGGTGCGCCCTCAGTAAGGGCGAGCGCGCGGCCGATCAATTGCTTCCGCTCTGCAGCCCTCAAACGTTAGGACTTCTCGTCAGCTTTCAGAAACGAGTCGTAGCCGAATTAGTCAGACGCACTCTTCAAGCGGCGGAGGATATAGCGGCACAAAGCATTCTGGTTTCCGGAGGCGTGGCCGCAAATAGCGAATTGCGCCATTCATTCGAACGCGAAGCGGAGCAACGAGGATTCCGGGTGTTTTTCCCCAGCCGCGAGCTCTCCACCGATAATGCGGCAATGATTGCCGCGGCCGCTTATCCCAGACTCCTCTCAGGCCAGCTCGCCGGTTGGGATCTCAACGCCGAGCCGATCTTACCCCTGGCTTGAGTGAAGAATGGCCTGAATGGTGGACGTCCTGCCGGATCATTCAAGAACGGGAAATATAGCGGGAAGCAGACGAGCTTACCGATGGACGTTCACAAAATAGGCTGTGGCCGAGAATTCAGTCTGCGGCGCTAGCTTCTTCACCTGTAGGAGGCATGCGCAAACGCGCCTTGGCCAATGATTTGATCAACGCTGTTTCCATATTTTCGGGAGTGGAGTTACGGGCGGTCGCTAGCTCGGTAACGAGGAGGTATTTAGCGCGTTCGAGCATCTTCTTTTCCCGAAACGAGAGCGGTTTGGAGTGGCTCAAGGCAACCAGGCTTTTCAGAACTGCGGCCACTTCGATGAGTGAGCCGGTTCTCATGCGCTCGGAATTTTCCTTGAAGCGATGCTTCCAGTCGTGATGCGAATTGAATTTGCCGCTCTCGAGATAAACGAGGACCTTGGAAGTATCGCCGTTTCGAATGACTGGACGAAGCCCCACCGCTGCGGCGTTCGAACGGGGAACCATCACTTTGAGGGAGTTGGAGGTGATTCGCAACATGTAGTAGGTTTCGGTTCGTCCTTCGAGCATCCCGTAGCTGATTTGTTCAATGACGCCTACGCCGTGATTTGGATACACTACTTTGTCGCCGATCTTAAATTCCATTGCGGGATTTCCCCCTAAGGCAAAGCACGATGCGCTCATTTTAGGCAATGCTTGTAGGTATAGTCAATATATTTCTCGTAGAATCAGGCAGTTATGTCGAAATTGGCCTCGAGGATGGAACTCAAATTGCTCAGGCGGCAGCCTGCGGCAAGGATTCGCGTCACATTCTGGAAAGCCAAACCTGGAAACGGACCATGCTGATTCTGGCACTCGACACCAGCTCACCTTCGGGCAGCCTGGCCTTGCTGCGGGACACAACAATTCTGACGCATCGGGTGAGTTCGCCGGAAGAGCCATACTCAGCCACCCTTCTGCGGGATACCAAGGGGCTGCTGGACGAAGCGCGCATCTCTCTAGAAGCGATTGACTTATTTGCTGTGGATGCCGGACCAGGTTCTTTCACCGGATTGCGTGTGGGCCTAACAACGGTGAAAGGCTGGGCGGAGATTTGGGGACGGCCAGTGGCGGCGGTGAGCGGACTGGAAGCGATGGCCAGCCAGATCTCACGATTGGCTGCACCGGGTTCCTTGCTGGCTGCCGTCATGGATGCGCGCCGCGGTCAAATTTTCGGGGGTGCCTTCCGCAGCCGAAGCGATGGTTCCGGAGCGCTCGATCCGGCGGGAGGGGAGGTGGTGGCGAGCCCCGATGAGTTCTTGCAAGCTTTGCGACTACAGTTGGGAAGCGCCTGCGAGTTGACTATAGCGTGCACCTTGCCGGAGATGATCAGGCCCGCGATGGAGCGCCAGGGTCTGGGATGTTGCCGGATGGAAGTGGTTTCTACTGTGCTTGCCCCCTTCATCGGCCAGCTTGGATACGCCAAAGCGATCCGAGGCGACGTGGTAGATGCGTTGCATCTGGACGCAAACTATATTCGGCGGTCCGATGCCGAAATGAATTGGAAAGGCGGCTGAATTCCAGGTTGGAGTCCCTTGGCGGCCTTCTCCCGCGTACCGAGATGATTCGCGAGTTCCATGCGGCGGATGTAGAAAGCCTCCGGAGGCTGCTATCGACGGTTCCCGAAGCTACCCAGTGGTCTGCGGATGATTTCCTACTTGCCTCCCGGAGGAATTTCTTTGTGCGAGTGGCAGAGGAGGAGAGGAGCGTCTGTGGGCTGGTTGCTTTTAGAATGATGGCGGACGAGGCAGAGATTCTAAATTTAGCTGTAGATTCGCGCGTGCGGCGGCGGGGAATGGGTTCGCGGCTGATCGAGGATGCTATTGCGACGTTGAAAGCCGCAGGCATAAGGAAGATCTTCCTGGAAGTTCGGGAATCCAACGAGGCCGCGCGAAGCTTCTACGCGCGAATGGGATTTACGGAGGCCGGGCGGCGCCGGGACTATTATCGGGGGCCGGCAGAGGACGCGTTCGTGCTGGTACGTACGGTGGAATAGGCAGGGAAAAATCCTTGTGACGTGAACCTGCGTGTGTTAGGTTCGAATTATGTAAAACCTTGGCACACTCAGGAGGCGCATGATGTCTTTGCTCCGGGAAGTTCGCGAACAACTGCTGGCCGGCGACGCGGAATTCCGACACCTGGCTGAAGAGCATTCACGCTACGAAGCACAGCTTGAGCAACTCGCCAAAAGCCCCTACCTGAGTGCCGAAGACATCCTTCTGGAAGCAAATCTGAAAAAGCAGAAGCTGCGCGTGAAAGATGAGATGGAAAGGCTGATCGCGCGGCGCAGCAAATCAGCTACCCATTAGTACGCCGTCCGCAGTATTAATGTATCGTACAATGATCGTGTCGTTGTGCGCCGTTAGCAGGCGCATCCTGCGGATGCGACGCGCACAGGCTTATGGCAGGGAATGGTCAGAGACGGTTACAAGTTTGTCCTCCCGCTCCTCTGCGCGGGGATTGCCGCGGCGGCTCTCGGCTGGAAGGTTACGGCTGCCGTGCTGTGGTTATTTTGCGCCGGTGTAGCATTCTTTTTCCGAGATCCTGAGCGGGTGCCTCCGGCTGAGCCGGGGGTGGTCGTTTCACCGGCAGATGGCCGGATCATGGAGCTAGCGGACGAGAGCGTGGAGGGCCATCCGGGGCAGCGGATCAGCATTTTTTTATCCATCTGGGATGTTCATGTGAACCGGGCGCCCATGGCCGGACGCTTTCGAGAAGTGGAATATCGGCCCGGCCGCTTCTACAATGCCATGCGGTCTCGGGCCTCCATGGAAAACGAACAAAATATCATTCACCTGCAAACCGAGCGTGGGGAGATGGTTTTCAAACAGATTGCCGGCGCCATCGCGCGGCGCGTGGTCTGCTGGAAGGCGCCTGGCGACAGCGTGAAATTAGGGGAACGAATCGGACTGATTCGCTTCGGCTCACGCATGGATGTCTGGCTGCCGAGGGATGCTGAAATTCTGGCGCGGCCTGGCCAGCACGTGTCCGGTGGGATCAGCGTGCTGGCGCGATGGCGATGAGAGAACCGGACCAGCAAGACTTCGGATTTTTCGAGCCGCGCAATCATCGGTTGAGACGCGGCGTTTATCTCCTGCCCAGCGCATTTACCGTTGGCAATCTCCTGTGCGGATTCTATGCCGTCCTGGCGACGGTGAAGGGCGGGATTGTCGACCTGGATTATGCGGCGCGGGCGATCGGTCTGGCCATTGTCTTTGATGCTTTCGACGGCTTCGTCGCGCGCGCCACTCATACCAACACGGAGTTCGGCAAACAATTTGATTCTTTAGCCGACATGGTCAGCTTTGGGGTTGCGCCTGCGATTTTGGCGTACACCTGGGGAGTACGCACCATAGCGCAGAGCGATATTCCCGAGGCGCGCCACATTTATGATCTGGCCTGGGTGGTGAGCCTGGCATTCGCTCTATGCTGCGGCTGGCGCCTGGCACGCTTCAACGTGCACGGGATGGCGCCGGCAAGCGGACTGCGCTATTTCGTGGGTATGCCCACGCCTGCAGCCGCGGGAATGATTGCCGCGGTGGTGCACGCCTGGAAAGTACCGATCGAGGATTGGCACTGGTCCGCTGCGTGGCTGCTTCTGGTCTTGCTGCTCGCCGGCCTTATGGTGAGCACCATCCGCTACGCCAGCTTCAAAGGGATCCCCTGGGGAAAGCGCCAGCACTCATTGACCATCGTTGCTGTCGGGCTGCTGGTGTGGTCGATCATGGTCTATTCCGAGATTGTGTTGCTGCTGATCGCCGCCAGTTACACGGTCGCGGGCCTCACGATACATGTTGTGCGCCTCGTTCGCCACCGTTTGGTCTCGCGTACTGCTTGAGCGATGCCCTTACCTGAGCACTCGCTGCGGGTGGCTATCGCCGGAGCCACCTCGCTACGCGGCAAAGATTTGAAATATTGGCTCGAGGTGGGCGGATTTCCCGCGGGTGAAATCAGGCTGGTGGATGAAGAGATAGCTTCAGGGGCGCTGACGGAGGTGGCAGGGGAACCTGCGATCGTGCAGCCGGTTACGGAGAGCAGTTTCGAGGGATTGCGGTTCGTGTTTTTTGCTGGTTCGGCCGCTTTTGCGGCGCAACACGGGCCTGCTGCCGATAGAGCGGGTGCTTCGGTCATTGATATGACGGGAGGTCTCTGGGCGGGCCCGCGCGCACGACCATGGATACCGCGGCTGGACGCGCTGATCTGCCCTCCAACGCCCTCTGCTTTGCCAAACGATCATTATCACACCTATGTGGCGCCTTCGACGCCGGCGATCCTGGCTTGTTCGTTGGCAGCGGCTTTTGCCGAGCTTTCCCCGGTTCGCCTGACGATCGTATTCTTTCAGCCTGTCTCTGAACGGGGCGAAGAGGGCGTAACAGAGCTGGAGGGACAAACGATCAAGCTGCTCTCCTTTCAGCCGATCCCCGAGGAAGTTTTCGATACCCAGGTCGCGTTTAATTTGGCCGCTCGGTGGGGCGCGGCGAGCCGGGAGCGGCTCTCCGACGCGCGGATGGCTATTGCCCGCGAGGTACAACGGTATCTCGCGGATCGCATCTCAATACCTGCCGTGATGCTCGTGCAGGCGCCGGTGTTTTATGGACATGCATTTGCGGCCTGGGCGGAGTTCAAGAATTCTGTGAACGAAGAGACGCTCACCACCAGATTGAACAGCACAGGATTTAAAGTCGTGCCGGCGGATGAGCCCAGCCCGTCAAATCTGAGTGCCGCCGGGGAGACGCAAGCGCTGATCACGGCGCCTGAGCGCGACGGCAACGTGGCACGCGGGTATTGGTTCTGGGGCGCCGCGGACAATTTTCGCCTGGCCAACGTGAATGCGACGCAGATTGCAGAGAGGCTTCTTGCGTCCTAACCGCAACTCCCGCTCCGCGACGATTTCCTGGATTCTGGCGGCTGTTTTGGCTGTGAGCGGCGGTTGCGGCTATCACGTCGTGGGCCGCGCGAATACGCTTCCCTCGGGCGCGCACACGATTGCCGTACCGGCCTTCGTGAACCGGACCACGACTTATCGCGTCGAGCAGATCCTTACGCAGGCCGTGGTGCGCGAATTCATCACTCGCACCAGCTATCGAGTGGTGCCTGAACCCGACGGCGCCGATCTTCTGCTGCACGGAGAAGTGACGAATATTGCCAGTGGCGCCGTGCTCTTTGATCCCACTACCGGTCGCGCGACAACGGTGCTGGTGACTGTGAACGTCAGAATTGCGTTGCAGGATCATGCGGGAAAGATTTTTTACCAGAATAATAACTTCGTCTTCCGCGAGCCGTACGAAATCTCCGTGGACATCCCTTCGTTCTTTCAGGAAGAAGGTCCGGCACTCGATCGGATGTCCAGGGATTTCGCGGCGCAACTTGTATCCGATGTTCTTGAGAATTTCTGATGCCCCCGATTTCCGCCGAATCGCTGATGGCACGGCTGACGAAAGGCAAGACAGTGCCCGCGCTGCTGCTCCTCGGGAAGGATGCTTATTTGCGAGATGCTTTCCGGGAGCAAGTGATCGAAGGATCGATTGAGGCGGCGGCCCGAAGCTGGGGCGTGTCGCGCTACTCGGCGGAGGGCGGGGAATTTGCAGGAGCCTTGGCGCAAGCCCGAACGGTGCCCATGCTGGCGCGCCGGCAAGTTGTGATCGTGACCGAAGTCGAAGCGCTCGAGAAGATGCCGGAGGAGAAACGACAGGCTGAAATGCAGGACCTGGCGGATTATTTTGCCGATCCCGCACCGTTTACCGTGCTGATTCTTGAAGCCAACGAACTGGATCAGCGGACGAAATTCGCCAAAATGCTGCTGGAACAGGCTCTCGTTCTGTCCGCGGAGCTTCCGGAAGACCCGCGCGAGCGCACGCGCATGGCGGCGATGCTGGCAGCTCGAATGGCGGGCGATCGAGATTCAGCAATTGAAGGTGACGCCGCGGAAGAACTGGCGGACCTGTGCAATTGTGATCTTCGAGCTATGCAAAGCGAGATCGAGAAACTGGCGACGTATGCGGGGGCCGGGCGGCCTATTCGACGCATAGACGTCGAGGCGCTGGTCGTTTCGGAGAGGAAATATTCGGTTTGGGAACTTGCCGACGTCTTGGCCACGCGGCAGCGCGCGCGCGCATTCCGTTTTTTAGCCAACATCCTGCAACAGGGAGAAGCCGCGCCGGCCCTCATCGGGGCGATGGCCTGGATGTATCGAAAACTGATCGAGGCGCAACAGCTGAGTCCACACACTTCGCCGTATCAAGCTGCCGGCCAATTGGGAATGCGCGTGGCGACAGCGGAAATGGCCATTCAACACGCGAGGAAAATCCCGCGGCGGCGGCTGGTGGAAGGCTTGCGGGCGCTATACGACGCGGACAGCACACTCAAAGCGGGCTCAACGAACGATCGGGCGGTGATGGAGTTCGTGGTCGCGCAACTTACGGCTTAACGCGCCGCGGACGAGACGGACCGAGGAGCGCGTCAAACTTAATGATTTGAGAACGGGCCGATGTGAGCTAAGCGCGGGCTTGTGCTTGCAGGTCGTTGCAGGCAAGCGCGAGACGAGATTTGTAGCGATTTGCCGTATTCTTGGCGAGGACGCCTTTGGCTACGGCACGGTCAATGGAGGCAACGGTAGTGGAAAGCAGCTTGCCCGCGGCCGAGCCATCGCCCGCATTAATGGCGCCGCGCAGCGACTTGATCATAGAACGCACACGCGTGCGATTCGCCCGGTTAATGGCTGAGCGCTTGATCGATTGGGCGGCGCGCTTCAGTACCGATTTCTTGCGCTTCTTTACCTTCGTGGGTGTTCCCTGAGCCATCCATTGCTCCTTTTCTCGACGCGAAGCGATTACGGTAGCCGACGCTCGGAGCTTTGTCAAACGCGGGTCGCTGGTTTCCTGCTGCGCGTGGCGCTTGCATTGGCAGTTCTTTTTTCCGCAGCTTCCTGCAGGGAGCTCGCGGCTGCTGAGAAGGTCGAGCAGCTCTCACCGCAAGGTTACGTCAATGATTTCGCCGGGGTGATGGATGCCGAATCGCGCCAGAAGATTACTGCCTTATGCCAGGAACTAGATCAAAAGGCAGATGCGCAGCTTGCGGTCGTAACGATCCACACGCTCGAAGGCGATGCGGTTCAGGATTTTGCCAACCGCCTCTTTCAGAAATGGGGCGTGGGGCCCAAAGGCAAAGACCGAGGAGTGCTGGTGCTGCTCGCCGTAAGCGACCGGCAATACTGGACCGAAGTCGGATATGGACTTGAACCGATTCTGCCGGATGGCAAAGTAGGCGGGTTCGGCCGCGAAATGCTGCCGCTCTTGCGGCAGAACCAGTATGGCGCGGCGCTTTTACAGATTTCCTCGCAAATCGCCTCTACGATTGCTGAAGATCGCGGCGTTACCCTAACCCAAAGCGCGCCGGGCGCTGGGCCTCCAGCGGCGGAGGCTCCGGCGCCCTCGTTTTACGGAATCCCGCCGGCCCTGCTGAATCTGCTCATTCTATTGCTCATTTTTGGGGGCTGGCGCCTGGTGGCTTTTCTTTTTGCTTTGGGAGGTCTGACCAGATATCGACGGGGGAGAGGCTATCGGGGAGGATGGTGGCTCGGTCCCATGGGAGGCTGGGGCGCAGGAGGCTGGGGCGGGGGAGGCTGGGGCGGAAGCAGCGGAGGCGGAGGTTTCGGCGGTTTTGGCGGGGGAGCGTCGGGAGGGGGCGGCGCAGGAGGAAGTTGGTAGAACCGAGGCGCAAATGGACAGAGAGAACGATCTCAGCGAACTTGTCGAGCTTCTGAAGGAAGCAGCGGGTAAAAACCTGAAGGCCGTGGTGTTGTACGGCTCTGCGGCCGATCACGACTTTCGCGAACACTCCGACCTCAATGTTCTATGCCTGCTCCATCGGCTGGAGGGCGCGGATTTGGAAAGCCTGCGAACGGTGGGATTGCGGTGGTGGCGCAAGGGCCATCCGCCGCCACTTCTTTTTACTTTCGAGGAGTTGCGGAATTCCGCCGACGTATTCGCGATCGAGCTTCTGGACATGAAAGCGCGCCATCGGATGCTGGAGGGCGCGGATTTCTTCGCCGAGCTGGAAGTGCCCATGGTTCAGCACAAATTGCAGGTCGAACGGGAGTTGCGCGTCAATGTGATTCGTTTACGGCAATCGTTTCTGCGCTGGCGAGGCCGGCGCTCGGAGCTTAGGGAGCTGCTGATTGCATCCGCTTCCTCGTTTGGTACGCTTTTTCGTCATGCGCTGATCGCCCTGGGCCAGGAAGCGCCAAACTCGGTTCGTGAGGGTGCCGATCGACTGGCGAGAGTACTGGCTTTGGATGCTGCGCCATTCCATCAGGTATGGGATCTGCGCGAGGGAAACAGCACGGGGGGCGAGCTGAACCTGGAAGGGGTATGGGCGTCGTATTTGCATTTGGTTACGAGCGTGGCGGAAGAGATCGATCGTCGCCTGGCCCGTTGAGGAGACCAAAGAGTCAGATGGACTTGTTGTTTTGCGTTGATCGAATATTCTGACGGATGAGGTTCGCTCATTCCCATTAGCGAAAAGGGGAGTGCATGAAAAGAGTATGGACGGCAGTGGTTTTGTTGGGCGTTACGGCCTTGGCAATTGGACTGATGTACGTTGGCCGGCGCAATCAGATGGTGGTAAAGAGCCAGGCGGTCGAAGCCCAGTGGCATCAAGTTGACGTCGATCTCCAGCGGCGCGCCGACTTGATTCCCAATCTGGTGGAGACAGTGAAGGGATATGCGGCACAGGAGCAGACGGTGTTCGGGGATATAGCCAAGGCGCGTTCCGCACTCCTCAGCGCGCAGACTCCCTCAGAGCGGATTGCGGCCAACACGCAGCTCGAGGGCTCGCTTCGGCGGCTCCTCGCAATTGTGGAGAACTACCCGCAGCTCAAGTCGAACGAGAATTTCCTGCGTTTGCAGGATGAGCTGGCGGGGACCGAGAACCGGATTGCGGTGGAACGCCGACGGTATAATCTGGCGGTGCAGGACTACAACACGTATATTGGTCTCTTCCCGAACAATATTTTTGCCGGCTGGGCTGGGTTTAAGCCGAACAATGCGTACTTTGCCGCCACAGAGGGTGGCAGAGAAGTCCCTAAAGTAGAATTTCCTGGACCCTCTGCAAAGTGAGGATATGGATAATTGGGTCGAGCTGATCTTATTGGAACTGCACGGCTTAAGTGAGGACTCCTTGACCCCACAGGAGCATTCAGCTAGGCTGACGTTCAGGTACCAATCGACTCGGAGGAGATATTGCCGCCACGGTTTGCTGCCGGATGGCAGCGGCCGCAAAGCCTATGAGACGTACGGTACAGATTGCCGGACAAGTGGAGAATCTTTTTGGCACTCTGGACGAGAATCTGAAACTCCTCGAGTCGGCGCTTCACGTAACAACTTTCTTCCATAATGATCGGCTGACGGTTGAGGGCGAACCCACACACGTGGACCGCGCCGTTCACATTCTCGATCAATACAATGACCTCGTGCGCGAGGGCCGGCGAATGGATAACGGCGCCGTGAAGGCCCTCCTCCGCGTAGCGGTGGAGGATCCCAAGACTAGCCTTCGTCACATCCTGGAGCCCGGCCAGCCAGCACGGCCGCGCTTCTTTGGCAAGAAATCCATTACCCCCAAGAGCGCCAATCAACGGCGCTACATGGAAGATATCGAACATCACGACATGGTTTTTGCCATCGGTCCGGGAGGCACAGGAAAGACCTATCTCGCCGTGGCCATGGCCGTATCCGCATTGTTAGCGAAGCAGGTGAACCGCATCATTCTGGCGCGGCCGGCAGTCGAAGCCGGTGAGCGCCTTGGTTTTCTCCCCGGCACTCTCCAGCAAAAGATCGATCCCTATATGCGGCCGTTGTACGACGCGCTTTATGACCTCTTGGATACCGATAAACTCGAAAGATATCTCGACAAAGGAATCATCGAGGTCGCGCCCCTGGCTTTCATGCGTGGGCGGACGCTCAACGATTCGTTCGTCATTCTGGATGAAGCTCAAAACACGACCAGCGAACAGATGAAGATGTTCCTTACGCGGCTGGGTTTCAACTCCAAGGCCGTAATTACCGGGGACATTACGCAAATTGACCTGCCTGCAGGCCGTCGTTCCGGTTTGATCGAAGCCATCGACGTGGTCGGAAAGATCGAAGGCATCGCATTCGTTTATTTCAACGAGCGCGATGTGGTGCGCCACAATCTGGTGCAGCAGATCATAAAGGCTTATGACGAGTTCGTGGCTGCGCCGTCGCGTTCCGCGTCGGGCGGCAACGGGCCCGGTAACAACCCCAATCCGGCAAATTCTGACGTAAACCGATAGCCTGGGTCGGCAGATATTATTTTAAATCGCCAACGCCGCATACCATTGGCTGTGGAGCCCCTGAGCAGGTTCTCCGAACGCGTGCAGCGCGAGCTTGGGTTCCCCGAAGAAAGTGTCACGATCTGTTTCGTGAGCGATCCAGCCATAGCGCGGATGAATCGTAAATTTAGAGATAAACCTGGACCAACCGACGTGCTCTCGTTTCCTGCTCGGCACGCCAGAAGGCGTCGGGCACGTTTTTCTCGGGGCGCGAGGGAAGCGAGCGCGGAT
Source organism: Rugosimonospora sp. (assembly GCA_035636675.1). GTDB lineage: Bacteria > Acidobacteriota > Terriglobia > Acidiferrales > UBA7541 > Palsa-189. The sequence goes on along the minus strand of DASPYR010000195.1, from coordinate 28,269 downwards.
CAGTACATAGGGGATATTGTGATTTCACCCGAAACGGCGCGGCGATATGCGCGGCGTGGCGCTCGCGGACTGGTCTCAGAACTGCGCGTACTGATCTTGCATGGAATGATTCACCTGGCCGGTTACGATCATGAAAATGACCATGGCCAAATGGTGCATTTAGAGCGGCGCCTGCGCCGCCGGCTGGGCCTGCGCTAATTATGTCCATTCTTGGTTATACGTTAGGCGTGATCGGCCTTTGCGTCATTCTGGCCGTATTTTCCTTCCTGGACCGCATTTACCGGCAATTGGGCCGCGTCGCTACCGGCACGCTGCGCGAACACGCCGAGGTATTTGAGTCCGAGATCGAGCCGCAATTCAAATTGGATCGGCGCCGCGCGAGCTCGGGATTCGCGATCCTGGCGCACCTCTCGCTCGTGGCCGTGGCCGTGGAGACGGCACGGGGCGTGCTTGTTTTTGTTCCCGCCGCGTGGCAGGCGGCAGTTCAGTTAATCGTCTATGTCACGGTGGAAGTGCTGCTTTGTATGCATTTCGTTCCGGAAATACTGATGGCGCGCACGAGCACGCGCTGGATCAAGCCCTTGGTTCCTGTATTGCGAGCGGCTTTGATCCTCATCTGGCCGCTGCGCGCGGCGCTGGATTTGGCCGTTTCCGTGGGGCGCATCTCGGAAGAAGAATTGCCGCCGGGAACGCAGGCGCAACAAGATGGGATCGAGGCTCTCGTGGAGGCGGCTCAGGAAGGCGGCATGCTCGCGGGAGACAGAGCTCAGCTGATCGAGCAGGTGGTTGAGTTCAGCGATAAGAGGGTCCTGGAAGTGATGACGCCGCGGCCGGACATCGTGGCGATTCCCGCAAACGCGACCATCGAGCAGATGAGAAGGTTATTGGTGGAGACGAAATTCTCCCGACTGGTGGTTTACCAGCAAACGCTCGATGACGTTGTGGGCATCGCGCACGTGCAGGATTTGTTGCAGATTCCGGAGAGCGAGGCCAAGCATCGCACGGTCCGGGAATTGGCGAGGCCGGCCCTGTTTGTACCGGAGACAAAGCTCGGTTCGGATTTGCTCAAAGAGATGCGCCGGCGCAATCAACACATGGCTATTGCCATCGATGAGCACGGGCTGGTGGCCGGGGTTGTCACGGTTGAAGATCTTGTGGAAGAGATTGTCGGCGAAATGGGCAAGGAAGATGATCATGTCGCGCCGGACATCGTGCGGGAGAGCGATGGAAGCGTGGTGCTGCGGGGTAGCGTCTCGGTGGGGAGGCTGCAAGAGCTATTCGGGATCGAGTTTGGGGATGAAGCGGATCAGGCGGCAACCACGGTAGCGGGGCTGCTCAATCAGATCGCGGGCCACGTCCCTCGTACCGGCGAGCAGCTCAATTACGAGGGCCTGCATTTCGAAGTGGTCGAAGCGAACCAGCGAAAGGTCTTGCGCTTGCGCGTCCGGCCGCGGCTGTTGGCGGCGCCGGTATCCTAACTTTCTCAGCTAGTATCAGCTACTAACCAGGCGAGCCAACCCAAAGCCCGCGGCGGCTGCAATTCCTCCGGTCACTACGGTTTGAAAGGCGCCTTTCCAGGGTGAGATCCCGGTAAAGCGGCTCTTCACGAATCCGAAGGCCGCCAGCGCCAGGATGGTGATGCCCACAGAGAACCATAGGGCAGAGATCACGCTGGCCAGCGACATGTACGGAGCAAGAGGGATCAAACCGCCGACCACATAAGAGAGGGCGATGGTGAGCGCGCTAGGATTGGCTCGGCCCGGGTCCGTCGGCTGACGATGTAATATGGTGTGCGGCGTTACTTTATGAAGAGATCATTTCGTTCCGGTTTCATCGCGGTACTCGGGCGGCCAAACGCGGGGAAGTCTACATTCGTGAACCGGCTGGTGGGGCAAAAGGTGGCCATTGTGACGTCGCGGCCTCAAACCACGCGAAATCGCATTCTCGGAATCATAAACCGTCCGCACGCGCAGGTTGTGTTGATTGACACGCCGGGCATACATCGCGCCAGCACGGTCCTCGGACGGCAGATGATGGCAGAGGTGACTCAGGCACTGGAGGGCATTGACCTGGTGGCCGTGATGATCGATGCCAGCAGCGGATTGACAGCGGGAGATCGCCTCACCTTCGAGCACGCGAGACAATTCCGCGGGCCTGTGTTTCTTTTGTTGAACAAGATCGATCGCATCGCCAAGCCTGCGTTGCTACCGCTGATGGAGACGTGCTCCAAGGAATTTTCATTTACCGAAATGATTCCTGTCTCCGCGCTCACCGGCGACGGCGTCGAGCTTGCGCTCGAACGATTCATCGCCCATCTGCCCGAAGGCGAGCCGTATTTCCCGAAAGATCAAATCACCGACCAGCCGGAGCGCTTTCTGGCCGGCGAAATCATCCGTGAAAAAGTGATGACCAACACCAGGCAGGAAGTTCCCCACGCCGTGGCCGTGCGGGTGGAAGCCTTCGAGGAAGGCGAGAAATTGATCCGCATTCGCGCCACCATCTCCGTCGAGCGCGAAGGGCAAAAAGGAATCCTCATCGGGCGCGGAGGCGAAAGACTGAAGGCCATCGGCACGGTGGCGCGCCGGGAACTCGAAGAGATTCTCGGTGTGAAAATCTTTTTGGAACTTCGCGTAAAGGTGGAACTGGATTGGCGCCAGGATGAGCGCATGGTGCAGCAGTTGGATTGGCGACGCCAGCTCGAACGCCTCGGAGCGGCCGAATAAAACTACTCCTCAGCCGAAATTCCCAGTGACTTCATTTTGCGATAGAGATGGCTGCGCTCCAGGCCCAGAGCCACGGCCGTTCGCGTCCTATTCCATTGATTCTCGCTGAGCTTGCGCAGGATGAATTCGCGCTCGTAGGCGCTGCGCGCCTCGTGCAAAGTGGCATTGGGCCGCGAGGAGATGGCGGTGAGTCCGCGAAAGAGCTCCGGGGGCAGATGCAGCGGCTCGATCCGTGAATGAGGGCAGATAATCATGAGCCGCTCGATCAAATTGCGAAGTTCGCGGACGTTTCCGGGCCAACTGTATCGGGCGAGCACGGCCAAAGCTGCGTCGCTGATCTCCTTGGGTTTGCGGCCATAGGCAGCGGCGAATTCAGCGAGAAAATGGCGCGTCAAAATGGGTATGTCCTCAATGCGCTCGCGCAAAGCTGGAACCGTGAAGGGTATTACGTTCAAGCGATAAAAAAGGTCTTCCCGAAACAGACCCCGGGCAATTTGATCCTCGAGCTTTTTATTCGTTGCGGCGATCACGCGCACGTTTACGGCTGTCGGGTGATTGGATCCCACACGCTCGAGCCGCTGCTCCTCGAGGACTCGAAGTACCTTGGCCTGAGTACGCAAACTCATATCGCCGACTTCGTCCAGGAAGAGCGTGCCGTTATCCGCCTTCTGAAATTTGCCGACTTTGTCTTCACTGGCGCCGGTGAAGCTGCCCTTTACGTGACCGAATAGTTCAGACTCAATCAACTCCTCCGGGATCGCCGCACAATTGACCTCTACGAAAGGCTCCCGGCTGCGAAGGCTGACGGCATGCAGCGCATGGGCCACGAGTTCTTTGCCCGTGCCGCTTTCCCCGTAGATAAGGACACGTCCGTTCGTGGGGGCGGCGAGCGCGATCTGCTGGCGCAGGGCCTTCATCGGAACACTATCGCCGAGGACCTGATAGCGCTGGCCGAGTTCCTCGCGAAGGCGCCGATTTTCCAGTTCCAGGCGCAGAAATTCGAGCGCCCTTTTCACCGACTGCATTGTTTTCTCGAGCGAGAGCGGCTTTTCGACGAAATCGAAGGCGCCCAGTTTCGTGGCCCGAACCGCTGTCTCGATATTGCCGTGTCCCGAGATCATGACCACCATCGGAAAATGCCCGTCGCGGCGCATGCGCTCGAGTGTTTCGATTCCATCCATTTGCGGCAACCAGATATCGAGCAGCACCAAATCGATACGATCCTTCGCAAGACGCGCCAGGCACTCCTCGCCCGAGCTGACCGATTCGACTGCATAACCTTCTTCGGTCAGGATGGAGGAAAGAGAATCGCGTATTCCCGCTTCGTCGTCGACGATAAGAATGGACTGCGGCATAAAATGCTTAAGGGCTGGCGGGCCGAAGAAAGGGTTTGTCGATCATCCTCCACGAGCAAGAACTGCCTGCTGCTGTGATCTGTGGCAGGATGCTCCTATTGTGTGAGGTCATCGACTACCGCAAACATTGGGGCTCCAGCCCATTTTAGCTTTCCGCAGCAAGAGACAGGGGAGCAATATCAGCTGCAGGCAATTCGATCACAAATCGCGCTCCCGCGGGGGCATTGTCTTCCGCGCGGATTATCCCGTGATGCTCCGCGATCACGCGGCTGGCGATCGCCAAACCTAAGCCAGTACCGCGATCCTTGGTCGAGAAATGAGGCAGGAAGAGCTTGTCCTTATCTTCCGGTGAGATTCCCAAACCACTGTCCGCGACGATAATCTCGACGGAATCATGTCCGACGTGGAAGCGCGTACTCAAAAACAAATTTCGCTCCGCCGAACCTTCCATCGCCTCGGCCGCATTATCGATGAGGTTCACGATCACCCGCCGCAACATTTCGGAATCTGCCCTAACTTGCGGCACCCCGTCGGGCAGATTCGTGCGAATCTGAACGTCGTCAAGCCGGCCTTTGAAGACGTCGAGTGCGCCGAGCACAATGGCATTGGGGTCTGTAGGTACGAGCCGCGCGACGGGAAAGCGCGCAAACCTTGAAAACTCGTTGACCAGCGCCTCCAGCGTCCCGACCTCCCGGCCGATAAGGGCGGCGCATTCACTGACCAGGCGCACCAGTTCCGGCGCGTCGCAATCGCCATTATGACGGCTGATAAAGCGCGAGAGGCGCTCAGCGGACAGCTGAATAGGTGTCAGCGGGTTCTTAATTTCGTGTGCGATGCGCTGCGCGACCTCCTGCCAGGCCGCAGCCTTTTGCGCCCGCAGCAGTTCGGTTAAGTCATCCACGACGACCAGATATCCAGCGCTGCTAGGCCGCGCGCCGAGGGGGCTCACGGTGACGGCCGCATGCACCACTCGTCCTTTCGGCCGGAACTCCATTTCCCTCGACGCAGTGCCCATCCTCAGTGAACGCCGGATCAATTGCTGCACATCGCGCGCCGCGTCCTTGCCGGCTAGTGCGATCAGTTCGGAAGCTTCGCGAGAACTCTCTCCAAAGATCTCACGTGCGGCGCGATTCATGCGCGTGATGCGGGCGTTCAGATCGAGAGCCAGAACCCCGGTAGGAATATTCTCGAGAACGGTCTCGATGAGCGTGCGGCGGCTCTCGAGTTCCTGGACGGCCTGCTGCAGATTATGAGTGAATTCGTCGATCCGCCTGTGACTATCGGCGAGTTGCGCGGTCATTTTATTGAAGGAGCGGACCAGGGTTCCCAATTCGTCCTGAGCTTTGACCTGCACCTGCGTATCCAGGTGTCCGGCAGCGATTTCACCGGTAGCTTTGGCCAGAGCCTCAATGGGGATCGTAACTTGCTTCGACAAGTACAGCGCCGACCACGTGGCGGCAAAAAGGAGCAGAACCGTGAAAAGAGAGAGAGTCAGGAGGATTTGCCGTTTGAACGTGCGTATCCGCTGATTTTCAACGGAATAGGCCGCTGTTTGGACTTCGATGTTCTTGTAGCGAGCCAGAAAATTGGAAGGCAAGCGCCGTGCAAGGTACAGGAAACCTGGGCCAAGCGGGGCGCGGGCGGCGATAAAAGAGCCGGAGCGCGATACCCAGAACTCACCTCCATTCGGGAGCACGCTTTGGAATTTCAGCGTAGGGTCAAGCACTACAGGAAGAATCAAGGGATCGGCCAGGCGTACCGGCGCTCCGGAGGAATCAACAGCCCAGATCACTTCCGCACCCTGGTTCGCAGCAAATCGGGCCGCGGGCTCCAGGGCCGAGGCAAGGCTGTCGGAAGTTGCCGCGGAAACTGAGGCTGCCGCGCGGTCTGCCAGCGTTTGGAGCCGCGAATATTCCAAACGGCTGAATTCGCTAAGCAGGGCAAGCGCCTGGGAGTTGGCGTCCTCCAATTCCTGCGGAAACCAGCGGTTCAGCGTGCGGTTCATCAGCGCATAGCTGATGAAGAACAGGAATCCCAGCGGTAACAGCGACACGGCCATGGCGCCAAGAACCATCTTGGTTTTGAATCGGGACCCGAGTTGTTCGGCTCGGCGCTCGACCCATAGACGTACGAGCGCGCGGCCCAGAATGAGCCCAAAAACCAGGAGCGCCGCGACAATAAAGGTGTTCAGGGCATACAGGACGATCAGCTCATTCCACGCGTGCGGCTCAAATGGAACTCGGAGGGAACCAAGGGTGACGACAGCGGCAAGAAGAAGGGTGCAGAGGATGCCACCAACCGCCAGAAATAGCCGCGGATTGCGGGGGGAATCGCTCACCGTAAAGATCCTACTTCCACCGGACTTGCAAGAATTTTAGCCCGCGGGACGACCAGCTTGAAAAAAGCGCCCACCGAGCACACTGTGCAAGATATCTACCGCTGAGGATGCAAGTCAAGCGACGATTGTGTCCAAATTGCCACAGTGACCGTTGGCTGAGTTTCGGCTATTAGCGCTTTCAATACGATCAGAAAAACGCCCCTGCGAGCCTCGATTTCTTCTGCTACCTTCCAATTTGAGGCGTGCTCCGCCCCAGGGGCTCTTTGAATGTCTTCCCGGCTCGGCGAAATCCTGGTCAAAGAAAACCTGATTACTGCCGATCAGCTTAAGCAAGCTATGGCTCATCAGCGGCAGAACGGGGGCCGGCTGGGAACCGCGCTGATGAAATTGGGGTTTATCAGCGATGACGAGATCACCGAGGTCCTCTCCCGCCAATATGGGGTTCCCTCGATCAACTTGAAATATTATGAAGTCGATCCGGCGGTCATAAAGCTGATTCCCCAGGATACTGCGGTGCGATACCAGATCGTACCGCTCTCGCGTGTCGGCTCAACGCTCACCATCGCCATGATCGATCCCACCAACGTCTTCGCGATGGACGACATCAAGTTCATGACCGGCTTCAATGTCGAGCCGGTGGTCGCCTCGGAAACCTCCGTCAACGAGGCCATCGCCAAATTCTATGGTGAGGTGGCCAGCGGCGAAGAACTCTCCAAGGTCATGAAGGACCTCGGCGCCGCAGATAGCGGCGACGTGGAGCTTGCGGCAGAGGAACAAGAAATGGACTTGGCGGATCTGGAGAGAGCCGCCGAGGAAGCGCCCATCATCAAGCTGGTCAATCTGGTTCTCACCGACGCGGTAAAGCGGGGCGCCAGCGACATTCACTTTGAACCGTACGAGCGCGAATTGCGCGTGCGCTTCCGCGTCGACGGCGTTTTGCAGAGCGTGATGACGCCGCCGTTGAAATTGAAAGACGCCATCGCCAGTCGCATCAAGATCATGGCCAAGCTGGACATCAGCGAGAAGCGGCTTCCTCAAGACGGCCGCATCATGATCAAGTACCGCAAAGACGGCAGGATCAAGGAGCTCGACTTCCGCGTTTCCACCGTCCCCACGCTCTTCGGCGAAAAAATCGTCCTGCGCTTGCTGGATAAGGAAAATCTCCGGCTGGACATGACCAAACTGGGGTTTGAGCCCGAATCCCTGGCTAAGTTCGAGAAAGCGATCTTGCGGCCCTACGGCATGGTACTTGTCACAGGCCCAACGGGATCGGGCAAAACCAATACGCTTTATTCTTCGGTGGCCCGCCTGAACACGCCCGACACGAATATCATGACAGCGGAAGATCCGGTCGAGTTTCAGTTGGCTGGCATCAACCAGGTGCAGATGAAGGACCAGATCGGGCTGAATTTTGCTTCCGCCCTCCGCGCCTTCTTGCGCCAGGACCCCAACATCATTCTGGTCGGCGAAATCCGAGACTTCGAAACGGCTGAAATCGCGGTCAAGGCGGCCCTAACCGGCCATATGGTTTTGTCCACTCTCCATACGAACGACGCCCCCTCCACCATCAGCCGGCTAATGAATATGGGTATCGAGCCTTTTCTGGTAGCCACATCTGTAAATTTGATCTGCGCCCAAAGATTGGTGCGGCGAATTTGTCAGAATTGCAAGGAGCCCTTGGAAATTCCTGAGCAGACGCTGCTCGATGCCGGCTTCAGCCCGGAGGAAGCCAAAAAGACCACCGTTTACGAAGGGAAGGGTTGCGGCACCTGTAATAAGAATGGCTATAAGGGCCGCGTCGGACTCTACGAAGTGATGGAAGTCAATGATGAATTGCGGGAACTGATTCTCGTGGGCGCTTCCGCTTTGGAGCTGAAGAAGAAGGCTCTTGATGTCGGCATGATCACGCTGCGGCGCAGCGGTTTAATCAAAGCGGCCGCAGGTCTGACCAATCTGGAAGAAGTTCTGCGCGAAACCGTGCTGTGAGGAGAATGGTGTCATGCAAGGCATCACACTAAGCGAGCTCTTCAAGAAAATGATCGAGATGGGGGGCAGCGATCTGCATATATCCACGAATAGTCCGCCGCGGGTGCGTGTCCACGGCAAATTACGGCCACTGGATATGCCTCCTCTGACCGCTGCGGATACCAAGGCGCTCGCCTATAGCGTATTGACCGACGCCCAGAAACATCGCTTTGAAGAAAATCTGGAGCTGGACTTTTCGTTCGGCTTGAAGAATCTGGCCCGCTTCCGCGGCAATCTTTTTAATCAGCGCGGCGCGTGCGGTGCGGTATTTCGGACCATTCCTTGGGAAATCAAGAGTTTCGACACGCTCGGATTGCCTGCGGTGGTGAAGGGGTTGTGTGACAAGCCGCGCGGACTGGTGCTGGTAACCGGTCCCACCGGGTCCGGCAAGTCGACGACCTTGGCGGCGATGCTCGACAAGATCAATAGCGAGCGCGAAGAGCACATGATCACGATTGAGGATCCCATCGAATTTCTGCACAACCATAAGAAATGCCTGGTCAACCAGCGCGAGGTGCATGCCGATACGCATTCCTTCGCCAATTCGTTGCGCGCGGCATTGCGCGAAGATCCAGACGTAGTGCTCATCGGAGAAATGCGCGACCTGGAAACCATTGAGTCGGCGTTGCGCATTGCCGAGACCGGCCATTTGACCTTCGCAACCCTGCACACCAACTCCGCGATCTCCACCATCACTCGAATCGTAGACGTGTTTCCGGCTCACCAGCAGGCGCAGATTCAGGCTCAATTATCCCTGGTTCTCGAAGGTGTCCTGTGCCAGGCGCTGCTGCCGCGGGCGGATGGGCGCGGCCGGATCATGGTCATGGAGATACTGATTCCGAATTCCGCGATTCGCAACCTGATTCGCGAAGACAAAATCCACCAGATCTACTCGGCGATGCAAACCGGTACGGGGCAGACGGGCATGCAGACCTTCAACCAGGGGCTGTCGAGCGCCTACGCGTCCAAGTTAATTACTCTGGAAACAGCGCTTTCTCGCTCGTCCAATCCCGACGAATTGCAAGATATGATCAACCGCGGTGTGGCCAGCCCGGTCGGCGCTGGCGCGCGTGCGCCCGTACCGGCGCGACGCTGATGTTTCAGTTGGGCCCTGAACCGAGCTCTGGATCAAGGATCAGGTGAGGAGGGAAGAGGATGCCGGTTTATGTCTATCGCGGCACGAATCGGTCAGGCGGCGCCGTGACCGGGGAACAAGCCGCCAATAATAAGGCCGAGCTGGTCAACCTGCTCAGGCGACAGCAAATTAAAGTCAGTAAGCTCTCCGAGAAGGGTAAGGAATTCAACTTACCCACCTTCAAGCCTGGCGTGAATGCCAAGGATTTAGCGGTATTCACACGCCAATTCTCGGTGATGATCGATGCTGGGTTACCGCTCGTGCAGTGCCTGGAAATTCTAGCCGGACAACAAGAGAACAAGACGTTTGAGACGGTATTGACGACCACGCGCGCGTCGGTGGAGGGCGGCGCGACTCTTTCCGCGGCGATGCGGCAACACGACAAAGTTTTCGACGCTCTTTACGTCAACCTGGTGGAAGCGGGAGAAGCAGGCGGCATCCTGGATACGATTCTCCAGCGGCTCGCGAGCTACATTGAAAAAAATGTGAAGCTGAAGAGGGCGGTAAAGTCGGCGCTGGTCTATCCCGTGGCCGTCCTGCTTGTCGCCGGAGGCGTTATCACTCTTCTGCTATGGAAGGTCGTGCCGATTTTTGTCACGTTGTTTCTGGGACTGGGCGTGGACCTGCCGCTACCTACGCGGATTGTGATGGCGTTGAGCAATTTTGTGGGGAGCATCTTTGGGTTGCTGATTGTGGTCTTTTTGGCGGGCATGGTCATTGCCATAAAGCTCTGGCACGGAACGGAGAAAGGCCGCTACATTCTGGACGGTTTGCTCCTGAAGTTGCCGCTAGTGGGCATTCTCTTGCGCAAGATTGCCGTGGCGCGCTTCACGCGCACGCTGGGAACTCTGATTTCTTCGGGCGTGCCCATCCTCGAGGGATTAGATATCACGGCCCGAACGGCAGGGAATGCCGTGATCGAAAAGGCTCTCAGTCACGTTCGTAAGTCTTTGGAGCAGGGTAAGAACCTTGCGGATCCTCTCAAGGAGACGAACGTATTCCCGGGCATGGTCACGCAGATGATCGGAGTAGGCGAGCAGACGGGCGCAATGGATGCGATGCTGCAAAAAATTGCTGACTTCTACGAAGAAGAGGTCGACGCAGCGGTGAAGGATCTGCTCGCAGCGCTGGAGCCAGCCATGATCATTTTTCTCGGCGTCGTGGTGGGCGGTATCGTTATTTCCATGTACTTGCCGCTCTTCTCCTTGATTGGCAAGCTGGCCGGCGGACATTAACGCGATTTCACATTCCAAAAACGAAGCGGCGTGGCCCACGCGAAAACGAGCGAGAGCCGGCGTGCCACGAGCGGAGCATCGGGCTATTTGCAAGGAGAGCTTTGCACCCAAACCTCTGGTGCTGCGATGGCGCTAAATCAGAATTTAGGCGACTGGCTCCGCTGGCTTAACCGCGTTCGTTTTCTTGTAATCACCCTGCTGCTGGGAATCGTTATTGTTCTCGAGCAGTATACCCAGGTCGCTGTCCCACTCCGTTATTTCGTTCCTCTGGTTATTCTCTGGTATACGCTGGCCCTTTTTTACGTGATCCTTTCGCACTGGGTGCCCATCGCCCGCTGGCATGCCCCGCTTGAGATTGTCTGCGATTTGCTGTTGGTCACCGGGCTGGTTTATGTCACCGGGGGTCACGAAAGCCATTTTATTTCGCTCTATTTGCTGCTCATTATCGTCGCCAGCATTCTTTTTTCCCGCCGCGCCACGTTTCTGGTGGCCGGATTTAGCTTCATTCTTCTGGGAGGCATGGTCGAGCTGGTCTTCTATGATGTCTTGCCGCGGACGGCGCTGGCGATGCCCGGCGGCAAAACACTGCAGACCTGGATTTTTAGCAACCTGTTTGCATTTTTTGCCGTCGGGTACCTGTCGAGCTTGCTGACCGCAAACCTCCGGCGCCAAAGCGCGGAACTGGAGATCAAACGAGGCGAGTTAGAGGACCTTCAGGTTTTTAACCAGGACATCATTCATTCCATGCGCGGTGGTTTGATCACCACCGACTTGGAGGGGCGGCTGAGGCTGCTCAATCGGACAGGAGAAGAGATTCTGGGGCTGAAATTCGATCAGGTGCGCGGGCATAAATTGATGGAAGTTGCGCCGGGGATTTGGCAACTGACGGACGGATGCGAAGATAACGCCTTGCCTCAGCGGCACGAGGTTGACTTCCGTACCCCCGCTGGCCAGCAACGCTACCTCGGTCTTTCGGTATCGGTTCTTAGGACGGCGGAACGTGTGGGGGCAGGTTACGTCATTAATTTCCAGGACCTCACCGAGCTGAAACGGCTCGAGCAGGAGGTCGCCACAAAGGAACGGATGGCCGCCCTTGGACGGCTTTCCGCCGCAATTGCCCACGAGATACGCCAGCCCCTGACGGCCATGGCGGGAGCGGTGAAAGAATTGGGGCGCATGGTTCCTTTGCAGGAGGATGAAAAACACCTGGTGGACATTGTGAGCCGCGAGTCGGAGCGGCTCAATCGCATCATCAGCGAGTTTCTGAATTACTCCCGGGAAAAGAGCTATGAATTCGCCGATGCGGATCTTTCGGAATTGCTGGACGAAACGCTGACTCTGCTCGAAAGGCATCCGCAGTGGCAAGGCAAATACCGCATTGAACGTATCTTTGCGGCCCGGCCGGTGCGAGTTCGAGCGGATTCGAATCGCATCAAGCAGGTGTTTTGGAATCTCTGCGACAACGCGCTCCGCGCCATGCCCGCGGGCGGGACCTTAACGGTAAAGCTGGAAACGGCTCCCTTCTGGGTGCGCATTCGCTTTCGCGACACCGGCATGGGCATCGATCCCGCTCAGCGGGTGAAGATATTCGAGCCGCTGCAATCCGGCTTCGTGGGAGGAACCGGGTTAGGTCTGGCCATTGTTTACCAGATCGTACACGCTCACAGCGGGCGCATAACGGTCACATCAGAAAAAGACCGCGGAGCCGAATTCACCGTCGAACTGCCGCGGGTGGCTTAGAATGGCCAACATCCTCATCGTCGACGACGAGCGCTCCATCTGCGAACTCCTGGAGATCACTTTCCGAAAGGATGGCCACCGCGTGGAGATCGCCACGAGCGGCGAATTGGGGCGCCGCAGTCTGGAATCCAAGTTATTCGACATCGTTATTTCTGACATCCGCATGCCCGATATGAGCGGCGTCGATCTTCTCGCCTATGCCAAGGAAGTGGCTCCCTCCACGGTCTTCCTCTTAATTACGGGCGTGCCGACGGTGGAGACGGCGATCGCGGCCGTTAACGCAGGCGCCGATCGCTATGTCATCAAGGACCACGAATTGGTGGACCAGTTGCGCCGCGCCGTTGCCCAGGTGGAGGAAAACCTCAGACTCAAAAATGAGGCCGGCTATTTGCGCCGGGAACTGCGGCGGTTCACTGGGCACGACAATATCATCGGCCGAAGCCCCAATATGCGCGCCATTTTTGATCTGATTTCCACCGTGGCCCCGCAGTCCAGCCGCATCCTGATTACAGGGGAAAGCGGGACCGGCAAAGAACTGGTGGCCCGAGCGGTTCACGAAAATAGCAGCCGCGCCCAGGCGCCCTTTATTACCGTGAACTGCGGCGCTTTCCCGGAAACGCTGCTGGAATCGGAGTTATTCGGGTACTTAAAAGGAGCCTTTACAGGTGCGAACGAAAATCGCCAGGGGCTGTTTCAGGCGGCGCACGACGGGACGCTTTTTCTCGATGAGATCGGGAACATGAGCCCGACGATGCAGGTGAAACTGTATCGTGTTTTGCAGGAGGGCAAGGTTCGGCCTCTGGGCAGCACCGAGGAGATCGATATTGACGTGCGCGTAATTGCCGCTACCAACCACGATTTGGAAAAGGCCATAGCCGCGGGCGAATTTCGCGAGGATCTTTTCTATCGCCTGAGTGTCATCCCGATTCACTTGCCGCCGTTGCGCGAGCGCCGCGACGATATTCCTTTGCTGGCGCGCACCTTTTTAGAACGCTTTCGCAAGAGCATGGAGAAGCCAATCGAGGGCATCGAGCCTGCTGCGATGGCGCAGATGGAAGCGTATGATTGGCCGGGCAACGTTCGTGAACTGGAAAATACCATGGAGAGATCGGTGGCTTTGGAGACCGGACGATTGATCTCTCTGGCCGTGCTGCCTGAAAAGATTCGCTACGGCGCCTCGGGTGCAACCGCCGCGCAACTTCCCAAGAACGGGCGCCCCGTACTTCCCGAAGGCGGCCTCGACCTGGAACATTACATTCAGGATATGGAGAGGGCCTACCTTCTCGCCGCGCTGGAAGCTTCGGGCGGCGTCGGAACACGTGCCGCGGAATTGCTCAAAATGTCCTACCGTTCTTACCGCCACTACGCCAAAAAATACAACATCACGTAAGGCCGATCACCGATTTCGATTTGGGAGCTTACGGCGTCCCGCTAGTCCGTGGTGTGGGTCGCGGGGATGCGGGCTTCAAGCCCGGCAAAGCGCTTGAGCAAATAAGTCACTGGATACGCAAGCGCATAGACCGCGAGAACGAGCATAATCGGATCCATTGGTTGACGGTAGCGGAGCGATGTGTGTGTGATGTAGAAGACGAGCGGGAAAAAGAGCATGACCGAAGCAAGGGGTAGCGCGGTCTCATTCCGTTCGTGGTGAGCAAGGAGCAGGCCCACCAATGACAGCAAAGCGAATGCGCAGTTGCCCAAAATGCCCAGCTTCGTCTGCAAAGAAATGCGGTTCCAGATATCTGAGGGCCAAACCCACATCGCTATCCAATGATCCAAGAAGCGGTGAAAAGTAAACCGCATGGCATCGGCCGGGTGGGTACGAATAAAAAGCAGCGCTTCGTGCTGCTTCTCTTGCATATAGGGAATTTCGCCCATGCGAGCATATTTCGCGGCTTCCCACGCATCATCATTGGGATGAAGGTCACGCGACCATAACTCAGGAACTAGAGGATTATTGCCCAGCCAAAGTTCGAGCCCAAAAGTAGAACGGAACGGGAGGAACGTGTGGAAGACGACATAATTGCGGATCGTCCAAGGTGCGATTCCGGCAGCGAAGATCAGTGAAGATGCAAGGACGAGCCTGCCTGCCGTGGCAAGCCTCCGCCGCAGGGGCCACAAAGCCCAAAGGGCCAGAGGAGGGAGAATCGAAATGACGGTTGGGTTGACCATCGCTCCGGCAGCCCAAAGCGCGCCATAGCCGATCCAGGAACTCAGGCGTTCGCAGCCGCGCAGTTGGAGCGTGGCCGCGACAATCAGGGTCAGCATGAGTGCCGACAGCGCCGTGTCCCAGACCCAAACCGTGGAAAAGAACAGCGACATAGGAAAAAGTACCCAAGTCCATGCGGCGGCGGCTCCAATGCGTTTACTGAATGCCTTTGACCCAATGGCATAGATCGGCCAGCACGTGAACGCGGAAAAGACATTGTCGACAAAACAAATCACTATGTTGGACGTGTAGCTGTATACGCCGAAAACCTTGAAAATCCCCGCCAGAAGGTAAGGGTAAATCGGAGTGAACCAAGCCGTCGGCCCCGTCTGGAGCACTTTCAACGGAGAACTAAATCCACGGCCTTGGGCAATTGCCGCCGCCACGGCTCCAGCCTCGTAGCCGCCTGCGAGAGTACCAAACGGGAGATTGTCGCGGACCACCCACTGCACAATAAAATGAAAATAATAGTAGAGAAATGCCATTCGGGCCAGGAAGGCCACGATAACGATAAAGCCGACCGAGCAGAAGATCTGGCTCAGTTTCCCTGGTAGCCCAACTTTATCCCGCATGAATGGCCTTTTCCACGCGTCGTTGGCTCTCATCCCAGCCAATTAGGCTGAGGAGTGCTCTGGACTGGGGAGCCCATTTCTTGCGACCGGCGTAAATTCAAATGCGTAAGTTTAGCGTGTGAACTCAGAGGCGCTGGTTACCGAATCTGCTATCCAGAATTTAGCAAAACTGCGTTTCCTTAGCCGTGAGAGTGGGTAAACAATTGCGAAGACGCACAAGATGCCCATGATGGGATCCATCGGGTAGCGATAACGCCCGTTCGTGTGCGTCACGTAAAAAACTACAGGGAACATCAGCATAACAGCCGCAAACGGCAGCGCAGCTTCACTTCGTGCGCGATGAGCAAAGAGCGCACCGGCAAATGACAATAGTGAGAACAGACAATTCCAGACTAAAGTCGCCTTCAAGAAAGGTGGCATGTAATTCCACAAATCAGCGGGCGCATCCCAGACTCCTAGCCAGTTGTCGGCAAAGCGCCGAAAGAAAAAGCGCATCGTGTCTCGCGGATGTGTGCGCATGAATGCCAAGGCCTCGCTCTGTTTTTCCTCCATATAGGGAATTTCCGTCATTCGCACGTACTTAGCGGCTTCCTGTGGATCTTCGGTAGGGTGCATGAAGCCGGCCCAGGTGTCTGGGACTCCCGGGTTATTGCTTAACCACAGCTCCAGCCCAAAATTAGACCGGAAAGGAATGAATTTGTGAAAGACAACATAGTTGCGAATGCTCCACGGCGCAATTCCGGCCATGAAGATGACGGAGGCCATCAGCGCCAGCTTTATGGCTTGGGTAAAGTGTTCTCGCAAAGGCCAGATGGCCCAGAGTGCCAGAAAAGGAAGCACGGAAAGCACGGACGGATTGACCATCGCGCCGAAAGCCCAAAGTGCGCCGTAGCCGATCCACCATGATAGCCGGTTCCGCCCCCGTATCTGCAGAGTCGCCGCAAACAGGAGGGCCATACATAATCCGGCCAGTGCCGTGTCCCAGGTCCAAATAACAGAGTAGAAAATTCCATCTGGCAGAAGTGCCCAGAACCATGCCGATAATATTGCGGCGGTTCTGCCGAATGCTCTCCTTCCGATGGCATAGACCGGCCAGCAGGTGAAGGCCGAGAAAGCCATGTCGATGCTGCGAATGATAAGACTTGATTTGTAAGTGAAAATTCCGAAGAGCTTGAAAATGCCGGCGAGAAGATAGGGGTAAATCGGGGGAAGCCAAGCGGTTGGCCCCGACCTAATGCCCGGCAGCGGCAGCGGCGAACTGAATCCACGCCCCGAGGCAATGGCCGCCGCTATTGCGCCCGTTTCGCCTCCGTAATGAAGATTGGCTGGCAACGTAGCGCCTTGAATTCCAAGATCGTAGTAGCAATACGCCATCCGGGCGATAAAAGCGACCACGACCACGAAGCCAGCTGAGAGAAAAATGCCCTTTAGTTTTTCGCCCAAAGCAAATCTATCCTTTGAAGGACTTGCGCGTGCCGTTCCTGCAGTTCCGACCGAATCCTGAGTCTAAAGAGAACGTTATCGAAGAACAATAGGATAGGCGGGAGCCTGAAGTGACGCAGTGTTCATTCGGTTATGGAATCTCCCGATGCACGGTGTGGGTCGCAGCCGGGACCCGCGGCGCACGTGCTTACCACGTTGACAGTTCGACCTTTTGCGGCTCAAGCCGATGACACTTTTTGGCATTTTCACAGTCCCATTGGCAAAACGGATGGCGTCCTAAGCGGATCCCAGATGCCCTGGCCCATCCTAACCAACTCGTTCCTAAAGGCTTAGGGGTTTTGTGTTCGATCCATAAACCCTTCCCACCCCACATGGTATGGGACTTGCACCTGTCGTATTGCGGTTGCGGGATCCTAAATGCCTGAAGGAGACATCATGCGTAACAAACAGAAGGGTTTCTCGTTAATTGAGCTTTTGATCGTGGTGGCGATTATTCTGATTATCGCCGCAATCGCCATTCCCAACCTGTTGCGGTCGAAAATGGCGGCCAATCAAGCTTCGGCGGTGGGCTCGCTGCGTACGTTGAATACAGCGTGCATCGCTTATTCCACGAACTATAACCAATTTCCAGCGGCGCTCACCAATCTGGGGCCGATGGCGTCTGGCGGCACAGCCAGCTCCACCTCGGCGGACCTGATTGACTCTGTGTTGTCGGCTGGGACGAAGAGCGGCTACACGTTTGTGTTCACGGCCGGCGCGCTAAACCAGTCTTACTCGATTACGGCTACCCCCATTACCGCGGCCACGACCGGACAGAATATGTATTACACCGATCAATCCGGGGTGATCCGCGTGAACACCTCCGGTTCGGGTGCAAACTCCGCCAGCACCCCGATTGGATAACGAATCCGAGCGGGGGAGGGAGCGCAAGCTCCCTCCCTCGGCTTGTTTAGCTTCCACCTTCGCACTTACAAAGCGGCATTGCGGCGAGGTCTCAAATGAAAGCCTCGAAAAACAAAACGGCAAGCAGCAGGCGCGGCAAGAGATCAGCTGGGTTCAGTTTAATCGAGCTGTTGATCGTCGTGGCGGTCATCATGGTTATCGCGGGCATCGCCATTCCGAATTTCATCCGCTCGAAGATGCGTGCCAATGAAGCAGGCGCTGTCGCCAACCTGCGAACCATCACCACAGCCAGCGTCGTTTACAATACGACCTATGGCGTTGGCTTTGCGCCATCCCTAGCAGCTCTTGGCGGCGATCCGGCCACCCCGAGCGCCTCGCTGGCCGGCTTGATCGACTCTGTTTTGAGCACTGGAGTAAAAAGCGGATTCCTCTACACGTACACAGTTATAGCCACTGATGCTAACGGCAATGCCCAGGCATACTCCGCAAACGCCGACCCGATTACGCCCGGTACGACCGGCGACCGGCATTTCTACACAGATCAGACCAACGTGATCCGCGTGAACCTAACCGCGAGCGCAGGGGTGTCCGACCCTCCAATCCAATAAGAGTGTTGTGCTAAGGCCCTCGCGGAAGGGGCTTTTCAAGAGCAGTCTGCTAGACTGGCAGTGTGAAGCAGACGGTAATTTTCTTCCTCGCTAGCGCATTGCTGACCATCGGTCCCCTCAACCCTGCCCAAGCCAATATTAGTCGGCGTGCCGCGGCCGCCGCTCGCGCCCTCGAGGCGCGCTATCACGACGCCAAAACACTTCAAGCCATTTTTCTCGAACGGTACAGCGATAGCCGCCAAGGCTTACAAGCCGAATCCGGTAAGGTTTACTTCAGCCGGCCCGGTCGAATGCGTTGGGAATATGAGGCGCCTGAACAGAAGCTCTTCATTTCCGATGGCAAGACGGTGTGGTTTTACGTTCCCTCCGATCATACTGTGACTCGCGCTGCTATGAAGCAAAGCACGGATTGGCGTACACCACTTGCCTTGCTGACGGGCAAGGTGAAGCTTTCTCAGCTCTGCCAAAGCCTCGATCTAAGCGCGGAAAATCCCGGATCGCAGGGCGACGTCGTATTGCGCTGCCTTCCTCGGGGCGAGAAGCCGAAGGCAAACGGCTCCACCGAAGAGAATGCCGACGGTTCTATAGCCCCGGTTGACGAACAATTCGACCAGGTGCTTCTGGAAGTCAACCCCGAGAGCGGGGAACTGGCAGACGTTCGCGTCTTGCAACCGGGCGGAATCGAACTGGAATACCGCTTCGGAAATTGGCAAGAAAACCTTCCCTTGGCAGAATCGCTGTTCCGATTTCAGGCGCCTCCCGGAGTTGCCATTGTGGAACAGCCAAAATAGAGGGATTTCCCGCCTGCTGTTGCCGCTCAGCTATTGAGAACAAAGAACATCGTCCGCGACGCCGGCGTTCCGGTCCGCACGGGTATGAGGTAGACTGGTAGACCATGGCAGAGTTTGTATGCAAAGTGGCGGATCCGGCTGGGCGTGTCTTTTCCCATGTGGAAGCCGCGCAGTCGGTTGCTGAGGCCCGCCAGAAGCTCTCCGACCGGGGCTTATACGTCTATTCCGTGCAGCCGCGGGGTGGTTTGCTTGGCCGAACGCTGGGACACCGCGAGGGGCGGCTTCTCAAGAGTTCCGATTTTCTGATCTTCAACCAGCAATTTAACACCCTGATCAAAGCAGGCCTTCCCATCCTGAAGGCTCTGGACCTGCTTGCGGAGCGTGCCGCCTCGCCCAGCTTGCAGCCGTTGCTTAGGGACGTCCGCGATAAAGTACGCGAAGGGGCCGCGCTCTCGGAAGCCCTTGACCAACAGGGACTCTTTCCCAAGGTGTACGTCACTTCCATTTTGGCCGGCGAAAAGAGCGGAAGTCTTTCAGGAGTATTGGACTACTACATTGCCTATCAGAAACTGTCTACCAGCGCCAAAAAGAAGCTCATTGCCACGTTGATCTATCCAACGATCTTGGTCACGGTTGCCACGATCATAGTGACCTACCTGGTCACTTACGTTGTGCCCCAATTCGCAAAGCTCTATTCAGACATGAACGTGCCATTGCCGGGCGTGACGCGTTTACTCTTGACCATCACAGTGAGTTATCGATTTGACGTGCTCATCGCGCTTGCTTTGCTGCTCGCGGGGGCTCTGGGCGTCTTCCTGTGGTCAAGAACTGATAAAGGTGGCACGGCCGTTGATCGCATGAAATTGAAATTGCCCCTTGTCGGCGAAACGTGGATAAAATTCCAGGTGGCCCAGTTCTGCCGTACTTTATCGACACTACTTGCGGGCGGCACGCCGCTCGTCGGGGCGCTATCCACCTCTGCGGAGTCGGTGCGCAGCCGGCTCGTCTCCTCCGCTATACAGGAGGCATCCGCACTGGTGCGCGACGGACAATCGCTGCATGCTGCATTGCGGAGTACTGGACTGATGCCGGCCATGGGAATCGAGATGATCGAGGTCGGAGAAGCCAGCGGAGCGCTCTCTCCGATGCTTGGCAGCGTGGCCGAATTCTACGAGGACGAAACCAACCAACGGATCGGAACTCTCATCGCAGTTGTGGAACCGGCGATTTTGGTCTTCATGGCGATTGTGATAGCCTTCATATTGATTTCGCTCTACCTTCCTATTTTCTCCTTCTCAGTGGGCGCTGGGCCCGGCTAGCGCGTGGCGGAGTGATTGTGTATGGGAACCAGTGACTACAACGTGGCCTCCTCGGCGCTCCAGGATGTGCATGCGGAACGCGAACGCACCCGGAGCACGGCGGAACGTTACCGCTGTCCGTTTGTGGATTTGAACGAAGTCCGCATCGACCCGGAATTATTTCGCAGCATCCCCGCGGAGTTGATGTTTCGTTTCAATTTTGTTCCGTTGGAGGCGCACGAAAATCAGCTGATCGTGGCCGTGGCCGACCCTAGCCACGTATTGTTGAGCGACGAATTACCGCTGCTTTTGGGAAAGAAACTGGTTTTGAAGGTGGCTACGCCCACGCAAATCAGCGATCTGCTCAAGCGCACCGAGCAATCACAGCGGGTGCTCGAGCAGGCCACCGAGGCCTTTACCCTCCAGGTCGTCCAGGATGAAGAAGAGAGTGAAGAGGCGCTCTTCGCGGAACGGCTCACGGAGGAGGGCGGGGTCAGCCCGATCGTGCGTCTTGTGGATACGGTGATTTTTACTGCGCTGGAGCGGCGCGCCAGTGACATCCACATCGAAGCGCGGGACCTCGAAGTCATTGTGAAGTACCGAATTGACGGTATTCTCGTGCATGCTATGCCGCCCATTTCCAAAGAATGGCACTCCACCATTCTCTCCCGCATCAAGGTGATGAGCGAACTGGATATTGCCGAACGCCGCGTGCCGCAAGACGGCCGCTTTCGGGTGCGCTATAAGGGGCGCTTCGTCGATTTCCGCGTCTCCATCATGCCTTCCATTCACGGCGAAGATGCCGTCCTTCGCGTGCTTGATAAAGAGACGCTCTCGGAGAAATTCCACAATCTCAGCCTGGAAGTGGTGGGCTTCTCGGATGAAGAATTGCGTAAATTTCGCCGCTACATTCGCGAACCTTACGGCATGGTTCTCGTTACCGGACCCACGGGTTCCGGCAAGACGACCACGCTCTATGCCGCCATCAATGAGATCAAAACGGACGAAGATAAAATCATCACGATCGAAGACCCGGTGGAATATCAGGTGCGGGGAATCACGCAAATCCCTGTAAACGAGAAAAAAGGCCTTACCTTTGCGCGCGGCTTGCGCTCCATCTTGCGGCACGACCCGGACAAAATCATGGTCGGCGAGATCCGTGATGAAGAGACCGCCCAAATCGCCATTCAATCGGCGCTGACGGGGCACCTCGTCTTTACCACTGTGCATGCCAACAACGTCACCGACGTCATCGGACGATTCATCAATATGGGCGTCGAGCCCTATAATTTTGTCTCCTCCCTGAATTGCATCATGGCGCAGCGGCTGGTCCGGGTGGTCTGCGAAAGCTGCAAGAAGCCGCTGCAATACCCTGCCGACGTATTGCGCGCAGCAGGTCTCGATCCGGACCTCTGGGGCCCGGTGTCCTTTGCTGAAGGGACGGGATGTCTGGAATGTTCGGGCACTGGATACCACGGCCGGACGGCAATTACCGAACTGCTGGACCTTTCCGATCGCATCCGTGAAATGATCATTGGGCGGCGTCCCACGTCCGAAATCAAGCGAGCGGCGCGAGAAGAGGGAATGACCTTCTTGCGGGATTCGGGATTGGAGAAAGTACGTGCGGGCGTCACGACATTGAAAGAAATTAACAAGGTCACCTTCATCGAATGAAACGGCCCGAAGCACATCTCAAACGAAGAGACGTGCCACGGCACGCCAGACAGTCCCGGGAGCCATTTATCGCTCATGTTAACCGCTGAAGGAATTCGCGAAGGGGTCTATCGAAGTGCGGCGGTTCGCCGCTTTGCGCAATGGTTGGATGTTGCCCCCCATCCGCTGATCGCTTGCGAAATAGCTGCTGGTTATATTGCTGCGGCACGCTGGAGTCGCGGAGGCGCTGGAGTCGAGTTCCTGGCAGTTGAGCCGCTCGCGCCTGGAGCCATCCAGCCGAGCGCCGTGGAATCGAACCTGTCCAATCCCGCGGAGGTCCGTTCTGCAATAGAAAAGGTGTTTGCCCGGATACACGCGAAGACTCGCGACGTAGCGCTCTTCTTACCCGATCCGATCATTCGCGTCTTCGTCTTGCACTTCGATACTTTCCCTCGCGCGGTCCATGAAGCTTTGCCCTTATTGCGATGGCGCCTGAAGAAGAGCGTCCCGTTTGAACCGGACGAGACCGTGGTCTCCTTCATGCGCCAGCCCGCCCGCGAAGAGGGCGTCGATATTGTTACCGCGCTGGCCCGGTTGCGTATCGTGCGCGAATATGAGCAACTGCTGGAGTCTGTGGGTATGGCCCCGGGCGTAGTGATGAGTTCGACGCTGGCCGCGCTTCCCTTGCTCAACGATCGCAAGCCCGCGCTGCTGGCCCGCGTTGCGGGCAAAGCCATGACGGCCGCGATCGTTCGCGGTGGGATCCTTTGCGCCTATCGTTGTGTTGATCTTCCCGCTCAGGAAACTGAGATCACGCCGCAAGCCTTGCTCGATGAAATTTATCCGCTCGCCGCTTATTATCAGGATTCCTGGCACGAAGGAATCGCCATGGTCGGCTTGGCGGGACTGGCGGGAAGAATCGAGGAGTTTCGCGAGCTCCTGGAGCGCGAATTGCACTGTCCGGTCGGCGGTTTATTGAGCGCCGCCGCCAGCGAGGGTCACATTAGCAGCGAATTGCGCCCCTTGGTGGAGAGAGAACTGGATGCCCTGGTTGGTTGGACGCTCTATCGTGGCTCCTGAGCGGCGTCTGATCGCGGAACTGGTGATGGGAAGGTAATGTCGATATGAAGGTGCGACTCAATCTGGCGAGCTCGCCGCTTGAAAAGAACCGGCGATTCGTCGTTTTCTCGACCATGATCGGCGGTATTGGTCTGCTCGCCATGGCGCTGCTCTCCTGGAATGTGTACAGCATGCGGCGTTCTAATACCACCATACGATTGGAACAGGCGCGAACTGAAAGCGACATGCAGGCGCTTCGTCGTCGCCGCGCCGATTTGGAATCGTTCTTCAATCGCCCCGAAACCATTCAGCGTCGAGATCTCTCCGCTTTCCTGAACGGGTTGATCGCGCAGCGTGCTTTTCCTTGGACGCAGATCTTCATGGACCTGGAACGCAACCTGCCGGAGGGAGTGCGGGTTATAAGTATCGAGCCGAAACTGGCGGACGATCACCTGGAATTAAAATTGACGATAGGAGCGAAGACCGACGAAGGGAAGTTAAGATTTCTGAAGGCGCTCGAAGATTCCGGCGCATTTTCGGATATCGAGGTTCTTGGCGAGAGCCGCGCCAACGGCCGGTCCGCAGATGCGGACCAGGTCTTGATGGCGTTGAACGCGCGCTATTCCGTTACCTGAAGCCATGTCGAAGAAAACCAAAACGATCATTCGCGCCACTCTGGGCGTCGTCGTGGCGGTGGACATCATTTTGGCCGGTTTTAACTGGCAGATGGCCAGCGCCAACCGTACTCCGCAGTCGGAATTGAACGCCCTCAACCGACAGCACGCTCTGATGGCCGCCGACGTCACGCGGGCCGAGACGATTCGCACGACCTTGCCTGCCGTTGAGCAGCAGTGTGATACTTTTTTCCGGCTGAATTTCAGGCCGATCACATCGGGTTATTCCTCCGTCATTTCGGATTTCGGCGCGCTCTCTCGCGGTGCCGGGTTGCAGGCCGAAAATCTCAGCTTCCGCCAGCACGAAGCCGATAAACGAGGCGTTAAGCAGGTGGATATCTCCGCCGTGGTCGAGGGGGATTATTCCAGCGTGGTTCGTTTCGTCAATGACCTGCAGCACTCGGATACATTCTATGTTCTCGACGGCCTTTCCCTGGCTACCAGCGGTTCGGGGGGACAATTGAAGCTGAATCTCCAACTGCGCACGTATTTTCGCAGCTAGATATGTCGAGCCGGCAAAAGCAGATCATCCTTCTGGCTGGGCTTGCGACCGTCTTCTTCTATGTAATTTATCGAAGCAACCGGTCGCCCGAGATCGCCCCGGTGGTCTCCAGTGCCGATGAGAAATTTCGCCCCATTGCCGTGGAAAATCCCGCTCTGAAGCTGGAGTTGTTGAACCGTTTGAAGAAGCTGCAATACGCGGGTTCGCATCGGAACATCTTCAGCGCCACCGCACCGCCCCCCGTTTCCCCTGTGCCGCCCGTCGCTGTCGCTCCGCCGCCGGTCACACCGTCCGCTGCCTCGGGTGCGGCGTCTCTGGCCATACCGGCGACTTTCTACGGTTTCGTGACCGACGCCCGGACGGGAGTGCGCCGGGCGTTCTTTATGGAAGGGGAAAACGTTTACATTGTCGCTGTCGGAGAAGTTTTGCTGGGACGCTACCGGCTGGTGCAGATTGGAAATAGCAGTGTGGAGTTGGAAGAGATCAGTACGGGACGCCGCGCCACGCTGACCATGGAGGAGCCCAATCCATCGTGAGCGCAATCCGCTCCACTCGCGGTAAAGCTGAAGCCGGATATGCCGTCCTGCTGGCCATCTTCCTGGTTGCCACGATGCTGCTGCTGGCCTCCGCAGCCACGCCCAATATTCTCACGCAGGGCCGGCGGCTGCGCGAGCAGGAGGCGATCTGGCGGGGCAATCAGTACGTTCGCGCCATCCGCCTCTATTTTCAGAAGAACGGCAAATATCCGGCGAGCCTTGAGGACCTCACTAAAGCCAACGCCGCAGGAGTCCATTTCCTTCGCAAGTCGTATAAGGAGCCGATGAATAGTTCTGATGGTAGCTGGCGGCTGATTTACGTCACCCCCAACGGTCAACTCGTCGGCAGCGTCCACTTCCATACCTTGCAGGAGATGGCTGTGGCCGCCGCATTCGCCGGGCAACTGCCGGGTAGCGTCGCCGGCTTGGCCAGCCAGCTTTTCGGTCAGATAAATCCGAATCTGAATGGCGGATCGCCGCTCGGCACGACCGGGCTCAGCACGCAAAATTCGCAGCAAAGCGGCCTCCAGCCGGGCCAATCGGGAGCGCCGCAGCCGGGTCTAGGCGGCCAGAATTCAACGGTGAGCTCAACGCAACCCGCGCCCTTGCAATCTGTCGATTCGCCGGTTTTTGGCGGCTCCGTGATCGGCGTCGCCAGCAAAGTCAAGCAGCCCTCGATCATGGTCTATCAAGGAGGCAAGACCTACTTCGAGTGGGAATTCATCTGGAATCCGCTGATGAATGCAAACGGCGCGCCGGGCCAGCAGAGCGCTATTCCTGGGCTGAACGCCCCGGCGCAACCGGGCGCGGCGCCAAATCCCGCAGCCCTTCCGGGTGCGAACGGTACGACCAACATGCCCGGCATCATCCCTATTGCTCCTCAGAATGGAAATCCGGGCGCGCCGGGTTCTCAGCCTTAACCTATGCGTTAGCCCATGCCCGGTCCTACGCCGCAGAACTGACGCCTCAAAAACAGGCGCGGCGGAGCTGAACTCCGCGCGTCGTTTGAATTCGTTATTTTTCCGATTGCGGAGCTGCCAAGACTGAGGAAGTCTCGCTCGCGGATTCAGGGAAGAACTGTCTCATGAGATTTGGTTGGCTTCGCAAGTGTGCGATCACCCGGTCGATGTACGAGCGGGTTTCGGTCAGCGGCGGAATACCATGATAGAAATCTACGCGTTTCGGACCGGCATTATAGGCGGCGAGTGCCAACGTAAGGTCCTGGCCGTAACGATCGAGAAGCTGTTTCAGATAACGTGTCCCACCGTCGATGTTCTGCACCGGATCAAATGCGTTCCGCACGGCCATCTGTGCCGCGGTTTCCGGGCGTAATTGCATCAAGCCCAGGGCGGATTTTTTCGAGACGGCTCGCGAGTTGAAATTTGACTCTACGGCAATCACGCTAGCGACGAGCGCGGGATCGAGGCCGTAGGTCCCCGCCGCGTTCCGAATCTGCGCGGAGTACGGCACATCGGCCTCGCGTTGCGCGCTCTCGCCAAAAACCTCCTCGGGCTCGATTTTCTCGAGGTCGGCGGCGGCTATGGTGACGCTGCCGCCCGCCAAATCGAGCCGCACCGTATCGCCCAGGTTTTGCCAGCCCGTGATGTGCAGCCGCTGCCCACTGCGAAGCACGGCGTAATCGGCACTTGCCGGTTGCGCGGCGGCCAAGGCGATCAGAAATCCGGCTCCCGCGAGAAGAGCTGGAATCATCCGCGAGCGCGCCCCACCCCAACGCGCGCAACTTTTTGTTCCGCGCGAGCGCTCGCGCTCAAGACGGCGCGCGTCGAGGGCACGGGATCGTGCATTTTGGGGCAGGCGCGCCATTAGAAATTCTCCAGTGCGTATTCGCGAATCGCGGCGGCAACTCCGCCTTCGTCGTTGGAAAGCGTCTGGCGCCATCCCAAGATCTTCAGTTCCGGCACGCTGTTGGCCATCACCACAGGAAGCCCCGCAAATTCCAGCATCTCGCGGTCGTTGAAGTTGTCTCCAATCGCCATCACCTCTTCGCGCCCAAAGCCGCGCAGCGCCGTCCATTCCGCCAGCGTGGCTCCTTTCGAACAACTCAGGCGGATGACGTCCACCATAGCAAAATCGCGCTGATCATAAACGGTCACCGCCAGCGAAAACGCCAGCGTCTTGGGCGCCCGGCGCAGAGCCGCGCTTACGTTTTGCATCTCGGTTACCGATCCACTATACATCACTTGGATCGGGTCTTCAGTCAGGCAATCTTCGAGCGGGCAGACCTGCGCGATAAATTCCCGGTTCCGCGCAAAATAACCTTTCCTCCGAGGGTCCTCCCAATCGATCTTCTCGTAGATAACCTGGTTGGCGCGAGGCCGGTCGAAAACCACGGCGGCGCCGGCGCGGTGCTCCGGAAGAAACTGCAGCGCCGCCCGCGCGGTCTGCTGCGGGAGAAGGTGTTTCAGGTGCGTGACACCATCCTTGGACTTCACCAACGCGCCATTATTGACGATCATGGTGAGTGGGCAGGGAATTTGCTCCGCGATCGGCAGCGCAAAATCGAAGCGCCGGCCGGTAACCAGCGCAACCTCGATGCCTTTTTCGACGGCGGCCTCGATGGCGTGCCGGTTAGCCGCTGGCACCTCGGAGGCGCTATCGAGCAGCGTCCCGTCGATGTCGAGCGCAATCAGCCGGACCGTCATTTTCCTCCTTTAGGCGTTCGCATCCCTTATTTTACATGCCGGCGGCCCCGGCCGCTGCTTCCGCGCCTGTGCATGTTGCCAGGCTGCAAGCTGAGCCATTCGGCAAAGTTCCCGGCTACCCGCCGCTCGCCTGCACGTACACTTGACACGCTGACGCCGCGGGCGTATCTTCGCCGCAATTAAAGGCCTTCTGACCGCAATTTGGAGGTAGATCCATGGCTACTAATCCAGCCTATGATCCGGGCTCTTCTCGGTTTGGTCACCTCTCTGGGGTGGAGAACGGAACCATACGCCCTGATCGCAGACGCATGATTCAGGAGCTCAGCTTGCTTGCCGCGGTGTTTCTCCTGTTTTTCCTGGCGCCGCGCGCCGTCGCACAGAATTCCCCGAAAATAACCGGCGTTGCGCCCGCCACAGGCAAGGTCAATGACAGCGTGACCTTGACCGGCGAAAACCTCGATAAAGATACCGTTTCGGCGGTCTTTCTTTCTGACGACAAAGACGACTACAAGGCCACCTTGGTAGAGCAGGGCAGGGCCAAGATTATCCTGAAAGTTCCGCAGGTGAAATCCGGCGGCTACAACATCTCGATCCAGGAAGGCGACAAGATCCTCATCCTGCCGCTGAAATTTACGGTACAAGGCTAAGTAGTCCGACATAACGGCGTTGTACGGCCGCGTCGGGCTGAAACTGCGGCGCGCACCGGATTCGCGTCGCGCGGCCGCCGCATAGCTCCACATCGACCGCACTCTCCACGTAATAATATCGCCCCCTCCCCCGGCAGGTCCGCGGAATCGAACGATAGCC
>DASPYR010000194.1:0-7690 GCA_035636675.1 Rugosimonospora sp. | reverse complement strand
AGGGACGCTGGCGCAGGCCGAGCTCTTCGCTTCTCGTAGGAAGCACGATGCGGCCGACGGGGAGTATCGAAAAATTTTGGATATGAAGCCGGACCGCATCGGAGTTTATTTTGAAATTGCCGAGTATTATCGGGATCGTGGAGATGCCGCGCGGATGTCAGAGGCCATTGAGGCAGGCGCACCACTGGCCCCATCCGATCACCGCCTGGACTATTATCGTGGAATCGCCTTGATATTAGGGAATCAGGCTCCGGCGGAAGCGGAGAGAGACCTTCGCCGTTACCTTGATACCGTGCCCGACAATGCGAATGCCCCCTCCCATTCGACGGTGCACGAATGGCTAGGCCGGCTTTATGAAAGAGAAGGACAGTTGGATCGGGCGGCGCAGGAATTTCAAGCTGCTCTGATACTTGATCCTCGCAATAAAGAGGCCGGCGAGTTATTGAAAGCACTGAAGAGGAGATAGTGGCGGCCCGGCGCTCGATTCCAAGTCGCGTTACGACAAGTCGCAGACCCGTCGCAAGGCCCTCCATTTCTGCTACAGTCATCGCTGGTTGCTGCCGAGGGTGATCGGATGCTGCCTCGAGAAACTTGGCGCGTTGCGGTTGAGGCGCTGTGGTCGAATAAACTGCGCGCGATTTTGACGACGCTGGGCGTGGTCATAGGCAGTGCCTGCATCGTGTTGGTGGTGACCGTGGCGGTGACCGGCAGGCGCTATGTCATCGGGCAGATCGAGGGAGTGGGAGCAAACCTCGTT
This sequence comes from Rugosimonospora sp., assembly GCA_035636675.1. Lineage (GTDB taxonomy): Bacteria > Acidobacteriota > Terriglobia > Acidiferrales > UBA7541 > Palsa-189. The sequence goes on along the minus strand of DASPYR010000194.1, from coordinate 6,933 downwards.
TACGCCAATTATGAAGTCAATCCGCAACAGGCGGTGGTCAGAAGCGACGAGATCACGCTCGCAGACATGGAGGCGGTAAAGAACGCCCTGCCAAACGTGGTTGCCGTGGCCGCCACCTCGCAGGGGTTGTTGCGCAACGTGGTGACCGGCGGGACCGAACACGCAGTTACTCTGTTTGGCGCCACTGAGGGGTTCCAGATCATCCGCAACTTGCTGATCCTGAAGGGCCGGTTTCTGGACGCCATTGACGAGCAGTCGCGCAGCAAGTTCTGCCTGATCACCGATGAACTGGCAAATTTTGCGTTTCCTAATGAAAATCCGATCGGAAAGAATCTACGCGTCGGCCAGATCAGTTTTACGGTTGTGGGTGTTTTCAGGGAACGCGTGGGAACCTTTGGCCTCTCCGAGATACAGCGATACACGGTCCTGGTGCCCTTCTCTCTGATGCAGTACTACACGGGCGATGATTCTGTAGAAATTCTGTACGCTCAGGCGGACGGCCCCGAAGACGTCGTCTTAGTGACCAGCCAAGTGGGAGAACTGCTGCGCAGCCGCCATTCGAGAACCGCCACGTACGTGGTGCAGAATTTGAGCGCGATTTTGGATGCAGCCAGGCGTATCGGCACGGCGCTGACCGTCGTTTTGCTGGTGATCGGGTTTATCGCGCTGATGGTGAGCGGCATCGGCATCATGAACATCATGCTTGTGACCGTGACCGAGCGCACCCGGGAGATCGGGATTCGCAAGGCCATCGGCGCGCGCCGGCAGGAGATTCTTTTTCAATTTTTGATGGAGGCGATCCTGATCAGCGGCATTGGGTCGCTCATGGGAGTTCTGATCGCGCTGGCTATCCCGGTGATGGTGCGCCCGCTCTTGCCGGGCAATCTGCGCGTTCCCGTACCGTGGCTGTCCGTGGTGGTGGCTTTCGTGGTGGCTTGCTCGACGGGGCTGTTCTTCGGCTATCTGCCCGCCGACAAAGCAGCTCGGTTGCAACCCACAGAGTCTCTTCGCTATGAGTGATCGATTTCAGGAGGCGTAGGCGCGATGCAGCGAGAACAGAAGTCTTTCTACCGAGAGCACGATGGCCCGAAAACGCAGTTGTGGCGCTCCGCGCGAATCAAGGGAGCGCTTATCGCGCTGCTTATTTTCGCCATGGGTGTTTGCCCGGCAATGGCGCAGAACACCGAAGAGCTTGCGCCCTTGCGCTTCACGTTAAAGCAGGCTGTGGCGACCTCTCTGCAACAAAGCCGCGAAATCTCGCTGGCCCGCCTGCAATATGAGACGTCGCGCCAAGAGGCCGGTCTCACGCGCTCCCAATTTCTTCCTAATCTGTACACCGGTTCGGGAGTGGCCTACACCAGCGGTTTCCCGTTACTGGCGGGCGGCGGCGCCCCGGCTCTTTTCAACCTGACTTATAACCAGGAACTCTTCAACCTTCCGGCACGAGGCGACGTGCGCGCGGAAGAACAAAAAGCCGAGCAGCAGCGATTGACCATCGATGCGGTTCGCGATGGAGTAATTCAGCGCACGGTTTCCGCTTATCTGGAACTGGCGAAGGTTCGGCGCCAGCTCGAGCTTTTGCGCAGCGAGCGCGAGAGCGCGCAAAAGATCCTGGACTACACCCGCCAGCGGATGCAGGCCGGTTATGAATTGCCTATCGAGGTAACCCGCGCCCAACTGACCGCCGCCCAGGTGGAGCAGCGATTGGCACAACTCGAAGATCAGGAGGAGACCGCAGCCGACCAGCTTCGATTTCTGCTCGGCCTGGAACCGGATCAGACCATCGAAGTCACCGCCGAAAATATCCCGCCGGCCGCCGATCAAACGATCAGCAATTTGGTGGAAGAGGCCCTGCGCAGTAATCCCGAAGTTAAGGTGGCGGAATCGGAACGCGCGGCGAGCGAGCTACGCCTGAAAGGGGAGCGTGGAGGCTATTGGCCCACACTCGGACTGATCGGCCAATATAATCTCCTGGCGAAATTCAACAACTACGATCAATTCTTCAATAAATTTCAGCGCAATAACTTCATCATCGGAGTCGATATCAAGATTCCCATTTTTGCGTCGCATACCAGCGCATCCGTGGCTTTCGCGCAAGCCAATTTGACGGCTTCGCGAATGCAAGTGGAGAGCAAGCGAGCGCAGATCTCGCTGGATGTGCGTCATAAGGCCCGCCAAGCCAGGGAAAGGGATACGGGTCGCGAGGTAGCGCGCCTGGAGCTCGAATTGGCACAACAGAATCTGCAGGTGCTGCAATCGCAGTTTCAACAGGGCCGCGCCAGCATTCGCGATCTGGAAATGGCGCAGCTTGACGAAAATGAGAAATGGCTCGCCTTCCTTGATGCAGATCTCGCGCGCCAGCAGGCTGAACTCGATCTGCTGCGGACCACGGGCCAATTGGCGCAAGTTTTCCAGTAGACGAACGAACCGACGGATTCAGTCGTACGCCGGCCCGGAGTCGGATACAATGGGCTGCTTCCAGCGCGTAGCCATACCGGGCTAAACTGGAACTCGTAGTCTGAGGTCTGCAGGGGACCAGACATTTGCAAAGGGCATCTGGAAAGGACGCCGGCGAGTGAAGCATACCCTTTTTCTCAACCCTCCGAGCTATGAAGGATTTGATGGCGGCGCCGGATCGCGCTACCAGGCGCGACGCGAGATTCGCTCGTTCTGGTATCCCACATGGCTGGCGCAGCCGGCCGCGATGGTACCGGGAAGCCGCCTTATCGATGCTCCTCCCGACGGGCTGACGGTCGAACAGGTGGCCCCGTTGGCCCGGGATTATGAACTGGCCGTCCTGCACACCAGCACGCCGTCGTTCGGAAATGACGCGCGGTTCGCTGCGCGCCTGAAGGACGAAAATCCGCGAATCGAAATCGGCATGGTTGGGGCTCACGTCGGCGTTCTGCCTGTGCAATCGCTAAACGGCGCGCCGGCGGTGGATTGGGTGGCGCTTGGTGAATTCGATTACACCTGCGCGGAGATCGCCGCGGGAAAACCGCTGCACGAGGTGCAGGGCATAGCCTATCGTGACCGCGGGCAGATTCGTATGACTCCCGCAAGGCCGACGATCGAGAATATGGACGCCTTACCCAACGTGGTGGACGTATACAAACGGGACCTGACGATCGAGAACTACTTCATCGGCTACCTGCAGCATCCCTACGTCTCGCTGTATACGGGCCGGGGATGCCGCTCGAAGTGCACGTTCTGTCTCTGGCCACAAACCCTGGGCGGGCACCGCTATCGCGTGCGCAGCGCGGATAGCGTGGAAGCCGAAATGGCTTGTGCGAAGAAGTATTTCCCGCGGGTGAGGGAATTCTTCTTCGATGACGATACTTTCACCGATGATTTGCCGCGCGCGGAGGAAATTGCGCGCCGTTTGGGGCGGCTGGGGATAACCTGGTCGTGCAACGCCAAAGCCAACGTTCCGCGCAAAACGCTGGAGATCCTTCGCGCCAATGGGCTGCGGCTGCTTCTCGTCGGCTACGAATCAGGCAATCAGCAGATTCTGAATAACATCAAGAAGGGCACGCGCCTCGATATCGCCCGGGAATTCACGCGTAACTGCAGAGAACTGGGAATCACCATTCACGGCACGTTTATTCTTGGCTTGCCGGGCGAGACGCCGGAAACGATTCGAGAGACGATCCGCTTCGCCTGCGAGATCGAGCCGGAAACCATTCAGGTTTCGCTGGCCGCGCCTTATCCGGGCACGGAGCTTTATCGCCAGGCGCAAGAGCAAGGCTGGCTGCAGATTCAAACCGGCGAACTGGTGGATACGCACGGCGTGCAAGTCGCTGCCCTGAGCTATCCCAGGTTGTCTTCCACGCTGATCTTCGATTCGGTCGAAGACTTTTATCGGAAGTTTTATTTCCGGCCGCGCAAGATTTTCTCCTTGGTGGGCGGAATGGTCCGCAGTCCGGAAGTGATGCGTCGGCGCTTGCGGGAAGGAGTGGAGTTTTTCAGGTTCCTCCATGAACGCAAGAAGACGGCCGAGCCTTCTCCGGCGGCAATCGGCAGCCCGGCAAACTAGGGGGCATTTCTCTTACTTCATCTTTCCCCGCGAATATGGAACAGATCGTCTCCTCCACCAGGACGCTGAAGGCGAAGACCTACATCCTCCTATTTCTGATGATCGTGCTGGGATCGCTGGGAAACACGATTCTAGACAAAGGCATGAAAAGCCTGGGACCGATCGATTTTTCCACACGTTACGCGATTTGGAGCGGAGCCTTCCACATCTTCACAAACGGCACCATCTGGCTGGGCATTTGCTGCATGTTGCTTTTTATGGTCTGCCACATGCTGGTGCTCTCCTGGGCGGACTACAGCTTTGTGATGTTATTTTCGGCCATCACTTACGCCCTGGTTCCTGTGCTCGGATATATCTGGCTGGGAGAATACGTGCCGCCCGCGCGCAGAATTGGTATTGTCCTGATCGTTTTTGGAGTTTTTCTGGTCAGCCGCACTCCGCCACGAACCACTCAACTCATTTCGGACCGCTCTGTAAGCTGATTGGGGTTAAATGCGCACAGCGTTGATCCTCGCTTTCGTGGTATTGACGGGGACCTGCGGCGAGATCAGCCTCACCCACGCCATGAAGCAGATCGGCGAGGTGCGGCATTTTTCCCCGGCGGCGATTTCGCGGGTGCTGCTCCATTCTTTGCGGCAGGTGTGGTTGTGGATCGCGGTGGGATTGATGTCCTTGTCGTTTTATGCGTTTTTGACCATGCTTTCGTGGTATCCGGTGAGCTTTGTGGTTCCGGCAACCTCGCTTGCATACGTTGCGGGTGCGCTGGGCGCAAAGTTCCTGCTGCGGGAACGCCTCAGTGCCACACGCTGGGCAGGCGTGGCGTGCATTTCTTTTGGCGTGGCATTGGCTTGGGCGGATCCGATGCCGCCATTGCCGCACTTGAGGAATTTGTATGGTCTCGCGCGCGAGCTTATCTTTGCGCCCGCGCTGGCGCCCTTGGCTTTTTATCTTTTCAGCGGGTGGGCCGCATGGCGCTTTTTTCAAAAGTCAAGCGCCCGCGCCGCTACGCACGGCGGCGAGTTCACTCCCCCCGTCAGTATTCTCAAGCCTCTGCGCGGTCTGGACCGCGGGGCTTACGAAAATTTCGCCAGCTTTTGCCGTCAAAAATATCCCAAATACGAAATTCTTTTCGCAGTAAGCGACGAGAACGATGCCGCGGTTCCGGTCGTGCGCCGTCTGATGCGCGACTTTCCCGACATTCCCATCCGCCTGCTCGTGGATGCGGAACGGAAAGGCGCCAACGATAAAGTGGGCAAGCTTTGCCTTTTGACACACGAGGCCAGGTATCCTTTGCTGGTCATCACGGATAGCGACGTGCGCGTCGCGCCCGATTATTTGCGTCAAGTGGCGGCAATATTCGCGGACCCGAAAGTGGGAGCAGCGACGGCGCTCTATCGCGCAATCGAAGCGCCTTCATTCGGCGCGGTCATGGACACGATGGGTTCGCTGTCATTTTCCGGTTCGGCTTTGGTGGCGCGCTCGCTCGAGGGCCTGAAATTCACCATGGGCTCGACGGCGGCGATTACACGCGAACGGCTCGAGGAAATCGGAGGGTTTGCCCCGCTGTTGGATTTGCATTCAGATGATTACGAATTGGGCCGGCGGATCGCGGAAAAGGGATATCGCGTCGAGCTTGCGCCGGACCCGGTGGATATGGAATTTCCCTCAGAAAGCCTGCGCGATTATCTGCGGCACGAATTGCGCTGGCTCGTCGGCTTGCGGCATATCCGGCCTGGCGGCCATTTCGGGCTGTTGATGACGCAGGGGATCGCGTGGACGGCCGCCGCAGCTCTCCTGGCGTATTCGTGGAGAGCAGGTGCGGAATGGGTATTGGCATACCTGGCCATTCGATTGTCCAGCGGTTACCTGATCGGCGTGTGGGGTCTCCACGATCCGGTCGTGCGGCGCAAGCTATGGCTGCTTCCGCTGCATGATCTCTTTTCGTTTTTCCTGTGGCTGGCGAGCTTTGCCGTCAATCGCATCGAATGGCGAGGGCTGGTTTTTACGCTGGAGAAAGGCCGCATGATCCCCGTGGCATCTCGGTCGCAGGGGGCGTGAATCGAGCGCCTGTCGCGGCCGGGCCCGTGGTTGACGCGTACGTGGTTCCTGAATAAAGTAAAGTGGCCGGCTGCGAATGCTGGTTTGCCTGTCTGCAGCCGATTCCAGATTGCCTCCCTACGGCTGGGAGGTCGTACAATCGGCAGTACATCAGACTCTGGATCTGATTATCCTGGTTCGAGTCCAGGCCTCCCAGCCAATCTTTGAAACCAGCGGCCTAGGGATTTTCTACTTCAGGGCGCCGGCGGATCGCGTTGAGCTTTGTTTTGGATCAGGTGCTGCTTGAGCCGCTGAGCGACATCCTGTTCCTTCCCTTGCGCCAACTCCTGTTTGACCTCATTGAGAGCGAAGTGCACCACATCGTGATGATGCAGCTCCTCAGGAGTGACTAAGTCACCCAGCCGCAGCCACAATTGATGAACGAGATTCACCTCATTCCTGGTCAAGTTGGGGGCGTGTGGGCCAAGCAGGAAAAACTCGTGATCACCCTGGGGCGTAAAGATTTCAAGATTAAACGGGGGCCGCGGATCAGGCAGCGCCTCCCAGGCGAGGCCGAATTGGCGGGCCTGTTCGGCGAGGCTCATCTTCGTCGAACGCCCCAGGACGATGGTTGACGATTGCAGATTGACTGCCGCTCTCAGGATGCCATCCCACAAATCGTTCGCGGCTACCACCGCCAGGCGAATCGGCTTGCCGCGCTGTTCGGCCATCGAGAGAGCTTTCGTAAACAGGTACTGCTCGATGCTGCCAAACAACTGGTCCGATTCGAGTTCCACTTCGCTCGAGCCGCTGCGCTGCAAGACCTGCACATTGAGCACCACGATGTCGCGCCGCTCCGT
>DASPYR010000193.1:0-7045 GCA_035636675.1 Rugosimonospora sp. | reverse complement strand
CGCGCCTGCTCCGCGCCGACTTTCGCTTGCGCCTCGTCGGCCTGCAATTCGGGAAAATGCACAAACGCCATCGTCCCCATAACCAGCATTGCGTAAATCACCGCCGCGAATATCTTGGCTCGTTTCATGGACTCTCTCCTTTTTTTGGCTGACGCACCTTTTTTTACGCCGCGAAGCTCATCCTGTAGGTGACGTTCGCGGCGAAGAGCGGGCGGCTCCTGCGATCGGCCCCCACCGGAGCGTCAGCCAGTTCGATCTAGCCTGCGTTCTGGGGCGAGAGTACAGAGGCCGAGATAAACGCACGATTAACGGGCTATGGGGCAAAAACCAATTATTCGTCTGGGAATTCGCCGGTGGCAGAAATCGAGCGGTAAGTGTCGAGAACAGCGGCGGCAAGCTTGCCGCTTCTCGCGAGATCTTCGAGGCGCTTATAAATCTCGCCTTGGTGGTGGCGATCCTTCCTGCCGATGCCCACCACGGCCACGATCTCGAGGTCCTCGAGGACCTGGTACACCACTCGATAGTCTCGGTAATGGAAGCTTCTGAAGGCTTCCAGGGGCGGGCTTAGAGGTTCGGAACATTCGACGGGATGAACATGAATTTTCCGAGTGAATTCGCGCTTTAACGAATTCCGGACGTTCTTGGGAAGCCGCTGAATATCTTCTAGGGCGCGCGGTGTGAACTTGGAGCTGTACAAGTTTGTTTTTTATTCGCTCCCGAAAGCCTCCTCGAAGGAGTGCAATTTGCCGAGCCTCGCGTCTTCTCTCAGGCTCGATGCCGCCTGCAGAATCTGGGCGAAAAGCTTTTGATCCGCCACGATCTCGAGGGTCTCCACGAGCGAATGCATTCTTTGAACGAGATCATCAAAGTACTTCTTATCCACGAGGAGTTTCTCATCCTCCGGGTCATTCGCGGAAATGAGGACCACCGTATTCTGCCTGGCTTGGCGGAGGGTTTTACGCTGTTTCTGCCGCAAATCGGAGCGGTTAACGCGCACTGTCCGCGGCCTCTTCAGGGTTCGCGTCGTCACGTCGCCTCCATGTACATCAACATGGTACAAAACGTACATCTCGATTGTACGGGGGTCGAACCGCCGCGTCAAGGAGGTAACGCATTAAGCTGTCGTGAGCAGGATGGGCTCGGCCATCACCCGCGCGCCAACCTCATCGGGCTCCGCCGTCGTCACGCCAACGCCAATGCGCTGCTTCATCGCTTCGCTCATGCGGCGAACGATCCTGCCCGCGGCGCGCGGCTCTTGGAGTTCCTCGGGAGAATTAATGGACACAAAGTCCTCTCGCGGATTCAGCTCGTGGATTTGCGGTTTGCGGGCGCTGCTTCCGCCTCGCCAGCGCCATCCGGCGACAGGGCCGCTGCGCCGCGCGCGCTGTTCGCGGGCAGAATTGCCGTAAACGTGCTGCCGGAAGCGTCCGACTGCACGAGCGTCAGCCGGCCATGATGCGCTTCAGCAATCCAGCGGGCGATGGCCAGCCCCAGACCCGCGCCCGCTGTTCCGCCGCCAGCCGATTCCGGCGTCGTCTTTGGCGCGCCGGAATCGCCGCGATCGGCGCTTGCGCGCAAATCCGGCGAGCGTGCCGGATCGAGGCGAAAAAATCGTTCGAAAATCTTCTCCCGCGCTTCGGCTGGAATACCCGGACCGCTATCCCGCACGGTCAGCGAATATTCGCTGCCCGCGCGCCGGCAGGCGACGCTGATCTTCCCACCTTGGGGGGTGAACTTGAGGGCATTGTCGAGCAGGTTCATCACGAGCCGGCGCAGCAGCGCCTCGTCGGCATGGATGGGCATCTCGCCATCGGGCTCGTGGCTGAGCGTGATTCCGCGCGCCGCGGCCATGGTGCGCGCCGCGCGCACGCAATCGGCGGCGAGCTCCTCGAGATAGAAATCGCGCGGGCGCAACGGGTATTGACCCGCATCTGCGCGCGCCAGCGTGAAAAGATCGTCCACGATCTGCGAGAGCCGCCGCGCTTCGTCGAGCGCGATGGCCAGCGATTCGCGATATTCCTCCGGCTGGCGCGGCTGCGAAAGCGCCACTTCCGCTTCGCCGCGAATGATGGCCACGGGCGAACGCAGCTCGTGCGAAGCATCGGCCATGAAGCGCCGCTGCTGCTCGAACGCGCGGTCCAGGCGTTCGAGCAGGCCGTTGAACGTGTTCGCCAGATATCCGAGCTCGTCCAGCGGATTCTGCACGGGCAGGCGCTCGTGCAGGTTTTGCGCACCGATCAACGCGGCTTTCTCGCTCATGCCCACGACGGGCGCAAGGCTCTTGCGCGCCAGAATATAACCTCCGGCGCTGGCGATCACCAGCGTAAGGGGAATCACCCACAGCAGCGTCTCGCGAATGTCTTCCAGCAGCTGGCGCTCGCGTTCGAGCGACTCCATGGCCACGACCGTGACTGGCGATGCGCCCACTTCGGCCTCCAGGACGCGCGCGCGAAAATGCTCCTTTCCCAGCGTGAGGTCTTGCAACCGGCGCGGCGCTCCGGCGGCGCCTGCGACCAGATTGCGCAGCACTTCGCCTGGGATTTCCCGCTGCGAAGCGGCTCCGGCCGGCTCGCGTGGCGCAGGCAGCGCCTGGTTTTCCGCCAGCACGTTGCCGGCGGAATCAAGCACGGCAAAGCGATGATCACGCAGCCGAAACTCGTCCACGGATTCCTGGGCCGCAGCGTGCAGAGCCTCGAGCCCCGCTCTCTCTTTGAGCTGGTCTTTGTATTCCGATTGCAGCGTCGTGAGGAAGCCCTGAGAAATTTCCGCCAGCGAAATAAACGTGCGCCGCTCGGTGGTGCGCGCGACCAGGTAATAGGTTCCAGCGGCGAGGCCAACCAAAACCAGCGCGAGCACGCCCGTATACCACAGTGTCAGACGAACGCGCACCGAATCAAACATGCTTCTTCCTTGCCGGGCGCGGAGCCGGTGCCGGTTTCATGGCATTGGCTTTCATTTTTTCGCGCGCTTCGACGCGGGTCGTGCTGCCACGCGCCGCGCCGCCGGATTCTGCGCCGCCGCCCGCGGCGGCAACGCCACTCGGCTCCGCTGAGCCGAGCATATATCCGGCGCCGCGCCGCGTGTGGATCAGCGGCTGGGCCGCAGGCTGATCGATTTTGCGCCGCAATCGGTTTACGTACACTTCGATGGTATTGGTGAAAGGATCGAAGGTTTCGTCCCACACATGTTCGGAAATTTCCTCGCGTCCAATCACGCGGCCCGCATGGCGCGCCAGATATTCGAGCAGCGCGTACTCTTTCGTCGTGAGTGGGATTTGCTTTCCGCCGCGCGTGGCCGTCTGTGCCGCAGTGTCCAGCACCAGATCGTCCACCGCGATGCGACTGGGCCGCAATTCGCCCGAGCGCCGCAAGAGCGCGCGCAGCCGCGCCAGCAGCTCGCGAAACTCGAAGGGCTTGGTCAGATAATCGTCGGCGCCGGTATCGAGGCCCTGCACGCGGTCGTCGGTGGCATCGCGCGCGGTGAGCATGAGGATGGGAAAGCGCAAACCCGACTGCCGCAGCCGCCGGCAAACCTCGAAGCCATCCGGCGCGGGAATCATCACGTCGAGAATGGCGAGATCGTAGGTGTTGATGGAGGCCTGATAGAGCGCGTCCTCGCCGCTGGCGGCCAGGTCCACGGCGTAGGCCTGCTCGCGCAGCCCTCTGGCCACGAAATTGGCGATTCGGGGATCGTCTTCCACCAGGAGAACGCGCATGGGCGGCGCTCTAAATCTGCACTCTGATCACCGTGGGCGGTTTTCCGAAGTGGTCGGATCGATCACGGCGCCGACCTGCGACACGCGATCGGCGGGAAAGCCGCCCTGACGCGCGTGCTCGCGTATCATTTGTTCGTTCGGCGCGATGTAGACGCAATAAATTTTGTCCTGAGTGACGTAGCTATGCACCCACTGTATCTGTGGCCCCAGATTGCGCAGCACGGAACACGATTTCTCCGCCACGGCCTGTAATTGTTGCGGCGACATCTGCCCGGCACCGGGAATTTCGCGTTCGATCAGATATTTTGGCATCGCCGTTCCTCCTCAATCCGGCGGAGCATAGCGCCGCATCGCGCAGAGTGCAACTCTGGGCCTCGTTCCTTTAGGCCGGCTCCGTGGGCGCCTTGGGTACCAGCCGAATGCGAAATTCGCCGAAATCTTTCTCCAGGACCATCTGAAATATCCAGATCCCCACGGGCACGGCCAGCGCTATGCCGAGTGCCGCGCCCAGGTATTGCCCCGCTTTTTCCGAGATCCGGTTCAAGATGCCGCTCAGATTCAAAACCAGGCTGCCGAAAAGTCCCGCGGCGCCGCCAAAAACCAACGATCGCCAAACCCACGCCCACCAGATTCTTGCTGCGCGCTTGAATGTCGGCTGGAGAAAGCCGGCGCCCGCACCGGCGGCCGTGGCCATATGAGGTCCTCCTGCAGCAGCATTCTAGCAGCTTAGGAGGAAGGGCACGTATTCGGCGGCAAGTGGCGGCGCGGTTGGCCCTAAGGCAGGGGCGAGCAGAGGTCCAAAAAATGTACAGAGATGCAAGAATCAGTTGGTGTTCGTTTCAACTTGTGTAGGGTAATAGGACTTCGCGATTGGTGCCGAACCGACCCTACAAGCACGTAACGCTACCAGATTTTCAGGTATGTCCCGTATTGTCCAGACCGCCCGCCAGCCTCATAGTTACCACTGGGCGAAAGCGTTGCCTCCCCAAAAACCCGCCCCTTGGGGAGCGCCTCGCTAACCGCCCTGTAAGCGGGCACCGCTGTGCATACGCCTGCGCGAGTCTTGCTGGTAGACGATCACCCGGCCGCCCGGAGAACGGCGCGCGCCGTTCTGGCGGATATGGGCATGGGCGTGGCCGTGGTGTGCGGGGAAGCCGAAAACGGCAAACAAGCCGTCGAAAAAGTACGGAGCCTCGAACCCGACATCGTGCTGCTGGATATAGGGATGCCGGAAATGAACGGCGTGCAGGCCGCTTACGAAATCCGGCGCATGGCGCCTTACGCTAAGATCATATTCTTTACCATTGACGATTCGCCGGAAGCTTCCACTGCGGCGAAATTGCTGGGCGTGTCGGCGCTAGTCTCCAAGTCGTCTCCTGCCCGCGTTCTCATTTCCACTATTCAGAATCTCGTTTCCAGCGTTTAGCGAGCGTCACAGCTTCGGGCGGTTGCGGCTCAGCAGGTGCGCCACTGCCATAATCCACTGCTCGGGGTCGCCTAATACTAAAGCGGCGTCCGGCTGTTCAATAGGGGACATACCGTAGGGGCGATATAGCTGTCAGGATTGGGGCGCAGTTTGGCGCATTTTTATGAGGACGAACTAAGAAAATTATGTCGCCGGAATGGATACCGCTGCTGTTTGCAGCGGCAGTGATTGTGCTGCTGCTTCTCATGATGCGGCCTCGCGCGCAATCGAGACGCGTCACCATTTGCCGCATCGTGGTGATGGAAGCCATCTATCTGGGCACGGCTTATCTGCTGCTCGACGTCCTGGAGCATCCGCCGGCCGAAGCATTTCTCGGCTCCGTGATCGTGGCGGCGCTGGCAGGCGCAATTCCCAGCCGCTATTACCGCAAGCTGGCGGGAGAGAAGCGATGATCCGAGCAGGATCATCGCCCCGTCTGGCGGCGAAAGTCAGCTTCCGCCTGCAATCGCCGGTCGCGATCTCCACCGAAAAAGGCGAGGTGGCATTCCAGCCGGTCGCGCAGGGCGACTATAAGGATCAGGATGCCTACGCCAATGCCCCTCGCCGCCGCGCTCCAGGCCCCGGCTATCCGCCGCCCTACTACTATTACGGATACTGCGGCCCCTGGGGATGGGACTGCTATCCGGGTCCTTATTTTGGTCCCTACATTGGCTGGGGCGTGGGAGTGTGGGGATTCGGGCCCAGGCTCGGAGGCTTTGGCCGCTTCCGGCGGTAATCTGCCACCCCAATTGAGGTGGGTGCTCTAGTCTACCCCGGAAAGAAATACGCTCCAAAAACAAAGCAAGGTGTTTAGTTTTGAACACCCTACAGCTATCGCTGTATAGCATTAGATGTTCCCAGGGAGGACGATGGTCTGGAGACGGCAATGCTCAATTGTGGGGGTGACTTACGGCCGGAATCCTACTCGTTGACGATCACCTCATCGCGCGGAACACCGTGCGCGAACTCCTGGACGCAAACGCGATGTCCGTCTGCGGCGAAGCGGCAGATGGGCGGCAGGCCCTCGACCAGGTAGAGACGCTAAGACCCGACGTGGTGCTCCTGGACATCAATATGCCTGAAATGAATGGGATCCAGGCGGCTTTCGAGATCCGCCGTATATCTCCCGCAACCAAAATTCTATTTTTCACCGTGCAGGAATGCACGGCAGAGGCCCAGGCGGCCGTGCGCCTGTTGGGCGCCCACGGTTTTGTGAGCAAATCCTCCGCCGGAACCGACTTGATTCCCGCCCTGAAGCGCCTGCTCGACGGAGATTAGCTCTTCGGTTAGCTTCCCCGGCGGCTCGCCGCTTGCATCTCATGAAGTAGATCCTTAACGAGACGAGCGATGGTGAGGATCACCTGTGACAATTGCGGCGCGGTAAAACCGGAGAAACTCCCCGCCACATAAGGGGAGAGGTTCCTCAAGCCTCTAACGCGACAGGTTCCTCAAACCTTAGACCGCGCGCCGAGACCCAGGCGCAGATTTCCCGCCACTCATCACCGGCAGGCCGAGCCCGTTTCTTGATCAAAACGAAGATCTAAACGGAATCCCCGTCTTTTTCTTTTCGTACGTCCCCTGCACTGATCTAAACTGAGCGCATGTTCTCTGGGAAATGGGCCTTCCGGCATCGCGGAGTTTTGGCCCACCTGCCCTTGCTCCTGGTGCTGTTCTGGAGGCGAGGCGAAGCCAGCAACGCCGCGCTGATGTGGGGCGCGGGACTCGCTTTATTGTTCGCCGGAATGGCGCTGCGGATCTGGGCGCAGTCCTATATTCACCATCGGCTGAAGGTGCCGCTGGAATTGACGATCGGGGGGCCCTACCAACTGGTACGCAATCCTCTTTATATTGGCAACGCGTTTATC
>DASPYR010000192.1:0-28137 GCA_035636675.1 Rugosimonospora sp. | reverse complement strand
CGAAACCGCGCAAGCCCAGGGCGCTTTGCCTAAAGTCAAAATCTGGCACTTGACCGCGACGGAGTGGCTGATCTGCGGGGTGGCCTGCATCGGTTTTGCCTTCGATACCTACACGCTGCTCGTTCTGACGCTGATCGTGCGGCCGTCGCTCACCGAAATGCTGCCAGCGAGCGCGGGGCCTGCCGTTTTCAATCAGTGGGTCGGAATTCTCTTTTACATTCCGGCGATTGCCGGGGGCGTCTTTGGGCTCCTGGGCGGCTATCTGATCGACTTGCTGGGGCGCCGGCGCATTCTGATGTGGAGCATTCTGCTCTACGGCGCGTGCACATTTGCCACCGCGTACGTTACGAGTCCCGGACAATTCTTGCTGCTGCGTTGCGGGACGTTCATAGGCGTCTCGGTGGAATTTGTGGCGGCGACGGCCTGGCTCGCGGAGCTATTTACGCATCGCAAACAGCGCGAAGCCATCATCGGCTATACGCAAGCCTTTGCCTCGACCGGCGGCCTGCTGATCAGCGCCGCCTATTATCTCGCGGTGACCTACAGCCAGCGCTTGCCATTAATCCACGGCGGACATGAGGCCTGGCGTTATACGGCCATGTCGGGACTGATCCCGGCGATTCCGCTCATTGTGCTGCGGCCGTTTCTTCCGGAATCGCCGATCTGGAAACGAAAGAGAGCCGAGGGAACCCTGAAGCGGCCGAGCTTCGCCGAACTCTTCCGTCCGGCGTTTCGCAAAACGGCGCTGATTACCTGCCTGATGATGGCCTGTTCTTACGCTGGATCTTTCGGGATGCTGCAACATTTCGCCAGAATCATTCCCGGCACGCCCGGTGTAAGAGTCCTGCCGGTGGCGGCACAGGAACAGCGCGTGGGCGCGTTGCAAGGCGTTCAGGAGATGGGCGGGCTTGCCGGGCGCTTCCTCATGGCTTTTCTCGCGGTGCACATTTTGAGCCGGAGGCGCTTGCTGCGGCTGTTTCAAATCCCCGCGCTCATAGTGATTCCTCTGGTGATGTTCCTACCAGCCATGCGGGATCGAGACATGTCCACCGTGGGAATTTTTGCGCTTGGATTGCTAACGGTGGCCCAGTTCAGCTATTGGGGAAATTATCTGCCGCTCGTTTATCCCACGTACTTGCGAGGAACGGGCGAAGCTTTCGCCGCGAATATCGGCGGGCGGATGCTGGGGACTTCGGCGGCTTTGCTGGTGACGTCGATGGTGCAATTCATGCCGGGCGGAACCGCCAGCCGGCAGCTCGGTTATGCGGCGGGCATTGTAGGATTGCTTTCTTATGTGGCGGGATTCGTCGCCAGTTTCTGGCTGCCTGAGCCCTCCCTCGAGTCAACGCCGGACTGACTCGGGAATTGTGGCTGGTCGCATCGTCAGGGCAATTTGAGATCCAGGAGGCGGCGGGCGTTGCCCTCGTAAATTTTGCGGCGGTCTCCTTCGGAAATATCCAGCACGTCGAGACAGCGCATGGTTTCCCGAATATAGCCGGCGCCTTTTTCGGGATCGAAAGGCGAGTCGGAGGCAAAGAGGACATGGTCGACGCCGAAGAAATCGAGTCCGCAGCGCAGAGCGCCGCCCGCGCCAAACGTGGCCGTATCCGCGTAGAACATTTTGAAGTATTCCTGCGGGCGTTTTTTCAGACGGCGCAAGTGAACGGTGAGGTCTTCTTCTTCAGTACGGGCGCCGAGTTGATCGAGACCGGGACCGGTGCGTCCTGAAAAATAAGGAACCATGCCGCCCAGGTGATGCGTGATGATTTTAAGTTTGGGAAAGCGATCGAACAATCCGGCGAAAACGATGCGAGCCATGAAAATGCTGGTTTCGTAGGGCCAGCCGAAGACCCACCAAAGCTCGAATTTCGATTTTTTCTCGCTCTGGTAATCCGGGAAACCCGAGCCGCGCGCGGGATGCACCCAAATGGGAGCGTCTAGTTCGGCCATTTTCTCGAAGATCGGCAGGAAATCGGGTTCATCCAGCGGCCGTCCGTTCACATTCGTAAAAATCTGCGCGCCCACGGCGCCAAGTTTTTTCAGCGCGCGCTCGATCTCTTTTACGGCGGCAGCGGGATGATTCATGGGCAGGGCGGCGATGAATCCAGCAAAGCGATGGGGGTGCTTGGCGACCAGTTCGGCTAAGCCGTCATTCGCCAATGCGGCGAGTTCCGGGGATTTTTGCGGATCGCCAAGCGCTTCGATGGGCGGCAGCGGCAGGCAGGGCACCTGAACGTAGTCGCGGAACTCGTCCATGATGCGAAAGCGAACATCCATATCGATGAGAGCGGGAATCTCCGTGACGCGCTTTTTGATCGTGGTACCACGCTCGGGGAGAACCAGCATGCGTTCATAAAAGTTCTTGGGAAAGATGTGGCAGAAGATATCAATTTTCATCAATAGCCCTCGAACCAATCGCAGAAAAAGAGAGAGTCTTCGTCGCTTCCATCCCAGCGCGCGCAAAACCGGCGCGCCCTGGTGACCCCGGCCTGCCGTTCCCCAGAATGACAACGTATGAAGGATCCGCCGGGCAACTGCGTGCGCAGCTTAGCCATGCTACGCCCGAGCGTTCCAGGCGAGCGCGCTGGAAGCTATCAGGGGCGCTGATAGATGTCAATGCATCGGCAAGCCGACGTAGTTTTCGGCCAGCGACTGCGAGGCGGCGCGCGAACTGATTACATACTCGAGTTCGGCAAGCTGCCGGCGTTGATCGAACGCATTGTCGTCGTCGAAGCGATGCAACATGGACGTCATCCACCAGGAAAAGCGCTGCACTTTCCAGACGCGGTCCAAGCAGGACTCCGAATATTTCCCGAGCAGGTCTTTTTGTCCCGAGCGATAGAACTCAGCGAGGGCCCGCGCCAAAACACGAACATCGGCGACGGCCAGATTCAAACCTTTTGCGCCTGTAGGAGGAACGATGTGGGCGGCGTCGCCTGCTAGAAAGAGCCTGCCGTATTGCATGGGCTCGACGACGAAGCTGTGCATTTTGGCGACGTTCTTTTGCAGCACCGGCCCTTCCACCAATTTCCAGCCTTCCTCGGATGATAGGCGCACCTGAAGCTCCTGCCAAATTTTCTCGTCGGGCCAGAGCCGAAGATCCTCATCGGGGGTGCACTGGATGTAGAGGCGGCTAATCTCCGGCGTGCGCATGCTCAGCAGGGCGAAGCCGCGCTGGTGATAGGCGTAGATCAATTCCTGTGAAGAGGGCGGCGCCTGGGCGAGGATGCCCAGCCATCCGAAAGGATAATCCCGCTGGTAAACCTTGAGCGCGCTGGCGGGAATGGATGGGCGGCAGATGCCGTGAAAGCCGTCGCAGCCGGCAATAAAATCACAGGCAAGTTCCGTTTGCAGCCCGTTGTATTGGAAAAGAATTCGCGGCCGCGAAGATGCAAAATCCTGCACGCTCACATTCTCGACTTCAAAAAAGATCGGGCTACCGCCGGCCTGACGCGCGTCGACGAGATCTCTGATGACTTCGCCCTGGGCATAAATCGTGATGGAGCGGCCGGTCAGGTCCGCGAAATCGATGCGATGCGTGCGGCCGCGGAAGCGCAAGTTGATGCCGTGATGGACAAGCCCTTCGTGCCTCATTCTCTCGCCGACGCCCATTTCGGTGAGCAAATCGGTGGTGGTCTGTTCGAGCAGGCCGGCGCGGACCCGCTCCTGACAATATTCGCGGCTGCGCGATTCGAGCACCACGGATTCGATACCCTGCAGATGCAGCAGATGGCCGAGCACGAGTCCCGCGGGACCGGCGCCGACGATGCCAACTTGGGTGCGCATCTGATTCATATGGTCGACGCGACTGGTTTATCCGGCGGGAACCGCCGCTGCCGAGAGGAAGTCGCCCACCGCAGCCGTGAACTCGGGTGCGGCTTCAATGTTTGATAAATGTGCGGCATCGAATTCCAGATAGCGGGCGCCGCGGATCATGGAGGCGAGCAAGCGTCCCTGCGCTGGAGGAGTGGCCGGATCGTGCGTGCCGGAAATCACCAGAGTCGGAGCGTTCACGCGAGAGGCCTCTTCGGTGAAGTCCGCGTCGCGAATGGCTTCGCAGCAGGCGATGTAACCCTGCGGCGGCGTATCGAGAATCATGCGGCGGACGGGAGCGACCACCTCCGGCGAATGCGCAATGAATCTCGGGGTGAACCAGCGCTCGATGGTTCCCGAAACTATCGCGGGCATGCCACCTGCGCGAATCGCAGCAATGCGAGCATTCCAAATCTCCGGATTGCCAATGTGCGCGGCGGTATCGCAGAGCACTAGGCGAGCGAACCGCTGCGGTGCGTTTGCGCCGAGCCAGATTCCCACCTGACCTCCCATGGAAAGACCGCAGAAATGCGCACGGGGGATTTCGATGGCATCCATGAGAGCAAGAATATCGCCGCCGAGTTGCTCCTGCGTGTAAGGGCCGGGAGCGACGGCGGAGAGGCCGTGGCCGCGGGTGTCATAGCGGAGGATGCGAAAGTCGCCCCGCAGTGCGGAGACCTGCGGCTCCCACATAGATAAATTGGTGCCCAACGAATTGGAGAAAACAATGACCGGCGCGCCCGGCTTTCCTTCCAGCCGGTAGCGAAGGCAGACGCCATTGACATCGATGAAGGGCATAAGCGAAATCCGCGGTCAATTTCTCAGTCGGGGATTCATTTCTTGGCGCCGCTGCGAGCGGCCAAAACTTTTTCGGTCATCTCCACGGCAGAACCGAGATAATTCGCGGGATCGAGGAGACGTGAGAGCTCCGCGCGAGAGAGATGGCTGCTGACGTCCGGGTAGGACATCAGCACATCGGCGAAATCGCTGCCGTCCTGAGTGGCGCGTCGCGCGGCTTCTTCGACGATCTTGTGCGATTTTTCCCTGCCCAGGCGCTCCCGCAAGGCAAAAGCAACGGCCTCAGCTAGGACGAGTCCGCGCGTGAGCTTCGCATTTTGCGACATTCTTTCGGAGTGAACCTCGAGGCCGTCGACGATTTCTTTCATGTGTGCCAAAGCTCCCGCAGCGAGGCGAACAATTTCGGGCAGCGTCTCCCATTCGGCATGCCAGCCGCCGAGGCCGCGCTCGTGTTCCTGCACCATTGACGTCAGGATTGTCGAGACGAGCGCAGGCACCCGAAGAGCCGCGGCGAGTATCACCGCGGAACTCACCGGATTACGCTTGTGCGGCATAGTGGAAGAACCGCCGCGGCCGGCGCCGGAAGGCTCGAGGACTTCGTCGATTTCCGTCTGGGACATCAGTGAAATATCGCGCGCGATCTTGCCCAGCGACCCAACCAGCAGGCCGAGCGAAGCGGCGACTTCCGCCAGCCGGTCGCGGTGCGAGTGCCACGGAAGCTCGGGCAGGTCCAGCCTCAAGTCCCGTGCGAGCGCAGCCGCCAGATCCAGGCGGCGATCTGCGATGGCGGCCAGCGTGCCGACGGCTCCGCCAAATTGAAGCACCAAAACTTGCTTGCGCGAATGGCTCAAGCGTTCGCGGTGCCGTTCGACGGCGGCGAACCAGCCGGCCACTTTGAGCCCGAAAGTAACCGGAGGACCCTGCTGCAACCAAGTGCGCCCCACGAGGAGCGTGGATTTGTGGGCGGCCGCAAGGCGAGCTAGAGAAGCCGAGAGATGCGCCAAATCGCGATCGAGGAAATCGAGGGCCTCCCGCAATTGCAGCACGAGACCGGTATCGATGGCGTCCTGGCTCGTGGCGCCCCAGTGGACAAAGGCAGCGGCTTGCGAGTCAGACTTGGCGACAAGCCCGGTCAAGGCTTTGACCATCGGAATGGCCACATTACCCGAGAGCGCGGTTGCACGCGCCAGCGACTCCACGTCAAATAATTCTGCATGGCATTGGGATTCGATTGGCGCTCTCGCGGCGCTTGGAGCGAGGCCAACTCCGACAAGTGCCCTGGCCAGCGCGGCCTCGAAATCGAGCATGCACTGAAGCCGGTGATGATCGGAAAACACCTGCCGCATCGCGTCTGTGGTGAACAAAGGATCCAGCAAACGGATGGGTTCCGGGACGTCCAAATTGCTCATCCTCTGAAATGAGGCTGCGGGTTGAATCTAGTGCCGTTCCAACTATTTGCACCAAATTCCCTACTAGGCCACCCCACAGCCAATCGCAGGCTCTTTGAGCCGAACCTCTCGCCGGATCAAGTTGGAACGGCACTAGTAGTCGAAAAAGACGGTCTCGCGATCGCCTTGCATCATGATTTTCCAGTCGAACACGTTTGGGGGCATGTTCCGGGCGCCGCGCTCGCCGGAAGGCGTGGCCATCAACGTCGGACGCCGCTCCGGCGGAACTAGCTTCAGAACAGCATCCTCGGCATTGCTGGGCTCATCGGCGAAATAGACGCGAGTCAGTAATGGCTTGAGAAGCCCACGCGAAAAAAGCGTGACCACGATATGCGGAGCTTGCAAAGAGCCGTCCGGGGAACGTACGCGCCCGGGTTTTATGGTCGTGAACGTGAATTCACCGTTGTCGTCCGTCTCGACGCGCCCGAAGCCCAAGAAGCGGGGCGCGGCCGAATTCCGTGGAAAAATCTCCCCCAAGTAACGGCCAGCCGAATCGGCCTGCCAGATTTCGAGCATAGCGTCGGGGACAGGGTTTGCATCTCCATCGAGGACCTTGCCGCGAATAGTGACCCGCTCGCCGGCTGTGCCCTCGGCTACGAGATTTTTTCTTTCTAGGTAAGACATTCCCAGCTGAAAAAACGGACCGACCGTCTGGGATGCTGTTGGGGGCGTGGTCATCTCAATTCTCCGAATTTCCTGGGGCGCTCACGGAGAGACCTCCACGGGCGTAGCTTGGCGCCCCCGGAGAATGATGTCGAAGCGATAGCCGAGCGCATGGCTTGGTATGGTGGTTTCCCAATCGAAAAGCGATATCAAGCGGTTTCGCGCGTTCTCGTCCGGGACGCTGTTAAAAACGGGGTCGAATGGCAGCAGAGGATCTTCCGGGAAATACATCTGCGTGACCAGGCGCGACAGCAGCCCCGCGCCGAAGAGCGAAAAGTGAATGTGTGCGGGGCGCCAGGCATTCTGATGATTTTGCCAAGGGTACGCGCCGGGTTTTATGGTGACAAAACGATAGCGGCCCTCGCGATCGGTGAGCACGCGTCCGCAGCCGGTGAAATTCGGATCGAGCGGCGCGCCGTGCTGATCCACACGATGCCGATAGCGCCCCGCCGCGTTGGTTTGCCAAACCTCCACCAGCGCTCCGGGAATGGCGCGCCCCTCTTCATCCAATACGCGGCCGCTCACGATGATGCGTTCGCCGAGGGCTTCGCCACCGTGCTGGTGCGTCAGGTCATTATCGTTTTCGCCGATGTCGCTATGGCCGAAGACGGGGCCGGCGAGCTCAGACAAAGTGTGCGGCAGCGGAATCAGCGGCTGTTTCGGGGCACGCTTGCACGTGGAGACGTACGGCGGGTAAAGGTAATCGGGTTGCGTTCCGGCCGGCGCCCGCTGATAACTGGCTGCTTTCATGACTCTGCGAAAGCGACTGTAACTGGCGAGGGAGTCAGCGGTCAAGCATCCAGGGCGCATCCGCCGAGTACAGCCGACGGAAGGCGCGGCGCAAACCGAATCGAAGGAAGTGCCATGGGCGGGCAGGGAAAGCTCAGAATGGCTGTGGGGATTTCGGGAAGTGCATATCGAATTCTTCCAGCGTCTCCACAATGATCCGGGAAATAGCGAGATTGCGGAACCATTTGTGGTCGGAAGGAATGATGAACCAGGGGGCATATTCCGTGCTGCAGCGGGACAGTACGTCTTCGTAGGCGGCGACGTAATCGTCCCAACGCTTTCGCTCCGCGGCATCGGCTTTGGAAAATTTCCATTTCTTGTGCGGATCGCTAAGCCTCTCGTCGAAGCGTTCCTTCTGTTCTTGCTTGCTGATGTGCAGGAAACATTTCAGAATCGTGATGTTGTTTTCGGAGAGATTGCGTTCAAAACGATTGATTTCATCGTATCGAGCTTTCCAAACGTCTTGGGACACGAGTTTGTGCACGCGCACGACGAGCACATCTTCGTAGTGCGAGCGATTAAAAATACCGATCATGCCCTTTTCGGGAACCGCCTTATGAATGCGCCATAGAAAATCGTGAGCCAACTCTTCGCCGTTCGGGACTTTGAAGGAAGTTACCGAGCATCCCTGGGGGCTGACTCCGGACATCACATGGCGAATGGTTCCGTCCTTTCCCGAGGCATCCATGCCCTGCAGGATAATCAGAAGGGCTCGTTCCCTTACGGCGTAAAACAACTCCTGCAAATCGCCGAGGCGCTTGATCGTTTTGTCGAGTTTGGCCTTAGATTTATGGTCGTCATCATGACCAAACGTATCGGCGGGATCGTATTTCGCGAGCTTGATCTTCTTGTCCGGCGGGACCATCAGTTTGCGGATGAAATCCAAGCAACCGGCTCCGGAAATCAGGTGGCGGAAATTTGAAACTGCACATCACGCGTTCGAGAGACGAGATCACGCTTGCATGCGCGGCTTCACCGATCCATCCGAGGAAAAACCGGCGTCGCGACGCCCGCTTCCATCCCCCAAAAATCCGCTTCGGTAACGAACTCCAGGCCTGCTTCGGTTTCCCCGGAATCCTTGGGCCGCGCCCAGGCGACTCGCGCGCCGACCCTGCGGCCGTTATCCAGACGAACGCAGATGAGAGCATCGCCGTCGCGCAGTTCGTGACGGCATAGAAAGGAAAAGCCATGCACGCTCAACTCGCGCGTTTCGGTCTTCTCCTCCCAAGGCCTCTGCGCATCTTCGGAACGAACTAGAATGGGGATCCTGGCGTGCACGCGAGGACCACGCCGCAATCGTCCATAAAGTTCCGAGGCCCACAAGAGAATATCAAGCAGTTGAGCCCTCTCCAAGTTATTGGGAAGTTCCGCGGCGCAAGCAATGTTGGTGCCTTCGCGCATGCAATGTTCCAGGAAGCGGCTCGCCAATTCGCCGTGCTGAGTGTGGAAACGCGGTTCGTGAATCTGCGCCTCAATGGACTCCAGATGCCGGTAGGCCCCCGCCACGAAGTGGGTGCGGCACACCCTACGTTCCTCGAGCGAAGCGACGGCGGCTTCGGCACAACCTTCGGAGGTGCATTTGAAAGCCACGCAGTATCGTCCGTGGAGAAAGACTCAGCGATGCTGGGAGTCGCCAGCATAGTACAGCAAAGGCGCGCGGATCAGAATGGCGTCAAAGTTTGCCTTCTCGAATGAATTACGGTGCAGCAAATTTAGCGCGCTCCGGCATTGGCAGCGACCAACTCGCGTGCGGCGGCTTCGGCGGCCGCGCCGAGAAGCGGAGCTTCCTCATTGAGCACAACATGAATGGGGAAATGCGAGAGCAACTCCTGGAATTTTTCCTTTTCGCAAAACGCCCTGAAAAATGCGCCATTTTGGATCTTAGGCAAAATCTTGGGTGCGATGCCGCCCGCCACAAAAACGCCACCGCGCGCAAGCGCCTTGAGCGCCAGGTTTCCGGCTTCGGCGCCATATAACGTGACGAAGAGATCGAGCGTCTCGACACAGACAGGACAAGAGCCCTCGAGACCCAACTTGGTGATTTCCGGCGCCGGGTCCGTTCCGGGCTCATCGAAACTCGGATGCCGGACGCTCTTGTTGAGAAATTCATGCAGCGTGAGGAAGCCGCGGCCGGAGACGACCAGCTCGAAGCTGACGAATTTGTACATCGTCTTCAGATAACGAAGCAGCTCGATCTCTTTTTCGGTTCGCGGAGCAAAATCCGCGTGGCCTCCTTCGCTTGGCGCGACAATGTAGCGGCTGCCATTCCACATCAGGATGGCTTCTCCCAAACCGGTGCCCGCGGCGATGAGCGCCTGGGTGCCTTGAGGCGCGGCCGAACCTTCGTTGAGAGTGCAAATATCCTCGGGTGCGAGCCAGGCCAGGGAATAACCGGTGGCTTCCAAATCGTTGAGAAGCACGACATGCCGGGTGCCGAGCTGGCGTTCGAGAGCGTCGGCGTCTAGGCCCCAGGTGAGATTTGTGACGCGCACTGCGCGGCCGATCACAGGCCCGGCGAAGCCGAACCCGGCAGCCGCGATCCTTCCCGCAGGCGAAGCGGAGAGGAAATCTCTCCCGCGGCTGAGGAAATCATCGATGATGTCCTCGAAGCGCGTGTATTCGTGACTCGGATAGCGGTAGATAAAAACGACGCGGAAACGATCGCCTTTTTTCTCCATCAAGGCGAGGTTCGACTTTGTTCCACCGATATCGCCCGCCAGGATCATGACTTCCCTTTCGGAATCGGTTGCGACCGCGAGGCTGAAAGCTGGCCTGCCGCCGCCTCGTCTACAAGGAAAAGCCGCTCTCCCTCGCGCGGCTTGACCAGCTGCGCGGGCAAGGGCGGATCGGGATGTTCGCAAAGAACCTCGCGCAGGATCGAAGCCTTTTCCGCTCCGGCGACCAGGAAAAGCGCGCGACGAGCGGCTTCGAGCACCGGGAGGGTGAGAGTCATGCGCCTGGAGCCTAATTTCGGAACGGTGGGCGTGCTGACCCAACGAGAGGTCTCGCGCAGGAGTTTGGAGCCGGGGAAGAGAGAGGCCGCGTGCCCATCGTGTCCCAGGCCAAGAAGGATCAAATGAAAACGCGGAAAACCCCGGTCATCGAGCGGCAGAAATTGGCGCAGCGTCGCCTCGTAATTGTGAGCGGCGCGGCCGATATTGGGATCTTCCGCTTCCATGCGGTGAACGTTGGAAGGAGGTATGGGCACGCGGAGGAGCAGCTCGCGGCGGGCCATACCGTAGTTGCTCTCAGGACTCTCCGGAGGCACGGCGCGTTCATCACCCCAGAAAAGATGCACCCGAGGCCAATCTACCTGGGCGCGAAACTCAGGTGTGGCGAGAAGGCCATAGAGCTCCCGAGGGGTTGAACCGCCGGAGAGAGCGACATTGCAATTGCCATCCTTAGCAATACTCTGCCAAGCCCAATCGACAAACCAGCGGGCCGCCGTGCGGGCCACGTCCGCCGCGTCAGCGCAAACGTATACGCCGGGAAGGATTTCGCGCGGGAGCATATCAGGGTCTGCGCCAGTGCCGTCCATCACGGCTCAACAGCTCGTCAGCTTCATGCGGACCCCAACTTCCCGCGGGATAAGTGGGCACGGAGCGCCCCTGTTGTTCCCAGGCAGTGAGTATCGGCTGCACGAAAGCCCAGGCAGCCTCGACCCCATCGGCGCGGTCGAAAAGGGTTGCATCCCCACGCATGCAGTCGTTCAAGAGCGTAGCATAAGCGCTGCGTTCGCTAGCCCCAAAAGCGGCGCGATAACTGAAATCCATGGCCACGCGCGTCAGGCGCATGAACTGCCCCGGCAATTTGGCGTGAAAGCTGATGGAGATGCCTTCCTCGGGCTGGATATTCAGCACCAATGTGTTGGTATCGATCCCCTGACCGCGAAATAGCAAATGAGGCGCGCGCCGGAAATTGATGGCGATCTCAGTAACGCGGCGCGGCATGCGCTTGCCGGTACGAATATGAAAAGGAACGTCGGCCCAGCGCCAGTTGTCGATGAGCAGCTTGGCCGCGACGAAGGTCTCGGTCTGGGAATCAGCCCTCACGCCGGGCTCCTGGCCGTAGCCGGCCACGTCCTCGCCGTCGATCTGGCCCGGCGCGTACTGGCCGGGAACAACATCCGCCGCAACGCTATCCGGCGTATACGGCCGGAGGGCCTGCAACACTTTCAGTTTCTCATTGCGCACGGCGGTGGCGTCGAAGTTCGAGGGCGGCTCGATCGCAACGAGAGAAGTAAGCTGCAGGAGATGGCTTTGAACCATATCCCGCAAGGCCCCCGTCGTTTCGTAGAAGGCGGCCCGCTGCTCCACACCTAGACTTTCCGCAGCCGTGATTTGCACGTGGTCCACGTAATTGCGATTCCAAAGGGGCTCGAAGATGCCGTTCCCAAATCGCAGCGCCAGAAGATTTTGAACCGTATCTTTTCCCAGGAAGTGATCGATGCGATAGACCTGCGTCTCATCGAACGCCTCGAGAATCGTGGCGTTGAGTTTTCTAGCCGAGGCAAGGTCGCGGCCAAACGGTTTTTCGACAACCATGCGGACCCATGACTTTCCATTCGCCGGCCGCGCCAGGCCGGCTCTTTGAATCTGCGCGATCACCTTGGGATAGACGGCCGGGGGCGTCGCGAGATAGTACAGGCGATTGCCCTCCAGGTGGCGTTCCTGATCGAGTTCTTCGAGGCGGCGCGAGAGTTTCTCAAACGCGTCCGGCTGGTCGTAATCTCCCGCGACGTAGACAAAGGACTGCGCGAAAGTGCGCAGGCTCTCATTACTGACCTGGCAGCTTTCCGCATTCCTGCGCACGGCCTCTGCCGCGGAATCCTGAAAAGCGGCGTCGCTCATTTCGCTCCGGGCGAAACCAATAATGGCAAACCGCCGCGCCAGCGACCCGCAAGCGGCTAATTCAAACAGCGCCGGAATCAACTTCCGGCGGGTGAGATCGCCGGATGCGCCAAAAATCACGATGGCGCAGGGATCGGCGGCCGCTACCGAACTCCGTGGCTCGAGATCCAGCTTATCGGCAATGTCACTGGAAATGGACGCCATAAGATCATCCTCCTACAAATACCGGCCTGACGCCACTCTCGGCCAGCGAGGCGCGCAGTTCTTCAGCAGAGCGGAAGAGAATCGCGCGCATGCCCAGGGCTTTGGCCGGTTCGAGATTCGCGTGACGATCATCGATAAAGATGCATTCGTCGGGAGCGCGCTGCGTGATTCCCAGCGCAAGTTGATAGATCAGCGGATCGGGTTTGCGCGCTCGCAGATAGCAAGAGCTAAAAAAGGCAGTGAAGTTTCGCGTTAGATCGAATTTGCGGATGCGATAGGCATTTAGCTCCTCGGATTCGTTATTGAGGGTGGCCAGGAGATAACGGCGGGTAGCGGTCAGCTCGTCGAGAAGAACGCGCGTTTCTTTGTTCTCGCGCGATTGCGCAAAGATGAAGTTCTTGAATTCATCTCTGGTGAAGGGCTGCTCGCGGAAGAATACCGTTCGGTCGAGGTAGGCCTCCAGGGTTATTTTCCCGGTTTCCAGTTCGCCCTCCGCGAGCCGGTGTCTCTCGTTGAAATCATCAGCATCCAGAGAAAAGCGTCGCGCGGCTTCAGCACGCGCCGACCGATCCCATCCATTCGAGAGGACCACTCCCCCGACATCCCAGAATAGTGCAGCTATATTGGCCATGGGCGAATCGGCGGGCTATGAAGCCCGTTGGTTTCGGATTTCCCCGGTCCTTCCTGGGAGCGGATTCGTCGGCATATCCTCTTCTCAAATTGCCGATCGCGAAGCGGAGAACACCTGGTCGATAGCTCGGCGCAAGGCAGTTAGACCGGCGGGAACGGCTTCGGCGAGGTGGAGACGCAGCGCCGGCTTGCCCAGTCTTCCCAGCGACTGCAAGTCTCCTAAAGCCTGCGCCATTTCCAGTTGGCCAAACGTGTATTTCGCACCGGGAATGGGCAAGTCCTCAGGCTTCTCCGAAGTGATCAACAGGAACATGCCGGAGGCCGGTCCGCCTTTATAAAGCTGACCGATGGAATGCATATAGCGCGGCCCATAACCAAGCAGCACCGGCAATGCAAGGCGCTCGGCCAGCGTTGCGCGGAGCGCGTCGAGTTCCGCGCCATTGGCGGCATCGCGTGCCACGTAGGCGAGGATCGCGAGATAGTCGTCCGGGCGGCGCTCGGAAAAAAAAGTGCGCAGCGCGGCCGTAAGTTGCAGCGTAGAAATGGAGCCGCGCACGGCGCCGTCGGCATAGAGCTCGATGCCCGATTCCGCCAGGCGCGGAGAGCCGAGCGGCATCTCCCCTGATATCTCGAAGGCCTCCAGAATCCGGGCAGTATTATCTTTGCTTTCCTGGACGTTCGGTTCGTCAAAAGGATCGATGGCGAGCGAAGCCCCGGCCAATGCGGTCGCCGTTTCCCATTTGAAGAATTCGGCGCCTAATTGCGCCGGGCTTTTGAGCCGAATCTCGACAAAGGGCGCGTTACGCTGCTCGAGCGCGCATAGAATTGGTCCCAATATTGCCTGGTCTTCACCTTCGAGCAGCAAAGCGGCGGTGACACATCCACGCGCCAGTACCTCGAGAGGCGGCGCAACGCCTCCGGCAACCGGGACAATCCCGCGCTCCTCTTTGCCCGTACTCTCCGCGATGAGCTGCTCGATCCAGTTTCCCAGCGGCGTCAACTTAGGCGTGGAGAGCAAGACGAGCTTGTCATCGCCTCTTCTACCCGCTGCACCCAGCAGTGATCCCAGTTGCAACGCCGGATTGGCATCGGCTTGGCCTTCCGGACCGCAAGCTGCGCGCATTTCGATGGCGCTGTCCAGCACGGCGGCGATATCGATGCCCCAAAGCGCTGCGGGTACCAGACCGAAGTAGGAGAGCGCCGAGTAGCGCCCGCCTATGTCAGGGGGATTGCGAAACGTCAGCCGGAAATTGTATTCGTCGGCCAAATGGTCGAGATAGGAGCCGCGATCGGTGATGGCCAGAAAACTCCGGCCCACCGGGCGAATGCCCGCCTGAGTGAGCCGGTGGTGAAAATAAAAAAATTGAGAGAGCGTCTCGATGGTCTTACCGGACTTACTGGCGACGATAAACAAGGAATGGGCGAGGTCAATCGAGCGTTCCACTTGCTGGATGGAGGTGGGATCAGTCGAGTCCAGCACGAAGAAGCGCCTCCCTGATGGCGCCGGGAATATGAGCGACAAAACCTCAGGGGCGAGACTCGAGCCGCCCATACCCAGCAACACGATGTCGTTCACGCCGGAGTCCTTGATGTCGCGGGCCAGATGATCCTGCAGCGCGGCCGCTTCCGCGCGCATGGAATCAAGCACGCCAATCCAGCCGAGCCGATTCGCGATGATGCGGGCGTGTTCGGGGTCATCCTTCCAAAGGCCCGCCTGCCGGGCCCACATCTTTTGGACCGCCTCGCCGGCTCGAAGCCGACTCGATTCTTCCTGATACACCTCTGCCAAATAACCCGGTGAAATGCGCTGCGCTGTGAGGGGCATGGGAATCCTCTGGGCCGCGGGATTGAGTCCTGAACGAGATTACCTCTTTTCACAAAATAAAACGAATATCGCAAGTTCTGCGCATCGCCCCGGCATTCTCGGCCATTCCGGAGAGAGCCCGCCTCACGGCGGCTCCTAGGAATTTCGCTCGCAATGCAGTATGTTTAGAGACGGAACTTAAGCGTTGGTTGTTTCCATCGGAGGCCAAGATGGCTGATGAGAGTTGCGGTCCGCCAAAGCCTGTAGGTACGGCTACCAGCCAACCCGGCGCGCGCGCGGTGACGTGTGTGAAATTCGGAAAGAAGATGGAGGGCCTCGATCGCGTCCCCTGGAAGGGCGAACTCGGTCAGCGCATCTACGAAAACGTTTCCAAGGAAGCCTGGAAGCTATGGATCGAACATTCCAAGATGATCATGAACGAATACCGGCTCAATCCGCTTGACCCGCAGTCACAAAAAATTATGGAAGAACAGATGGAGCAGTTCTTTTTTGGCGAGGGGGCCAAGCTGCCCGAGGGTTATATTCCGCCGCGAGCGAAAGCCTAGCCGTCCCGCATTACGTCGCGTCCTGCCCAGCTATATGTCTGCGATTGCGTCGCAGCATCCCAAAGCGGACTAGTGCCGTTCCAACTTGTCTCGCCAAAGAATGCCTGTCCGCGACCTTTGGACCGAACGAAACTTGTATCCCGACCGGTCCCCGTTCGGGGACAAGTTCGGTTTCGTTCGGCCCTTGTTGAACTTTCGCGTCGTCAGGGCGAAGCATTTGGCCCAAATAGTTGGAACGGCACCAGCCGCTGTCAGGCAAGCGTCTGGCCTGAGACCGGGTGCGCCACCCGCAACCTGGGGGCTATCGTAAATCGCAGGGCGCCGTGTGCTTCACGCAGCGCGGCCTCGACGAAATCTGGCGTTCCGCCCCGCGCAAAAATGAATCCCAGATAGCTCGAGCCTTCCGGCCATGCGGCGATGAAGTCATGAAGCCGCGCCGTGATTTGGATTTCGCAAATACCGGGGATCGCGAGCGCCTGTCGCAATCCTTCTATGTTTTCGAGAACGCCGCTGCGGGGCACGGGGATCATCATCACTCCTGCGGCGTCTGATTCCCGCTGCGCGTCCGCACCGGGCATCCCCAACGCTTTACGGATCAGCAATTCCTCCAAAAAGATTCGCTGTGCGCCAAAACGAAGCACCCGCGAGCAAAGGCCGCCGATGGGGCGCGGCGCCACTTCGAGTATCCAGGGCCCCTGATCATTCAGGCGAAACTCCGCGTGCAGCGGGCCTGCGCTGAGCCCCAGCGCTTGAACGGATTCGGCGGCGCATCGAAAGATTTGTTCCTGGGTCGCGGAAGCCAGCCGCGAGGGCGTGAGGTAAATCGATTCCTCGAAATAGGGGCCCTCGAGCGGATCGGGTTTGTCAAACAAGGCTAAGACGCGCAGGTGGCCGGCTTCCAGAAGCCCCTCGAGGGCAAATTCGGCTCCCGGAATATAGCGCTCTACGAGCAAGCGATCGAGATCAGCCTCCCTGGTGACCTGCAGCTCAGGAGAAGCGAGCAATCGTGCGATACGCTCGACCGCGGCGACAAATTCACTGGCATTGTCGGCTCGAATCACGCCTTGGCTTGCCGCAAGCCTCAGTGGCTTTAGCACGCACGGAAAAATGACGCGGCGCAGCACAGAATCCAGCGGCTCCGGAAGCGCGAAGGAAAAAAACTGCGGAACCGGCAAACCGGCGCTTTGCAAAACCTCACGCTGGCGCAGCTTGCTGCGGCAATTCTCGATTGCTTCCGGCGAGTTATAGGTCAAGTGCAGCAGGCGGGCGGCATGCGCGGCGGTCTCCGTCTGGCGATCGCCCAACGCCAGAATCGCGCCGATCTTTGGTTCACCAGGGTGTTCACGAAGGCGCCACTGAACGGCTTCAACAAGACGCGCTGCGGCATTGCGGGGCTCCTCAAAATGAAGCGGGACTGCTCGATCGGCCCAAGGATTTTCGAGCTGATGGCAGCGATCGCTGCCGACGATGACGCCGACGCCGAGACGCCGCGCCGCTTCCGCAAAGCTGCGCGTCTGATAGCCCAGCTTGCTTGCGAGCAGAATGACCGATAGCGGTTCTTTGGAAATCATTGAACTGGAGCAAAAGTTTCAGAAGAACGCATCCGATTGCGTCTGCGGCCGGGCATCCGAAGTAATCGAAACAAATTGATCGTGAGTTGGCTCCGCGCAGCAATACCACGGTTCCGAGAAGTGGGGAATCTTGCGCATGGAAGCCTTCGGCATGGCATCAGCAGAGACAGCATTCTCTCCGGCCAGCTCGGTCGCAGCGCGCCAAATGCGCATGAACGTATCGGCGCGCGAGCGCTTCAGCCGGTCGCCGGCATTGGCCAATTCCTGAACGCGCTCCGACAGCATGTCCATGCGGCCGTCGGTATGTTTCCATGGATAGACGAGGCCGGAAGAATCGAACTTGCCGATTGCGCCGCGAACCTCATCGAGCTCCAGCAGGCGCGAGCCCGCCGGGATCAGCAGCCGGATTCCAAGCTGGATGGGCGCCACATTTTCGATTAGAAACTGGTCGGCTACGACCGCCAGCAACTCGCGATATCCGCAAAGCGAGGTCCACGGCGTAAAAGGCACAAAGGTGGGCTGCAGGATCAAACCCAAGTCGCGGAAAAGCGCCACGACGGCGAGAAAATCCGCGCGCGTATGGCGTTTTGCCAAACGCGCGAGAACAGCGTCATCGATGGACTCGACGGCGCTGGTAACAAAAAGACACCCGGTATCACGTAATTTGCGCGAAGATTCGGCATGGCACAGCAAATGCTCGATTTTGATCGTGACGTCATAACTGAGCCGAGGAAATTCCCGGTGCATGGCCTCGACGATTGCGAGTGCGTGCGCGGGCCCGTTAAAAAAGTCAGGATCGCCGAATGTGATGTGCTCGGCGCCTGCATCGACCTGCTGGCGGATATCTTCGAGCACGACGTCCCGCTGCACAATGCGAAAAATTCCGTTGTAGACAGGAACGATGGGGCAATGACGGCAAAGGTGTTTGCATCCCCGGCTGGCTTCGGTATAGCCGGCGACTTTGAAGCCTCCATCGGGCATTAACAGGTGTGCATATTGCCGGAGAGGCGGAAGCTGGCTGCGATCGGGCGGAATGAACGTCAGGCGATCGAGGAGAATTGAGGTGTCGCGAAGCCCAGCCGCAGAGCGGGACGTCGAACGCGATGCGTTTCCATCGGCCGCGTTGGTGCCGGTCCCGTTCGTAGATCTTCTTTCGTGCGCAAGTGACGTAATTAGGTCCGCCAGCGCCGCCTCGAACTCGCCGCCCACAATCGTCTGGACGCCCAGCTGGCGCAGATAGGACTCGTTCACCGGAGCGTACAAGCCGTAAAAACAGAGGTGCGCGTGTGGATTCAAGCGTCGGACTGGCTCGATCAAACGTATCGCGAGCCGCGTGGCCGTGTGCATGGGAACGTAGAAAGCGACGACGTCGGCGGCACGCACGGCGTCTTCTTGTAAGGGCTGGCGAGACAAATCAAGGCAGGTGACTTCGGCGCCGGTGCGGCGCAGCCAAGCGGCAGGCGAAGCCAGTCCAAAGGGCTGGTGGCCAAGCTCATACGTGGAAATCAACACAACCTTCATGGCGGGCGTCTTCCTCACTCTGCATTGTAGACGATTCCGCCGGATCGCAGGGCGCACGGCATGTAGGGAAGATGTGGCTGGTGCGATTTTGGGGGCGGGAGTACAATTTTCCTTGAGGCAACATGACGGAATTGCTCAAGAAGGCATTCGAGCAAGCCGAACAGCTTCCGCGCGACGAGCAGGATGCTATGGGACTTTGGCTCCTTGAGGAACTGGCTTCTGAGAAGCGTTGGTCGGAACTCTTTGCGGCCTCTCAAAGCCGGCTGGCCGACCTCGCGAAAGAAGCTCTTGAGGAGCATCGCGCGGGTCGGACGAAACCTCTCGACATTGACCGGCTGTGAAGTCCCGTACAACCCTTAGCTTTCGGCGATGCTTTGCAGACCTCCCGCCGGATGTTCAGGGCCAGGCTCGTGAGGCCTACCGCAAGTTCGTCGAGAACCCGCATCATCCCAGCCTCCATCTGAAAAAAGTGCACGCGGTCGAACCGATCTATTCTGTACGAATTTCGCGGGCCTACCGGGCCCTGGGAGTGTAAGCGGGCGAGGAGATTGGATCGGGTCACATGCAGATTATGAGCGTATCCTATCTTCACGTACTCGGGAGTGAGCGGTCGAAAACGCGCAGCGTGCTCGGCAACGCGCCCTTAGGGCTCCACACATAGCCCGCTGTTTGCGCTATGATGCTTTGCTAGATCGATCCGCATAGGGCCAGTGGTCAGAGAGGATTCCGAGTATGCCTGCCGCGTCAAAAAACTCGTTGGGCGCCCGCGATACGCTCACGGTGGGTAACCAGGGCTATGAGGTTCATCGCCTCGAGGCGCTGGAGCGCAGGGGAATCGGCCACGTGGGCCAACTCCCCTTCTCCATTCGCATTTTGCTCGAGAACCTGCTGCGCCAGGAGGACGGCCGATTCGTTCACGCCAAAGATATTGAGGCGCTCGCGGAATGGCAGCCGTTGACCGACCGCCGTGCGGAGATCGCCTTCATGCCGGCGCGGGTGCTGCTGCAGGATTTTACGGGAGTTCCGGCTGTTGCCGATCTTGCGGCCATGCGTGACGCCATCGCGAAGATGGGCGGCGACCCCAAGAAGATCAATCCCCTGCTTCCCGCCGAACTCGTGATCGATCACTCCGTGCAGGTCGACAAATTCGGCAGCGACATGGCCTTCGCGTTTAATGCCCAAATGGAGTTTCAGCGCAACGTGGAGCGTTATCAATTCTTGCGCTGGGGCCAGAGCGCTTTTCGGAATTTTAAGGTCGTGCCGCCAGATATGGGCATCTGCCATCAGGTAAATCTCGAATATCTGGCTCGCGTGGTCTGCGACCGCGCGCCCGATGGCCGCCCGGCAGCTTATCCGGATTCGCTGGTGGGAACCGATTCCCACACCACGATGGTAAATGGGCTCGGCGTCTTCGGCTGGGGGGTTGGAGGCATTGAAGCCGAGGCGGCCATGCTCGGCCAGCCGCTCTCGATGCTCGTTCCCGATGTGGTCGGATTCAAACTGCACGGGCGCCTGCCGGAAGGGGCGACGGCTACCGACCTGGTGCTCACTGTCACCGAGATGTTGCGCAAGAAAGGCGTGGTGGGGCAATTCGTCGAGTTCTACGGAACGGGTCTAACTAATCTGACTCTGCCGGATCGCGCCACCATCGCGAACATGGCGCCAGAGTACGGCGCGACGATGGGATTTTTCCCCGTGGATGCGGAGACGCTGGCCTACTTGCGGTTTACGGGACGAAGCGACGAGCGCCTGGCGCTCGTCGACGCTTACACCAAGATGCAGGGTCTTTTCCGGACCGACCAGACTCCGGACCCGCTGTTCTCCGACACGCTGGAGCTCGATCTCGGCAAGGTTGAACCCACGTTGGCGGGGCCCAAGCGGCCACAGGACCGCGTCCCGCTGCGGCAGGCCAAAAGCTTCTTTGCCAAATCCATGGAGGGCACTGCATCCAAGCACGTCGCGGTTAAAAACAACGGGGACCGCTTCGAGCTCTCCAACGGCTCGGTGGTGATTGCCGCGATCACCAGCTGCACCAATACGTCGAATCCTTCGTTGATGTTGGGTGCCGGACTCGTGGCGAAAAAGGCTGTGGAACGTGGATTGGAATCCAAGCCCTGGGTAAAGACGAGCCTCGCGCCCGGGTCTAAGGTCGTAACCGATTATCTCAAGGCAGCCGGGCTCACTCCGTATCTCGAAAAATTGAATTTTCACCTCGTGGGTTTTGGCTGCACGACGTGCATTGGGAATAGCGGTCCGCTTCCCGAGGCGATCGGCTCCGCCATTAAAGAAAACAGCTTGGTCGCCGTCTCTGTGCTCAGCGGCAACCGTAACTTCGAGGGCCGCATTCATCCTCTGGTCCGCGCAAATTATCTGGCTTCGCCGCCGCTCGTGGTCGCTTATGCGCTGGCCGGCCGTATGGATTTCGATATGGCCACCGATTCTCTGGGCAATGATCGCAACGGCAAGCCCGTGTACCTGCGTGATATTTGGCCGACGCCCAAAGAAGTGGAAGAAACGGTGCGCAAAGCGGTGACCACGGATATGTACCGCAAGGAGTACGGCGAAATCTTCGCAGGCGATGAGCGCTGGCGGGGACTGCATGTTCCGGAAGGCGATCTCTACGCCTGGGAGGTGAAGTCCACTTACATCAAGTGCCCGCCCTTCTTCGACGGAATGCCCGAGAAGCCACTTGAACTCGCGGATATTCGCAACGCGCGTGTCCTGGCGGTGCTCGGACATAGCGTTACCACCGACCATATCTCACCGGCAGGCTCGATTCAGCCCGATGGGCCGGCGGGCAAGTATCTGATCGCCAATGGCGTCAAACCCTCGGAATTTAATTCCTATGGCGCTCGCCGCGGCAATCACGAAGTGATGATGCGCGGCACATTCGCAAATATTCGCCTGAGGAATCAGCTTGCCCCCGGCACCGAAGGCGGCTGGACCTTGCATCAGCCGAGCGGTGAGAAAATGACCATTTATGATGCGGCGATGCGCTATAAGCAGGAAGGTATCCCACTCGTGGTGCTCGCGGGCAAGGAGTACGGCGCAGGCTCTTCACGCGATTGGGCTGCCAAGGGCACGCTGCTGCTGGGCGTGCGCGCGGTGATCGCGGAAAGCTATGAGCGGATTCACCGCAGTAATTTGGTCGGCATGGGTGTGCTGCCGCTGGAGTTCAAGCCGGGCGAAACCGCGGAATTGCTCGGGATTACCGGTCACGAATCCTTCACGGTAGAAGGCGCGAGCAAGCTGGCGCCGCGAGCGAAGCTTCGCGTGCATGCGCGCGACGATCGAGGTAAGGAGAAGGTTTTTGAAGTCGTGGCGCGCGCCGACACACCCGAGGAGGTCGCCTACTACCGCCATGGCGGAATTTTGCCTTACGTGTTGCGGCAGATGCTCTAGGCTCGGTACGCCGAGCCTTAGATGACCGTTTGCGGGCGGATTCTTCGCAGCAGCGCGAGCAATAGGAATACGCCCGCGAGAACCGAAGCGATGCTTGCCGCCTGCGCGTTCGTCAAACCAAAGAACGAGCGGGGATTGATGCGAATGATTTCCACCAGGAAACGCGCCACGCCCGTCAGAATCAGGTAAAGAGCGAAGACTTCGCCGGCGGGCCGCAGTCCATCGATGGCGCGCGCGCCAACACGCCATAAAATATAGCCAATCAACATCGCGCCCAGAAATTCATAGATTGGCGTGGGGTGAACTTTCTCGGTCGTGGGTACGAGGCCATTGGGAAAACTCATGCCCCAAGGGAGTGCTGTAGGGATACCGTAATCTCCGTCTCCCGAGATCAGACACCCGATGCGGCCGACGCCATACCCGATGGCCGCGGCGGGGGATGCGATATCCAGCATCAACAGAATTTTCATTTGGTAGTGCCGCGCCAGCAGCACCAGGGCCACAAAACCGCCAATCACTGCGCCAAACCAGGCGAAACCCATGGTGCTGAAAAGCAACCGCAAGGGATGGGCAAAAAACTCCGACGGGGCTTCAAGCAGATGATAAAGCCGCGCGCCGACGAGACCGGCCAAGCCCGTTGTGCCGATGATATTTTCCGCCTCGGCTCCGTAGCCCCTCCGGCCCAGGTCCGCGCGTATCACAAAGAACGCACAGATCAGGCCGGTAGCGACCATGATTCCGTAAGTCCCCAGCGTCAAAGGGCCGATATGAATGAAGGGATACACCGTTCCCCGGTTCAGGTACCCGAGCAGTATAGCGAACCAAAAGACGGTCGAGGTATTTAGTCTGCCCTGACCGTCTTTCGCCGGGCTCTCAATCCGAGAGATCGGCGCCGCGCGCTCGAATTTGGCGCAAAAAGAAGCGCGGCCTTCCGGGGACGGAAGACCGCGCACTCTGCTGCTACTCTGCTTTTATTCTCTAGCGGCCGCGCGAGGAGCCTCCGGAAGAATGCCCGCCGGAAGTACCGCCTCCCCGGGAACCACCGCCGCCTCCGGAACCACCGCCTCCGCGAGAACCGCCGCCCCCATAACTACCACCGCCTCCTCCGTAACTACCGCCGCCACGAGAACCGCCGCCGCCGTAACCGCCGCCTCCACCGCGATATCCACCGTAGCTACCCGAACCGGACGATTGAGGCGCGGGCGCGCTCCGATAGGTTGGGGAGGGATTCGACGGATAACTGCGATAGTTCGGAGCCGGAGCAGAGTAACGTGGAGCCGAGTTGCTCGGTGCGGAATAGGGAGAGCCACGGTAGCTTGGCTGGGAAGTATTCGGCACCGGGCGATATGCGGGCACGGAGCTGCCGCGATTCGTTCCGGCGTAGCTATCGCCATTGGGTCGATACGACCGCTCGTTAACGATAGGCTTGTTCATATCCAGGGTCGGCCGACCAGCGCTGGGCGGCGAACTGAAACCGCTATTCGGCGCCGCGGCCGGTCCATTGGACCTGGAGAAGCGCTGCCAACCGGAGGCCTCGCCAGCGTTAGGAGACGGCCGGCCAACCGGAGCGTTGCTGCGGAATTCCGGCTGGGCATTCGACCGAAGTTGCGATTGCGCCGCAGGCGATTGTGCGCCCGAAGCGCCGCGCTCGCCGCCAAAACGCTGCCAGCCATTCGCCCCCTGTGAGGCTTGCGGACGCTGACCTTGTCCCTCAAAGGTCTGGCCGCCGCGCACCTGAGACTGGACAGGATTGCGAACTCCCGCAGCCGAATTGGGCTGCGGCCCTCCGTTAGGTTGCTGCCTCGTCGCGGATTGACCGGCGAAGCCCGGACGATTCGCTCCCGGATTTTCGGGGGCTCTCGAAGCGTTGATAGCCTGGAATTGGCCGCTACGCTGGATGGATTCATTTACGCGCGCGGCTTGAGAGGAGAACGACTCCGGCCGCGCGGCCGGCGTGTTCTTCGAGAAGAAGCTGTGCTGCGCAATCATTCGCGAAGCAAGCGCCGAATTGACCGGCCGGTTCGATACGCGGAGACTATCGCGGCTCGGCACGACCGGCAGGTTGCCGGTCATCATGTGCCCTCCACGCAATTCCGACGCCGCTACGCTCCGTACTGTTCCTGCGCCCCGTCCAAAGCTTTCCGCCGGCACGCCGGAAACGCCTTGGCGCATGCGGTCGTTGATCAGCATGCTGTGAAGATTAGAAAACTGATTGCCGCCATGCAGCGGCGCGATTCCATTGTTGATGTTGGTGATGTTGGTAACGTTCGTGATATTGGTGACGTTTACGACTCCAAAGCGATCCCCAAAACCGCCCCACCAGGGATGGAAGAAGTCGCAGGGCCCAATCGGAAGCCAGCCAATGGAGCCGAATCCAAACCCCGCGCCGAAGCCGAAGCCCGCGCCTCCGCCAAATCCGAAGAAAGATACGTATGCGGGAGCCCAAATCGGCTGATAAGCCGGGTAAATCGGGCCGGGCCACCAGGCCCATGATCCACCCCAGAGGAACCAGCGCCCGTAGTGATATGGCGCCCAGCCCCAAGGCTCATAAGAAACCCAAGTCCAACCCCAGTACGGCTCCCAGACCCAACGGCCATCTCGATAGGGTGCCCAGCCATAATCAACTTGAGGAACCCAAACCTGTCCGTAGTCGGGAACTTCGGTCCAGGTGCCA
The DNA here is from genome assembly GCA_035636675.1 of Rugosimonospora sp. Lineage (GTDB taxonomy): Bacteria > Acidobacteriota > Terriglobia > Acidiferrales > UBA7541 > Palsa-189. The sequence continues at coordinate 3,404 of DASPYR010000192.1, read as the reverse complement.
TGAGCGTCGAGGTCGGATGCGCCTGTGTAATAGTGATTCGTCCTTCGGTAGGCGTTCGCGTTGTAAATGATATTGTCGCGATCTCTGTTCCACTTATCCCAATCGTCCGTTTTGGGCGCCTCGGTGACTTTGAACTGCGCCTCAGTACCGGTTCCACGAACGGTGATGAGTTGATCTCTCTTAGCCGTCGTGCTGCCTTCGGAAGTGGAAACCTGCGCTTCGCCGTCGTTGACCGTCACAAGAGTGTCACCATCGGAATTCACTTGGACCCGATAGCGCCCCTCCCGAACGGGGTGGATGGAAACGTTGGGTGTATCAATCTCTACATCCGCCCGCGAACCCTTCAGCACGGAATAGTGGGCCAGACCCTGGCTCACCTGAACCTGTATGCGATCTTTATCCAGCGTCGCGAGAGTTGCCTGGGCGTTTTGATCCAAGCGCAGGATGTTCGCATAGTCGAGTTGGAGCTCGGTTCGCGAGCCATCGCCTGTGGCAACTTTATCCCCAGTCACGAGCGGCGTATTCAAAGCCAGCGAGGAGAAGTCGCCGGAGTCACCCCGTTGCATGGTGACGTCGCCGTGTATAAAGCTGACCCGGGCCACGCCCGGATCATTTTGCGTCCCGGTAGTGCCGGGCTCCGGACCAGGTGCTTGGGCCCCTGCCGGAATTACCGCGAAAAGCGCGAGAATGGGAATTGCCAACCAACTAGCTCTATTCGTTCTCATGGGCCACCTCGTTCAATGTCCCGCGATAGGAAGGGCACGCGGCGTGCCAAACCCGCTAGGGCAGAAGGCCGCTATATCTCCTAGACTCAGGTGCTTAGATGAGGGGATCTCGTTTCAAATTCAATAATGGTGGCCGGAATCCACCAAAATGGTGGTTTTCAACCACCGGTCCAAGGCTTACCCGCGCGAACTGAATTTTGCCCTCTTCGAGGGAATCGGAAGCCGCACCCGAGCTTGCATTACTCTTGCGGCGTTTTCGAGGATTCGTCGGCGATGCCGATCTTCTCCAGTCTGTAGCGCAGTGCATTGCGGGAAAGACCAAGCATGCGAGCTGCTTCACTTTTATTTCCGCTGGCGCGGCGGTAGGCCTCGCGAATCATTTCATCTTCCCACTGGTCGAGCGTTTTGCCTTCGGGCAAGAGGGGGGCCGACCCAACGTGGTTTCGGTCGGGCGCGTGATCCATATGGATGTCGCCCGGTCCGATGAAGGGCCCCGCAGCCAGCGCGCAGGCGCGCTCCACGATGTTCTCTAATTCTCGAACGTTGCCGGGCCAGTGAAAATCCATAAGCTTTCGGAGAGCTTCCGGCTTTATACCATCCAGCTTCTTCTGAGATTTCTGCGCGAGGTGCGCAAGGAAGAGATTCACTAAATCGGGAATGTCTTCCTTATGCTCGCGAAGAGGCGGTATATCGATGGGCACGACGTTCAGCCGATAATAAAGGTCTTCGCGAAACGTCCCTTGTTCCAGCGCAGCGCGCAGGTCGCGATTGGTGGCCGCGATGAGGCGCACATCCACCTTGATCGTGCGCGTGCCGCCCAGTCGCTCAAATTCGCGTTCTTGCAAGACGCGCAGGAGTTTCACCTGTATGGCCGGAGGTATATCTCCAATTTCATCGAGAAAGAGCGTGCCTTTATCGGCCAGCTCGAACTTTCCCGGCTTGCTCGCCGTCGCCCCGGTAAAGGCGCCTTTTTCGTAGCCGAAGAGCTCGCTTTCGAGGAGATTTTCCGGAATGGCGGTGCTATTGATCTTCACAAAGGGACCTGACGCGCGGCTGGATCGCTGATGAATCAGATGTGCGATCAAGTCTTTTCCCACGCCGCTCTCCCCGCCGATGAGCACCGTGGAAAACGTCGCCGCGACCCGCTCCGCCAGCGCCAATACTTCTTGCATCCTCGCGCTGCGGGCGACGATATTGGGGTAGTTGTACTGCCGTCCAAGCGCTTCGCGCAGGCTGCGGTTCTCCTCGCGCAGACGCCGAACGTCCAATTCCTTTTGCACCACTAAGCGCATTTCCGCGAGGGAAAATGGCTTCAACACGTAGTCGCTGGCCCCCGCCTTCATGGCTTCCACGGCGGTTTCAACTGTGCCATAGGCGGTCATGACCACGACCGGCAAGGCTCCATTGAGGCGCTTGGCGGCTTGAAGGAATTCCAGCCCGCCCAGGCCGGGCAGCTTTAAATCCGTGAGCACCAGATCGATCTGCTCGCGGCGCAGCAGGTCCAGGCCTTTCTCCGCATCGGCAGCCGAAAACGTCTGATAACCGGCCTCGCTGAGGTCCAGCTCCAGCAGCCGGCGCATGCGAGCCTCGTCTTCGACGATGAGAATGGCGGCCACGCGATTAAGCCCTGGATGCCGCTTCCGCTTCAGGAACGACTGCCTGTTCCGCCAGCGGCAGGAAGATCACGAAGCAAGCCCCGGGTTCTCCCCCGGTCCGCTGGCCACCGAGAAGTTCAATAGACCCGCGATGTTCGTCCACAATTTTGGACACGATGGAGAGCCCCAGGCCCACACCGCTTTTCTTGGTGGTGAAGAATGGATTGAAGATTTGTTCGCGTAGCTCACGAGGAATTCCCGGCCCCGAATCCAGCACTCGCACCTCGATGCCGCTCCGCTCGCCTCGCGCGCCTAGAGCGATCGAAATGCGCAGCCCGCCTCCGCTCTCGCTCGTGGCATCGTAAGCGTTCTGTATGAGATTGACGAACACCTGCTCGCAAAGATTCTCATCCACAGCGGCATACGGCAGATCTCTTTCATAGTGGCGCTCGACCTTAATCTCTGGCCCATTCCAATTGGCGGCGACGGCCCGGAGCGCCCGATCCACGATTTCGGGAACCGAACAGGCTCGCGCTTCGAGACGAAGCGGCCGGGCGAAATCGAGAAACCGGCTCACCAGAGCGCTGAGGCGATTCACTTCCGTGGAAATGTATCCCGCCAATTCGGCCACCAGCGGTTCCGCGGTTTGGACCTTTTGATTCAGCATTTCCGCCGAACCTTTAATGATTCCCAGCGGATTGCGAATCTCATGTGCCAGACCCGCGGAAAGCTGGCCCAGCGCGGCCAGACGTTCGGAACGGCGAGCTTCCGCCTGAGCTTGCTCGAGTTCTCGATTGGCTTTCGCAAATTGCTCCGCAAGCATCTGGTAGCGCCGGGTCTGGCGCTTATTCTCTGTGGCGAATCGATTTACCACCATGGCGGCAAGAAAAAAGAAAAGGATGCGCAGGGCCAATTCCGCCTCGGCACCCGGAGCGAGTTCATATTCCTGCAGCGCCGCTAAGAGATAAGAGCAATAAGCGGCCGAAGCAATCGAAGTCCAAGCGAGCGTCTGCCATGCGTCGAAGTAAACAGCGGCAGTGACAACCGGAAGATAAAAGATGGGATAGTAACTGCTGTTGATGCC
>DASPYR010000191.1:0-2582 GCA_035636675.1 Rugosimonospora sp. | reverse complement strand
CTTTTTATGCTTACTTATCTGCGTTTTGAACGGAGGCTTCATGGCTGCAGTGAAAATCACCGTCAGGAAGAACGGGCCGTACCGCGTGGAAGCTCCCGAGGGTTCAATCGAATTGGTCGATGCCGATGGCCAGAAGTACGATCTCACTGGCAAGCCGGCATTTTCTTTGTGCCGCTGCGGCGGATCGGTGACCAAGCCGTTTTGTGACGGGACCCACAGCCGCATCGGATTCCAGGGGGCGGAATCGGCAGTGAAGAAGGCCGATAATCCCTAAACACAGGAAATCTCGCTGGCCGGCGCTCATCACGCATTCTCTAGGTAACAACAGGGCATAGGGCCGAACGGGTCGTGTCCAAACAGCTGAGGGCGAGGGTTCTAGTGGACGATGCAAACGATCGTGAACTCGGCATGCGTCGTGAAATCACGCGGCGCGATTTCCTGAATGGCGCCGCTTTGACGGTCGGTGCCGCCATTGTTCCTTCTCAGTTATCTGCTGCTTTCGATCTCGAGACTGATCCGGAAAAGTCGCCGGATTACTATCCTCCCGCGTTAACGGGATTGCGCGGCAGCCATCCCGGTTCGTTTGAAGCCGCGCACAGCCTGCGCGACGGGACGTTATGGGATGAACTCGGAAAGCCGCTAGATACCGGTGAAGCCTATGACTTGGTTGTTGTTGGCGGCGGAATCAGCGGCCTCTCTGCCGCGCACTATTTCCGCAAAGTTGCCGGCCCAAAAGCACGCATTCTAGTGCTCGATAATCACGATGACTTTGGCGGACACGCCAAGCGCAACGAATTTCGTTCTCGCAACCGGATGCTGTTGGGTTATGGCGGGACGTTTTCGATCGAAAGCCCGGCGCCTTACAGCGCGGTCGCCAAGGCGATGGTCGAAGAACTGGGAGTCGATGTTTCTTCTTATCCCAAATACGTGTCGAAAGATTTGTATCGTTCGCAAGGCCTGGCACCCGCAATTTTCTTCGATAAGGAAACCTTTGGCGCGGACAAATTGGTTGTGAATCCCGTCCCGCATGGCGGAGGCGAGGGTGCTGATCTCTCACAAGGCGGCTCGGCGGCATGGAAGAAATTCATGGCTGAAGCGCCTCTCCCCGAAAAAGCAAAACGAGATTACGACCGGCTGCACCACGACAAGAAAGACTACTTGCCCGGCCTGAGTTCCAACGAGAAAAAGGCTCGGCTGGCGCGCATGAGCTACGAGAATTTCTTGCGCGAACTGGTCCAGGTGGATGAACAGATCATTAAACTCTTGTCCGCCACTCCGCAGCCGCTGTTCGGAGTCGGTTTTGATGCTGTGTCTGCCCAGGATGCGTGGGGGCTCGACGCTCCTGGATTTCAGGGCATGAATCTAGATCCAGCGCCGGGAAAAGGCATGAACCGCGATGCCATTCCCAACGAAGAAGCGGAAAAATACTTCTTCCATTTTCCCGACGGCAATGCCTCCATCGCGCGGCTGCTGGTGCGTAAACTGATTCCGGAGGCGATCCCCGGAAATTCCGCGACGGACGTCGTTACCGCACGCGCAAACTACGCCAAGCTGGATCATGAACTCTCGCCAGTGCGTATCCGTCTGAACAGCACGGTGGTGCGAGTAAGACATCAGGGTGACCCAGCCAGCGCCAAAGGGGTCGAGATTGGGTATGTACGCGGCGGGAAGCTGCAAACGATTCAAGCTGCGAATTGTATCCTCGCATGTTGGCACGTCGTAATCCCCTATATCTGCGATGAGTTGCCGGATAAGCAGAAAGAGGCGCTCGCCTCGGCGCCAAAAGTTCCATTGCTGTACACGAACGTTGCAATTCGCAACTGGGAGCCGTTCCAGAAACTGGGAGCCAGCAGCGTGTATGCTCCCGGCGGATACCACACTTTCTTCAATCTTGATCTGCCGGTCAGCATCGGCGATTACCATTGCTCGCGTAAACCCGATGAACCGATCGTGATTCACCTGATGAGAACGCCCTGCAAGCCGGGCCGGCCGGCTCGCGAGCAACACCGCATCGGCCGTGGCGAGCTTTTCGCAACCAAGTTTGACACGATGGAGCGCAGCATTCGCGAGCAACTTGCCCGCGCGCTCGCACCGGGCGGCTTCGATCCCGCTCGCGATATCACTGCGATCACCGTCAATCGCTGGCCGCACGGCTACGCGTATGAATACAACTCATTGTGGGATAAATTCTGGCTGGAGGGCGGCGAAACTCCATGTGAGATTGCGCGCAAGCCGTTAGGCCGCCTGGCAATCGCCAATGCCGATGCCGGCGCTTACGCGTATACGGACTCTGCTATCGATCAGGCTTACCGCGCGGTGCAGGAGATAACGAGAAAAGATTAAGCGGGGGCCGGGGTGCCTCCCGTGAGACGGAAATTTCCGCCTTAGTCAGCTATTGTTTTCGGTTTCCAGCGAGCGCTGCTCGAAATGAGATTCACTGGTTTCTGCTGTCAGCTAGCCCGATCCTGATCCACGACATACATCCTGCCGGGCCCCGGAGTCTGCACATTCTGCATGTGGAAACATTCTTTAATTCGCCGGCGCAACTCGCGGCTTACCGCATATTGTTTATTCGGGCGCGT
>DASPYR010000190.1:0-8345 GCA_035636675.1 Rugosimonospora sp. | reverse complement strand
ATCGCGTACGATTCCGTGCACGACGAAATCATCGTGCCGGTACATCTGGCGGGAGCCGTTCTTGTGTTTCGAGCGGGAGCTACGGGGGAAGAGGCGCCGATACGCATCATTCAGGGACCACACACGCGCATCCTGCGCCCGGAGACAGTGAACGTGGACGTGAAGAATAATGAAATCGTGGTCGGCGAGGACGTTGCACAAGACGTCATGTTCTTTCCGAGAGACGCGAATGGAGACGTCGCGCCGCTGAGGACGATACGCGGAGCAAAAACCGGGTTGGACGAGGTGCGCGGCGTGACGGTCGATCCCGTTCGGAACCTGCTGGTGGTTGCGAGCCGCAGCGGGAAGGGAACCACGGGAGTTTTCATCTTCAACCGCACCGACAATGGCGACGTGGCGCCGCGCGCGATCATCGCCGGACCGAAATCCGGCATTATCCGCATCCGGCAGGTGGAGGTTGATCCCGAGCAGGGCAAGATCTTCGTGGCGGTGAAGAATAACACCGAATCGTACAGATTTGCGGACGCCTCGCCTTCGCCATGGAATCCCGAGAAGTCTGGATTCATCGGCGTGTGGGACATCAATGATAACGGGGACGTGCCGCCGCGCGGCGTAATCAAGGGACCGGCAAGCGAAATGGTATGGCCCGCGGGCGTGGCCCTAAATCCCGGAAACCGTGAAGTCTATACGATCGACAGCGTGTCGAATGGGATGTATTCGTACTATATGCCCGAATTCTTCCCCGCAAAGAAGCAATGATCAGCAAGCTAGTGCCGTTCCAACTTGTCTCGCCAAAGGATGCCTGTCCGCGACCTTGTTGAACTTTTGCGTCGTCAGGGCGAAGCACTTGGCCCAAATAGTTGGAACGGCACTAGGCGCCGGATGCGCGCTGGGCGCGCTGGGGTTGGCGCTGCTCGCAACGGCCGCCGCGCTATCGCAAACCGCACCCCAGGAGAGTCAATCCACCAAACCAGCTCCTGCGGATATACCTCCCATCAGGATGATCGCGGACCCATATCCTGCGTTCAACGGCATCGCCGTAGACGCTGCAAACGGGATTGTGGCGATGAGCGATCCGAACCGCAAGAGCCTCCTGCTTTACGATCGCGCCGGAGTGAGCCCAGGGGGAGCGAGCCAAGGCCAAGCGAGCCTTCCGATACGTCAGATCGCCGGCCCGAATACTTTTCTGGGGATGATTGCGGGAATTATCCTCGATCCCCAGCATGAAGAAATTTATACGGCAAATAACGACATCGAGGATACGGTCGTGGTGATGCCCTATGGCGCCTCGGGCAATGAGAAACCTGCGCGCGTATTTTCGGTTCCGCATCAGGCGTGGGGCTTGGCGCTGGGCAATCTCGCCGATCAGATCGCGGTCACAGTAGAAGTCCAAAACACAATTGTCTTCTACCGGCGGCAAGTGAAAGGCGTGGAGGCCCCGGTGAGAATCGTACGCGGGCGAGAGACCGGTTTGGCCGACCCGCACGGAATCTATTGGGATGAATCGCACAATGAGATCGGCGTCGCCAATCACGGAAATTTCCGGGGAGTCGTGAAAAACACGGGAGGCGGCTGTTCGCCGTCGTTCGTCGCCGAAGACGAAGCCGAGGCGGGCGAGTCGCGTCCTCCTTCCATTCGGATTTTTGCGGCCAACGCAAAAAACGATGCGAAGCCGCTGCGTGTCATTCAGGGCTCCAGGACGGGCTTGGATTGGCCCATGGGGATCGCGTACGACGCGCAACATGACACGATCGTGGCCGCAAATAACGGCGACAGCTCGGTTTTGATCTTTGGCCGGAATAACGACGGTGACGCCGCGCCGCTACGCGTGATTCGCGGCGATCGAACCGGCATCAATCATCCTATGGGCGTTGCCGTTGATCCGCAGAAAGGCGAAATTTGGGTATCGAATTGGGGCGATCATTCCGCTCTGGCATTTGAGAGCGGAGCGCGCGGCAACGTGGCGCCCAAGCGGATCATCCGGAGCGCTCCCGCGGGAACCCCCACGCCTGGATTCGGGAATCCCATGGCGCTTGCGTATGACTCGAAACGGGACCAGCTTTTGGTGCCGAATTGAGTGACGCAGCCGCGCATCGCGGTGTTTGCCAGGCTGGCAAACGGAGTTGCAGCGCCGACGCGACTCATCACGGGGCAGAATACGCTGCTGGGGCGGACGATTCACGGACTTGCCTACGATCCCACGCGAGATGAAATCGTAGTGCCGAACGCATTGACGGATGCGATCCTGGTGTTCCGCGCCGCCGCTGCCGGTTCCGAGCATCCACTGCGCGTGATTCAGGGGCCGCACACGCGGTTGGTCACACCGCACGCCGTGAGTTTGGATTTGCAGAATCGAGAGATTCTCGTTGCGAGCCTTACGGGAAGGCGCATCAACATCTTCCGCTGGGATGCCAACGGAGATGCCACGCCGGTTCGGGTCATCGAGGGGCCGAAAACCGAGCTGGGTCATATTGTGGGACTCGCCGTCGATCCAGACAGAAATCTGCTGGCCGTCGCGAATACGCACGAAATCCTGATTTTCAATCGTACGGACAATGGAGACATAGCGCCCCGCGGCCGAATCGCAGGACCGAAAACCGGCATAACGGATGAGCCTTGGCAAATGGAATTTTACCAGGGCCGGATTTTTTTGGCGGCTTCCAATCATTTCCATCAGAACCTTTATGACGGAGTCACGCTGAGAGCCGACGCGAAAGAGGTACCCGACGATCCATGGCTTAACCCGATTCTAGGTTTCATGGGCGTATGGAATATTACAGACAATGGAGACGTCGCGCCGCTGGCCATGATTCGCGGTCCTTTTAGCGGCCTGATCCACCCGGTGGGTCTGGCCCTGAACCCGAAGGATGGGGAGATTTATGTGTCGGACAGCGTGAGGAATGGAGTTTTGAGCTTTCTGGTGCCACAATTCTTCCAGCAAGAAAGTCCAACTTCGAATGCTGATGGTCGGCGGTCAAAATAAAGGCATATGATTCAGCTTCCGTCGGCAGCAGGGGAAGCGACTGAAGGGCAAGCTCGGTAGTGGGCACTACGGAACAAACCGTCCGAGCGGCGCCTCTGGCTGTGCCTTCCGCCCGCAAAGTGATCGGCGGTGTCCTGACAATCGCCGCGCCTGTTGGGTTGTGGTTTTCACCTCTACCGCTCGCAATGAACTCCCGGCACGCGCTGGCGGTGGCATCGTTCATGATCATCGCGTGGATTACGGAAGTGCTTCCGCACGCGCTGACCGGCTTGGCGGGATGTTATCTCTTCTGGGTTTTAAAAATCGTCAATTTCGAGACAGCCTTCAGCGGGTTTGCAGATGAAACTCCCTGGTTTCTGTTTGGCGCCGCGTTGATCGGCTCGATGGCTTCTAAATCGGGTTTGGCGCGCCGGCTGGCGTATCTGGTGATGCGCCGTGTGGGAGGAGATTACTCACACCTGCTACTCGGTCTCATCCTTTCGTCTTTGCTCCTGACGCTGCTTGTGCCGTCGGGAATTGCATGCGTAGTGATTATGGCCGCGGTGGCCGTCGGGTTAATGGATGTTTTTGGCTTGTGCCGGGGAAGCAACGTCGGTCGCGGAATTTTCGTTACCCTGACGTACACCGCGGGAATATTCGACAAAATGGTGATCGCCGGGGCGGCTTCCATTCTTGGACGCGGACTGATCCAAAAGATGACTGGTGTGGAAGTTTACTGGAGCCAATGGCTGCTGGCTTTTTTGCCTTGCGTGGTGGTGACCGTGCTGGTGATCTGGCGGCTCGTGGTGTGGCTCTATCCACCGGAACGAGAGGCGCTCCAGGGGGGCGTTGAATTTCTGGAGGATTCTCTGGCTAAGATGGGTCCTTGGACGCGAATGGAGAAACACGCGCTGCTGTTGATGTGCCTGGCTGTCGCTTTATGGGCAACGGACCTGATTCATCATATTCCTCCGGCTGTGATTGGCATCGGCGTCGGTCTTCTGGCAGGTGTGCCTGGCGTGGGCATCCTGGATCTGGAAGATCTCAAGCGCCTCAATTATCTGCCGGTATTTTTCACGGCAACGGCCATCAGCATGGGCGAAGTGCTGCTCCGAACCAATGCCTTAAGTTCGATGACCGAGGTCATGTTTGGGTGGATGCGGCCGTGGGTGACCAACGTATTCTCCATGGCGCTGGTCCCTTATTGGACCGCCTTCGTTTACCACATTTTTCTGGGTAACGAGATCTCCATGCTGGCCACGTCGGTGCCTCCGCTGATGAACTTTGCCAAAATGGCTGGAATTCATCCATTGCCGCTCGGGCTGGTATGGGCATTCGCCGCCGGGGGAAAAATTTTCGTGTACCAGTCGGGAGTAATGGTCACCGGCTATTCTTATGGGTACTTCGAGGCGAAGGACTTGCTGCGAGTCGGATTTTGTCTGAGCGTAGTTGAGTCGGTTTTGCTGCTGTTTCTCGTTCCTTTTTATTGGCCGTTGATTGGAATCCGCTGAGCACGCACCCTCTCGACGCAGCGGCCACTTTGCATTTTACAATGGCGCGGGATTGGCCCTAGTGACCGATGGCTTGGCCGTTAATCGGCTGTACACATTGCGGGCATTGCCTTCGTAGATCTTGCGCTTATCTTCTTCGTGAAGCCATGTAACGGCCTCAATGTAGCGCTTGGTATCGTCGAAATAGCGGCCGGTCTCGGGATCGATGCTTTTTACAGCGCCGACCATCTCCGAAGCGAAAAGAATGTTATCGATCGGGATAACCTTGGTCAGCAGGTCTACGCCCGCTTGGTGGTATACGCAGGTATCAAAGTAGACGTTTCTTAATAAGAGTTCGCCAAGCGGAGGCCGTTTCAAATCTTGCGCGATTCCGCGATAACGGCCCCAATGGTAGGGCACCGCGCCGCCACCATGAGGAATGATGAACTTCAGCGTGGGGAAATCCTTAAAAATGTCTGAGGTCAGGAACTGCATAAATGCCGTCGTATCGCCATTCAGATAGTGCGCGCCCGTGGCGTGAAAATTCGGATTGCACGAGGCGCTGACGTGGATCATGGCGGGGACGTCAAGCTCTACCATCTTTTGGTAGAGCGGGTACCAGAAGCGGTCCGTCAGGGGCGGGTCGCTCCAGTGCCCGCCCGAAGGATCCGGATTCAGGTTGCAGCCAACGAAACCGAGCTCTTCCACGCAGCGCTCTAATTCGCCGATGCAGTTGGCGGGCGGAACACCAGGTGACTGTGGCAGCTGGCAGACGCCGGCAAAATTTTCGGGATAAAGCGAGCAAACCCTACAGATCAAATCGTTGCAAACGCGCGACCATTGCAAACTGGTGGTTGCGTTTCCGATGTGGTGGCCCATGCCCATGGCACGAGGCGAGAAGATGGTGAGATCGGTGCCGCGCTCCCGCTGGAACTTCAGCTGTGCATTTTCGAGACTTTCGCGAATCTGATCGTCGGTGATCTTCGGAGGCTCGAAAGAAAACCGCGAAGGATCTTTAAGCGCACTGATCTGTCGCTGTCGATAGGCTTCCAATTCCCGCGGCGCCGTCGTGTAGTGCCCGTGACAATCGATAATCATGATCGCCCCTGGATCAACGAATGTTCCGCTGCAGGGCGCATGCTATGAAGGGAATCCGAGGTTGTCAAATATTCCTGTTTGCTGATTTTGGGCTTGGGGGCGCCTCTGCTACGATGCTCGCGCTCATTCCTACTTATGGCCTACTTATGGCCTAATTATGGCCTAATTATGGATGGATCACGGGATGCACAAACGTTGATCGGGCGATCGGAGGAGGCTTGGAATGGCTGAACTCCCAAGGCTGAACGGCATCATCCGCGCGCTGGAGCGCGGGCAGCCAGCGTTTGCGGCCTTTACAAACGCCGAAATCGATTCCGCACTCGCATTCAGCATTTCCAGTTACGACGCCATTGTTTTTGAGATGGAGCACAATCCATGGGACGGACGAATTCTGCGAGATTGCTTTCAGTACATGCTCAATCGGCGGCAGATCGCAGAGTCTGGTTCGATCGCACCCGGCGTCACGCCTTTGGTACGCATTCCGCCAAACGGAAACGAAAAGAACCAGTGGCTCGCCAAGCAGGCGCTCGATTTAGGCGCGTATGGCATCGTATGGCCGCACATCAGCACCGTCGAGCAGGCCTACAACGCTGTCGCCGCATGCCGGTATCCGCGATTGAAGACGGCTGCGCTGAGCGAGCCGGCCGGGATGCGAGGTGATGCGCCTCTGGCCGCCGCGCGTTATTGGGGCCTTACACAGCAGGAATATTATCGCAAGGCCGATGTGTGGCCGTTGCATCCGCAGGGCGAAATTCTTGTAGTTCTGATGATCGAAGACACACAGGGAATCGCCAACCTTGGCGACATATTAAAGAGTGTTCCGGGAATAGGCCTGATCCTGATCGGAGAAGGTGATTTGAGCCAGGAACTCGGTTTTCCGCGCCAATACGAGCATCCCTCCGTTGTGGAAGCCATGGCGCAAATCGTTGCGAGGTGCGAGGAATGCGGCGTTCCCGTCGGGCACCCTCACGTCGATTCCAATAATGTCGAGCGGATCCTCAAGGAAGGATATCGGTTTCTGATGGCTGCGCCCACCCGAAGCTACGCCGCGCTGGACAAATGCCGGCAACTCGCCGGACGCTAGCTTTCGCGAGTTCGCTCGAGAAAAGCTTCGCCTTACTCCAAGTCCAGCGTACCCGGAGCGAAAAGCTCTTCGATGCTAAACTTCCTCGGAATCACCTGTTGATCGAGGGCGAATTGAGCGATTGTCTCCAGGGCCTTTCGATTGCGGTTGATGCCAAATGGAAACGGATCTCCGACCACTTCTTTGAGTGCGATGGCAGCTTCGTCTGCAGGAGAGAGATTTTTACCGGCGTCCAGGCAGGCCAGGTAAATTTTCTTCGCTGCCTGAAATGCACGGAAGAGCTCCCGGGCCAATCCGGGCCCAGCTTTCAAAAGCGAGTCCTTTACCACCAACCCATGATTGATGGGGTACACGCCTGTTTTGCGGAAGTAGGCAAAAGCTGCGTTGCGAGCGTCTGGGATGAGCGGCTGAATGTCAGGGGAATTCACGCGGACGTCACCCACTGCCGCGGCGATCTTGCCGGAAAGCAGTAACTCGGCAATCGGCTTTCCACGAGACGAATAATCAACATTCGCCGGGGCTTTGTATTCGGCAACGTGCTCGTCGTCGGTGGGCGCCCAGGTGATCTTGTTCAGGTCCAGGCCGTATTCGGTCTGGAGGATTCCCCGCGCCCAAAGGCCCGTCGTGACCGTGTAGCCGCGATTGACACCGACGGTACGACCTTCCAAGTCCTTCGGTTTCGCAATTCCGGAGTTGACATTGTAGAAGATGGCCCAGTGATGGAAATTTCTGGTGAGGAATACCGGGATGGCGGTGACGGGCTTGCCGTAAGCCTTAGCACAAAGATAAGTAGTAAAGGCCATCTCACAAATATCGAAATCGAGGCTGCGAACCATGCGCCGCATCGCCGCAACGATGGGATCGACTTGAAGGTATTCGAGATTCAAATCAGCGACGCGAACGCTTCCATCCTTCAAAGGCTTGGTGAGCCCATAATTGCCGATGGCGATTGTCAGGGGATGCACGCGAGTGGTTCCGCCGAGATCGGGTGCTAGAATACTCAGCGCTTCATTTGGTGGCAAGAACAAGCATCCCGGCACGTCGAGGCAAAGGTCGACAGTCTAGCCCGTATTTCTGACCAGCGTAACGGCCGAGATTTCCGAATGGTCTGCGCGAATGCGGAGCTAGCGGCTGAGCTGCTGTAAAAGCATTGTTATTCTCTCTGCCGAAGGCGGCGCAAGCTCAAATATTGGCTGGACATCAATATCAGGGAAACCCAGCCGCGTGAGGCGCGCACTGAGCGTTTCTCGAATGTGCCCGCTCTGGGCGCGAGGTATTTTCACGAGCACTCGAAAGATAGCTTCGTGATCGGGGTTGGCAAATGTGTGGGCGGCAAGGCGCTGGAGGATTTCGCCACGAGTTTTGTGGTCGAGCGCCGGGGAACAAAGCGCTGCTAGAAGCTGGCGCTCGATCTCGTCGGTCTTAAGACGGCGCTGCGCTTTATCCATTATCGAAGGGTTATCGAGACGCGCCGCCGGCGAGACGCTGCATGGCTGCGAGGGCACCCGCGTTTCGGGGATCGGTTTCGAGCCCGGCGCGGTATTCGCGAAGGGCATCCTCGACGCGGCCCTCTCGCTCGTCGATGTCGGCGAGTCCGAAATAAGCGCGATTGTCGATGCTGTTCAACGCCAGCGCGGCTTGATAATCCGCCCGCGCCTTCCGCGTATCGCCTGCGGCTAGATCGAGATCGCCGAGATTATCGCAGGCCTCG
>DASPYR010000189.1:0-5928 GCA_035636675.1 Rugosimonospora sp. | reverse complement strand
CGAAGAACTGATGGTCGAGATCGCGGTGCTGGAAGCAAAGAAGGCACGCTCACCGAGGTTGAAAAAGTTGAAGGGCTTGCTCCGAAGGGTAGAGGAACTACACGAGTTTAATCCCATGCTCGGACATCGCGGCTGCCGGCTAGGCATCACGTATCCCGAGATTACTGAGATGCAAGCGCGCGCAATTTTCGAGGCGGCCGTAATCGTCGCGAAGGAAGGGGTCACGCCCCACGCGGAGGTAATGATACCGCTGACGGCCACGTTGAAAGAGATGGCCCACCAGGGCGGCATCGTTCGACGAGTGGCCGAAGAAGTCTTTAAGGAAAAGGGAGCGAAAGTGCATTACATGGTGGGGACGATGATCGAGTTGCCGCGAGCTGCGCTGATCGCGGACGAGATCGCCAAGGAAGCCGAGTTCTTCAGCTTCGGCACCAATGACCTTACCCAGACCACGTTCGGGTTCTCGCGCGACGACGTGAACAAAGTGCTGCCGACCTATCTTGCGGAAGGCATCATCAAACAGGATCCCTTCGCCGTGATTGATCGCGACGGGGTGGGTGAATTGGTTCGCATCGCAATCGAACGCGGACGCAAGACCCGTTCCAATCTGGAGGTGGGAATTTGCGGCGAGCACGGCGGCGACCCGTCGTCGGTTGAGTTCTGCCATGCGGTTGGGATGGATTATGTTGCCTGTTCCCCATTTCGCGTGCTAACCGCGCGGCTCGCCGCGGCACAAGCCGGTGCGAGCGATAGGTTGAAGGCAGAGATCGGAAGGACAAAATAGACAGTCAGGCAGACAGAAAGCCATCGAATACATCCAAATGTTGAGTGTACGCCGGCCCGCCTTCTTTCGAGGATCATCCCATGCAATTACATACTGAAGAGTTCGCATTGCAGTACGTGGACTACGCGCCCGCGGATTTGAATCCACAACCATCTCCCTAAGGATCCTTCGATTTCTGCTTGCACCGGACATTTCTCGGTGGTCTAAGGATAAGCCAGCAGGCTGTAGGTCATACCGCTCAACCAAACCAGGAGAAAGGTCAAGGAAAGCCAGAACCCCAGCATCGACTCATTGTTCGGGAAGAGCTGCTGGTGCGCCCGGATCATCCGTGGGGCGTCAGAAAGTATTGAGAGCTTTCCTTTCTGAATGGGCCGGGCCTGGTAGACCATCTTGGCGATACGACAGAGAAAGAACAAGGTCACGATCGAGTTCAAGCTCGCTGCAACGAGAAAGACTAAGGTGAGCGCGTGCCCAAACATGCCTGGGTTCCCTCGAGCGCAGTCCCGTTACTCACAGCGAACGGGATGGCGTGAGGCGATTTGCTGCGAAGAATTCCTAACGCCCAGTTGCCGCCGGGGCTTTCGAGGGCGCCGCCGCTGCCCCACTGGCTTGCAGAGCAGAACCAAACTCCAGGGCCTGCGCGGCGGACGGCGCTTTCATCCGGCGCAGGACAAAAAAGGCGAGTGTGGCCGCGATCACGTCGAAGACGATGGCGATGGCGAACACGCCCTGCCAGCCGGTCTTCGGCAACGTGAATTTAGCAGGAAACGGAGTCCAAACCGTGGGGACCACGGTGAGGACGAGGCCGTACGTGACCAGCGCGCCGGCCACCGCAAGCAGCAAGGACTTCGTCTTTCGGCCAAGGTCCAGCTTAAGCGCCGTGGGAGCGAGGAAGAGCGCGAACAGCACCAGAGCGCCGCCAATCACGAGCAGGATGTCGGCCCGGAAGTCGAAGGCCTTGCCCGCGGCTAGCGCGGACCCGATGGGCACAAACACGGAGGCTGTACCCTTGGCGGTGTAGAGGAACCCGTAGTTCGCGGTAGCGTGTTTGCGGCCGAAGAAATCTCCGGTAGTAGCCGGAAACAGCGAGAAGATTTCGCCCCAGCCGAAAAAGGTAAACGCGCTGAAAATGACGAAAAGCAAGGGGTTATGGGCGAACTTGATGAGCGCGAAAATGGCCAATGCTTCTAAACCGAACGCGAGAGTCATTGTCTTCTCGCGGCCGATGTGGTCGGAGACCCATCCCCAGAAGGGGCGGCAGAGCCCATTCACCAGACGGTCCGCGGACAGCGCGAACGTCAGCGCCGGCATGGTGAGCCACAGGAAGCTGACGGGGATCTTGTCGACCTTAAAGTCGACCGCCATGGGGTTGAGCTGGGCGACCGCCATCAGGCCGCCGGTCGCGACCATGGCCATCATCACGTACATGAGCCAGAAATGCGGCGTAGCGGCCATTTGCCCGGACGTGAAGTCCACCGCGCTCTGCCGCTTCTTCACCTCTTCGCCGCCGCGTTTCCTCCATGTGCCGGGCAGCCAACCGGCGGGCGGCGCCTTCAAAAATAGCGCGGCGATGACGACCACGATTCCTTGGATGATGCCCCATCGAATGAAAGCGGCTTGGTAGCCCGCCGAGTTGATCATATTGGCGATGGGCGCCACGGTGAAGGCGGATCCCGCACCGAAGCCAGCGGCCGTGAGCCCCGCCGCGAGCCCGCGGTGGTCGGGGAACCATTTTAGGGCGCTGCCGATTGCGGTGCCGTACACGATGCCGGCGCCCAGCCCCGAGAGGGCATAGGATCCATAGAGGGCGGTCAGCGACTCCGCTCTTCCGCTTGCGACCCAACCGAGCCCGGCCAGGACGCCTCCCAGCATGACGAGGAGCCTCGGTCCGAACTTGTCGACCAGCCAACCCTCGAAGGGGACGAGCCAGGTCTCAAGGAGAACGAACACGGTGAACGTGACCTGGATGAGAGCCTGCTCCTGTCGCAGGTGTTTCTGCAGTGGCGGCACGAAAAGCGTCCAACCGTACTGGAAGTTGGCCACCGCCACCATGCTGAGCACGCTGAAGAAGAGAATGATCCAACGATTGACTACTCGAGGGACAGCGGAGGCAATAGATGCGGATGCTACGCCCACAGATGCACCTCCTCATTTAAATGGGGCCGCGAGAGTTTAGATCTTCCTGCTGATCCCTAGGAATGTGTGCTTCCCCGCCCTGCGGAGACGTGCAAAGCCGCCCTAGAGCCCGCTGCCTGCCGTCACAACCTAGCGAGCGGCCGGGCTGTCAGCTTCGACCTCCTTTCGGAAGGGAATCACACCCGGAATCAGCCACTTGTCCCACATCTCGTCCACTTTACTCTGAAAATAGTCAATGTCCTCATCTTTGAAGTGGGCAAATCTTCCTTGCTTCAGCAGGTATTCCCGCACCTGGCCGCGCTTATAGCGCCCTTCGGCGATCTCCTTTGTTTTGCCGTACAGTTTCACGACTCCATCTTCCACCTCATAGAGAGGCCAGACTCCCGTGGTCACCGCCAACTCGCCCATCTCGTGGGAGAGGTACGGATCGTAATCCCAACCCTTGGGGCAGGGGTCTAAGGAATGAATAAACGTGGGCCCGCCGATGGAGAGCGCCTTGCGCACGCAGTTCATGCCCTGCAGCGCATAAGACATGCACATGGTGGCGATGTACCGGCACGTTGGGTGACCCGCTGCCAGCATCCCGGCCATGTTCTTCTTCCAGCGGTGATGCATGATCCTCTTCATCTTGCCGGGCGGGCTGAACGTGGTGTGCGCGCCGTAAGGCGTGCTTCCGGAAAGCTGAATATCGGTGTTTGCGTAGGACTCGTTGTCGTACATCAGAATCAGGCAGTTGTAATCGGGGTGGGTGAGGGTTGCCGAAATGGCGGAGAGCCCCATATCGGCGCCTCCGCCGTCTCCGCAAAACGCGATCACGTTTATCGGCTCGTTCTTCATCTTGCCCTTGCGCATGAGGGCTTTTAGAGCCGCGGAAGTCCCCAGCGCCGCCGATCCGCTGCTCCCTAGTTGCGTGTGCATCCAGGGAATGACCCACGAGGTGCTGTAGTACGTTGTGTTGGCGACGTACATGCACCCCGTGCTGCCGAGCACGATCGTCCGCGGGCCGGCGGCCTTGGCCATCATCTTCATCACCAGCGCCGATTCGCAGCCTTGGCAGGTGCGGTGCCCCGACGTGAAGAATTCCTCCAGCGGAAGCTTCTTCACACCCTTGAAAGGATCGAGTTTCGAGATCGGCTGAACATCCGTAAGAGTTGCCATCTTCCACCTCCCTGCTGCCCCGCGAACGGGGAGACAACCGGACCCGCTATTCGCGGAGTCCGATCCACTGAGTCAGCGGCTGCGCTTTCCCGTCCGCCGCCTCGTAAACGATGTCGCTCATTTTGACCACGTCTGGAACCGTGACTTCGCGCCCGCCCAGGCCGCAGATGAACCCCGGGATCGGAGGCCGCTTGGCGCTTGGATACATTGCGGCGCGAACTTCGGTCGCGAGCACGCCGCTCAAGTAAGGCGCGCCGAGGGAGAAGTCGCGGTCGATGATACCGACCGCGGCAAAGCGCCCGAGCGATTTCGCCAGCTCTTCCGCGGCGAACGGACGGAACCACCGCATGCGCACAAACCCAACTTTCTTGCCTTCCTTGCGCATTTGCCGGATCGCTACTTTGACCGGTATCGAGAGAGTTCCCATGCCTACGAGCACGATGTCGGCGTCCTCGGTCTCATACTCTTCGAAGAATGGATTGCCGTAACTCCGGCCGAAGATGCGTTCGAAATCTCGATAGACTTCGCGGATCACAGTGTAGGACCGTTCCATCGCGGCGGCGGTCTGGCGGCGGATTTCCATCAGCCAGTCTTCGTTCGCCTGCGGGGCAACCGTGATGGGATTATCGGGATGAAGCAACAGGTCGCCGCGGTCGTATCGCGGGAGAAAGGCGTTGACTTTTTCGCTCGACGGAATCTTCACCAGCGCCTGCGAGTGCGTGAGAAACGCGCCGTCGCAACTGATGGCGCACGGGAGGAAGACCCGCCGGTCCTCCGCAACCCGGTAGGCAATCAACGCCGTGTCGAGCGCCTCCTGCGCGTTATCGACCCAAACGAGCTGCCAGCCGAGGTCGCGCACGGCCAGCGCGTCGTTGTGTTCGACACCGAAGGCGCCGGGATCGTCGAGCGCGCGATTGCCCACCATCGCGACCATGGGGATGCGCAGCGCCGGCGTCACGGTCAGCGCCTCGAAGGCGTACATCCAGCCCACCCCGCTGCTGCCGCAGAACACCCGCGCGCCCGCCGCCGAGGCGTGCTTCACGATTTCAAACTGCGAGTGCTCGCTTTCCGCGACGATGTACTCGCAGTCGAGCTCGCCGTTGGCCACCAGCTTGGCCACATACTGCATCACCGTGTCGTAGGGACGAATCGGGTAGGCCGTGATCACGTCCACATCGGCCAGCTTGCAGGCGACCGCAATCGCCTCGCTTCCGGTGATAAGGGCGGTTGTCTCGGCGTCCTTGATTTCCACTGCCGCTTGCGTCATGACGGATCTTCTCCCTTGCACACTCTAGGCGCCGTCTTCGCGCGCGATTTCCATCATTTCGGGCACCTGCTCCTCATACTGCCCGCGATAACGGAAACCATGGGACCGCTCAGGCCTGTGCTCGATCTTCTCCTTGAGCCACGCCTGGTAAACTGGCTTATCCTTCCTCCACATCTCCCACTGGCTGGCATTGTCCTGGAAGGCAATCTCGTTGACCATAGTCACGCAATCCTTCACCGGGCAGACAGCTTCGCATACTCCGCAGCCACAACAGGCCTCCATATTCGCGTCGTAGAGGCCCTCCGGAGTTACGTCGAAGCACGAATCCGGGCATTGCAGCCAGCACAGCGTGCACTTGATGCAGGTATCGAAGTTCACGACCGGCCGCATGGTGCGTGTCGTGAATTTCTTGAAGGTAGGATTACGCGCCGGCTGATACCCTCCGGATTTTTGGCTTTCGGGATCCTGCATGGTGTGGCCCGGCGCAATGCCGGGAATCGCAATGCCCTCGCCCATCTCCCACCACTTGGGCAATTCAAATTTATACGGCTCCTCGGGATTCCCCTGTTCGGGTCGCACGGTT
>DASPYR010000188.1:0-3315 GCA_035636675.1 Rugosimonospora sp. | reverse complement strand
TTACTGAAAGAGAGAAAAAACTGGATGGCCCGACATAACGATAGTGTCTCTTAAGTGCGGTAGTCAACGCATTTTGTAGCCGGGGCAAATGCGGTCTTTCGCAGATCCGGAAACCGCCCCCAACGTCACGTGGCATCCCTGGTTCGTGCGCGCATTCACAAGCTTGTAACACGCCTTCAATATCCTTTGAGATGTTAACCGGCCACGCGTCGCTCGCAATCTGCGCCCTGGATTAACCTGGGTTAGCATATAACATAGCTTTCCCTGAGGGCGTGATACGGAGGCAGAAATTTGAAGCGGATCCTCATCATTGAAGATGACCGGGATATCGTCGAGTTGGTGCGCTATAACCTGGCGAATGAAGGCTTCGAGGTTACGTCCGTCGCCGATGGCTCAGCCGCATTGGCCTCGTTGCGCAAGAGCACGCCCGACCTTGTGATTCTCGACCTCATGCTGCCCAAAATGCCCGGGCTGGAGGTCTGTAAGGAGATCCGGCGTGACGCGGCGCTCAACCGCTTGCCTATCCTGATGCTCACGGCGCGCGGAGAAGAGGCCGATCGCGTCATTGGGCTCGAAATGGGCGCGGATGATTACGTGACCAAACCCTTTAGCCCCCGCGAATTGGCTGCGCGAGTCAAAGCCCTGCTCCGGCGCGCCGAGCCCGCAGGCGAAGTCGAGCGCGCAATCGAAGTGGGCCGGCTCTTGATCGATCCCTCTTCCTATCGTGTCACGCGAGCCGGCAAACTGCTCACGCTCAGCACCCTCGAGTTTCGTCTGATTTACTATCTCGCAGCTCGTCCCAATCGGGTGTTTACACGCGATCAGTTGCTCGATGCGGTATGGGGCACCGACCGCTTCGTTACCCCGCGCAGCGTGGATGTTTACATTCGGCGATTGCGGGAAAAAATCGAAACGGATCCGGAAAATCCGGTTCATTTGAAAACTGTGCGTGGTGCCGGTTACTTGTTTGAATCGGTAGCGGGCCGGCCGAGTTAGTCTCACCGGTTCTCGCGGGGAGTTACTGCGCTTGAATCTCTTTTCGCGATCCGTTCTAGCCCTCTTCACCCTGGTGTTTATCGTTCTGGCGGCTGGAGATCTATACACCTGGCGCGTCATTCGAAGGCAGGCGCAGGAAGCGGGATTCGACGAACTCGCCGCGCTGGCCCGTATCGCGCGCTCGCATCAGCTCGATCTCAACGATCCATTGGCGCTCCATCGCTGGATTGCGGAGATCGCCACAAGCGGTGCGCAAGCAGCTCTCATGGGAAGCAACGGCCAGGTCTTGGCGGACTCCGCCCCCGACTCCAAGGCGGGCATCAAGGACCCTGAAATCCAGCAAGCCCTCTCAACCGGCGAGGGGCGCTCCGTACGCTATAGCGACCCGCTCCGTCGCGACGTTCTCTACTACGCCGTTTCCTTTGCCGCGACTCCGTCGCCGGCTTCAGCCAGCCTGCCAGCAAACTCGAGAGCACACGTTCTCCTTCTGGCCCTTCCCCTGCCCGATGTGGACCGGCAATTCTCCTCCATGCGCCGCCCTGTGTGGGCCGCATTCCTGATGTTATTGGCTTCCGCCATCGCCGTTTCACTGCTGGATTTCCGCAGCACCGCACGGCGAGTCCGCGGCCTCAAGGATTTTGCCGCCCGCATGGCCGCAGGCGATTTTCGGCCTGTGCACACCTCACGGGCTGGCGATGCTCTCGAAGAATTCGCCCGTGCGCTCAATGAAACCGCCGCCCGCTTGAACGCCAGCATCGGCGTGTTGACGGACGAGCGCAACCGCTCCGCGGCGATCCTGGGAAGCATGATCGAAGGCGTGGCGGTGATCAGCGGCGATGAACGCATCCTCTTTTCCAATCGTGCATTTTCCCGAATTCTCGGATTGGACGACGTTGGCGAGATCGAAGGCCGTCCCCTGCTCGAAGTGGCGCGCCAATCGGACCTGCTGTCGGCCATCAAGCTGGCCCTGAGCGGTCAGGAGCAGGTGACTAGCGAGATCGCCGTGGGCACGGTGCGGCCGCGAAGCTTCGCTGTGACGGCTGCGCCCGTGCAGGCCTTGAGCCATAAGGGGGCCGTTCTCGTCCTGCACGAGATCACCGACTTGCGCCGGCTGGAACGCGTGCGGCAGGATTTCGTGGCCAATGTCTCCCATGAATTCCGCACGCCTTTGACCGCCATTCAAGGTTTCGCCGAAACGCTTTTGGGCGGCGCACTGGAGGACCCGGTCAATCGCCGGCGCTTCGTGGAGATCATCCGCGAGCACGCCACCCGTCTCGCCCGCTTGACCGAAGATTTGCTGAAGCTCTCGCGCATCGAGGCCGGGCAGTTAAAGCTCGAATTCCGCCCCGTTTCTGTCTCTCAACTCGTCGAGTCCTGCGTCGAGACGGCTCAGTTGAAAGCCGTCCCCAAACAACTCGCGCTCAACGTTCGCCTGCCGGAGGGATTGCCGCCTGTGCGTGGAGATGCCCATAGCCTTCAGGAGGTGTTGCAAAACCTCCTCGATAATGCCCTGCAATATACGCCCGCCGGTGGAAAAATCGACGTTTCCGCCTCGTGCTCCGATGGCCGTGTTGTGGTCACCGTTGCCGATACCGGCATCGGAATCCCACAAGCGGAGCAAGAACGGATCTTTGAACGCTTCTACCGGGTAGATGCCGCGCGTTCCCGCGAGGCCGGTGGCACCGGCCTGGGCCTCTCCATCGCCCGTCATATCATGGAAGCGCATGGCGGACGCCTCTGGGTGGAGAGCGCAGTAGGAGAGGGATCGCGCTTTCACTTCAGCGTACCCGTTGCCTCTTGAGTTACATTTCGCAGAATTCACCTGCTCGTCACTCCGCCGTAACTTATATCGCCTAGCTTGTCTCGAGCGCGGGTGACTCTCGCCGCCGCAGCGATACCCCGCCCTACCCAAGTCCCACAGGGCCTTACGCTCAAAACCAATTACCCCTCGGGGCCGGCGCTCCCCTGGTGCTGGCCCTTTGTTTTCCACAGGATCCGCAGGCCGTTGCGCGTTGTAACCTAGAATTAACATTTCCGTTACAAACAGATTATCTCTGCCGGCTAGCTTTGGGCGGGGTCAATTTGCATGTCGGGTGTTCTGCGCAATCGGAGCCTTCACGTTAGCTTTCCAGGCCGACCTAGCGCTCAAATCTTAACGGAGGAACGAATGCGTTTATTCTTGGGGTGTATCCTAGCTCTCGCGCTTTGCATGTTGCCAGCTTCGGCGGCCGCAGGCGGCGGGGCAAATAACCGTTCATCGGACGCAAAATCCACTGCCGCGTCCGATAGCAAGACGTCAACCGAACCAACCGGCAAGCC
>DASPYR010000187.1:0-2047 GCA_035636675.1 Rugosimonospora sp. | reverse complement strand
TCGGCGTGCATCGTGCGCGACGGCGAGCTGCTCTTCGCCGTTGCGGAGGAGCGCCTGAGCCGCGCGAAACATGACGCGCGCTTTCCCGTTCTGGCGATTCGCGCCTGCCTCGATTTCGCCCGCGTCACTCCGGATCAGGTCGACGAAGTGTGTTTCGGCTGGCAAACTCCTTGGCCTGTCTATCGGCAGGACCTGAAGTGTTACGCCCTCGGCCGGATGCCGATTACCTACCTCAACCTTCTCAATTCGACGCGCCAGTTTCTGAGCATGTGGCACCAGGGCGGCGGGGCGAAGCGTTATGCGTATCATTTTGGCGCGACGAAGGCGCGGATGCGCTTCGTGGAGCATCACCTGGCGCACGCCATCAGTGCGTATGCCTATTCGGGTTTTGACGATGCGGCGATCCTGGTGATGGATGGCCGAGGAGCGTGGGAAGCCACTTCGATCTGGCATGGCCAGGACGGCGGAATCGAACCCGTGCTGACGATCCCGTGGCCAAACTCGCTCGGGCTCTTCTATGCGGCGTTCACGGGCTATCTGGGCTTTCAGCCGAATAGCGATGAATGGAAAGTGATGGGGCTGGCGCCATATGGACGGGCGGGGCTGAATCTGCGGGAGTTCATCGTGCCGGACGACGCGCCGTATTGGGTGAACACAAGGCGTCTTGCGGATAGCGGCGCGGGCGAAGGAGCGGGTATCGCGGCGCGGCTCGGGGGGCCGGCGCGCACGCCGGAGAGTGAGATTGAGGAGTGGCACAAGGTCGTTGCGTTCGCCGTACAGGACGCCTGCGAGACGGCGATACTGACGCTGGCGCGGGTAGCGCTCGAAAAGACGCGCTCGAAGAATCTGTGTCTGGCCGGTGGCGTGGCGCTCAATTCCAAGGCCAACGGAAAAATCGCCGCGTCCGGCATGGTGGACCAGATTTTTGTGCAACCGGCGGCGGCGGATGATGGAGTGGCGCTGGGCGCCGCGCTCGCGCCGTATCTTGACAACGGCGGCAGGCTGCCCAATCGCGCGATGCGGCACGCGTATTGGGGGCCGGCATTCACCAACGAACAGATTGAACCGACGCTGCGGACCTACAAGCTGCGCTACACGCGCTTGGACGATCCGGCAAAGATAGCAGCCGATTTGCTCGCGCAGGGAAAGATCCTGGGTTGGTTTCAGGGCCGGATGGAGTTTGGGCCGCGGGCCCTGGGGAGCCGCTCCATCCTGGCCGACCCGCGCGATCCGGAGATGAACGCGAAAGTGAACAACGCGGTCAAATTCCGGGAGTGGTGGCGGCCGTTCGCACCTTCCTTGCTCGCCGAGGCCGCGCCGGAGTTTCTCGAAAGCGCATGGGATTCGCCGTTCATGATCCTGACGGCGCAAGTGAAGCCCGAGAAACGGAGCGTCGTCCCCGCGGTCACGCACGTGGACGGAAGCGCGCGGCCGCAAACCGTCGAAAAGGATATTAATCCCCTCTACTGGCGTTTGATCGAGGAGTTTCGAAAGCGCACGGGCGTGCCCGTGGTGATGAACACGTCGTTCAACCTGCGCGGCGAGGCGATTGTCCACACTCCGACCGATGCGCTGCGCACCTTCTTCAGCTCCGGGATGGACGCGCTCGTCATCGGCGATTTCCTGGTGGAGAAGTAAGGTGAACGATTCAGCCGGGCGGCTGGGACAACTGTTTCTGCGATACGCTTCGCCCCTGGCCGGACTGCGGCGTTTGCCCGTCGTCGGACCATGGGTGCGGTGGGCCGCTGCGAGACTTGTGCCCCGCGACGCGCTGGTTTGGATGCAGATCCAGGCGGGTCCCGCAAAAGACCTGTGGCTGCGGCTGAATCCTCGAACCGGCAGCGATTATTTCCGGGGTGCGGTCGAACCTCAAGTGCAGGAGGTCCTGAGCAAATATCTCCACGCGGGCATGACGTTCTACGACATTGGCGCCAACATTGGATTCTTCTCGATGTTGGCCGCGCGCATCGTGGGACCATCCGGGCGCGTCGTTGCGTTCGAAGCCGACCCTGAAATTGCGGACCGCTTACGCAAGAACATTGCCCGC
>DASPYR010000186.1:0-14334 GCA_035636675.1 Rugosimonospora sp. | reverse complement strand
ACGGTTCATTTCTGCCGATTATCTGACACCGGCGGAAGCTGCGAGGCCTGCCGGCATTCCTGCGTTGAAGGCGTCAATTCCAGAGGAATCGATGGCCTCCCAGATTGCATTTGATGGCGCGCCGACCTGCGCCGAATGCGGCATGCTCATGACCCCAAACGGTGGCTGCTATAAATGTGAGAATTGTGGCAGCACTTCCGGCTGCAGTTAAGCAATTTCGAACTGAATCGAGCCTAGCGTCTTCAGTACGAGAGCAAACATAGCAAGGGAGTCTGGCACAAAAAATAAGGGGCCCGCTCCGGGCCCCCTGTCTTTCACCCCATACAGTAGCAACAACCTCACCCGCCATTCCCGTTTTTCTCGCGGGAAAGCACTGCCCCCGGGAAACGGTGCTGATAGTAAGGGCACGCCGTGTGCCAGTGCTCGTCGGGAATTTGTAAACAACCATAAGTATCAGTTATATCAATGACTTAACACAATAATCGGATGCCTCGTTTAGCTGTTCAGTAGCTGCGAAAGTGACAGTTTCTATGATTTGTCATAGGCGTTTCCGATCGAGATACGGTCTTTGGTAGGCAGCAGCAGGGTTTCTCACGAACCGACCGCAGCCCTTACTGCGCTGGCGAGGAGTTCCGCCCAGTGTTGCACATCTTCGGCGCGCTCGGCTTCAACCATCACTCTGGCTTTTGGCTCAGTCCCCGAATAGCGCAGAACCACGCGGCCAGAATCGCCTAAGGCCCGTGTGGCGTCATGGAGCGCTCGGGAGACTTCCGGAAGAGATTCGAGGGGTGGCTTCGCCCGGACCTTCACGTTCAAAATGGTTTGGGGATAGACCTTGAGATCTTTCACGAGGCCGTCCAAAGGCCCCACCAGGGCGACGAGGCAGGCGATCTTGAGCGCAGTAAGCAAGCCATCTCCAGTAGTCGCATCGTCGAGAAAGATCACGTGTCCGGATTGTTCGCCGCCGAGGTTCGCACCGCTGCGCAACATCTCCTCGAGCACATAGCGGTCGCCGACGGGTACGCGCAGGAGCGCGAGTCCTTCGGCCGCCAAGGCGCGCTCCAGGCCCAGGTTTGTCATCGTGGTGCCCACCACTGCCTTGCCTTTTAGCTTGCCCACGGAACGCAGATACCGAGTCGCGGCGAGCAGGACGCCATCCCCATCGACAACGCGCCCTGAAGCTGTGACAAACATGGCGCGGTCGGCATCACCATCAAAAGCGACACCCAGGGCGGCACCCGCTTTCGGGACTTTTTGCTGCAGGTCCTGCGGATATAGGGACCCGCAGTTCGCATTGATATTGCGTCCATCCGGGTTGTCGTGAATTGCGATAACATTTGCTCCAAGCGAGCGGAACAGGGCCGGAGCAAGCGAACTGGCTGCGCCATTGGCACAATCAAGCACGAGTTTAAGACCAGAAAGGCTCGACCCCGGAATCGCGCAGCCGCGCAGGAATTCGAGATAAGCGTCATCGAACTGCCTGTCTGGTGTGAGCCGCACCGCCGGGACAGGGGCTTGAGCATTGCGATGTCGCACGATTTCGATCTCGATCTGTTCTTCTATATCATCGGGAAACTTCATCCCTGATCCCGCAAAGAGCTTTATCCCATTGTCATGGTATGGGTTATGCGAGGCTGAGATCACCACCCCGGCCGCAAACCCTTCCTTGCGTACCAGGCAGGCTACCCCCGGCGTGGTGATGACTCCCGCGAAGGAGTTGTGAATGCCTTCCTTGGCGAGCCCGGCGGCGATTTCCGAGGCGATATGGGTACCGGATTCGCGAGTATCGGTGCCGATAAGCACGCGAGGATGTTCATTCTGCAGGCGTAGATAGCCTCCTATGCTGCGGCCCACCCAATAAAGAGTTTGGTCGTCCAGGGGATATTCGCCGGGAATTCCCCGGATGCCATCAGTTCCAAACAGTTCTTTGGACATTTGAAAGGTTCAGTCTCGCGTTAAGGGGGTTCGCGAGACAAGGGAGCCATCCTAGCACGATGATTGGATTATTCGGATGCCTCAGGGGGTACCTTTGTGGGTAGAAGGGAAACGTGAAACTCAACCGGGGCCAGGCGTACCACCTCTGTTCCGTAGGGGACCCCGACCATGCTCGGGGAGAGGCGTATGGGAACGTCACCCGTGGGAGCGGTAGCGAGGTCTACATCAAGGGTTAGGTCGTTGGGCGTGAGGCGTCGAAGCAGCCCCGAGCGCCCACGGAGCACCACGCGGATAGCATTGGGTGGCACCCCGCCTATAGCGAGCCCGTCAGGCACATTCACAAAAGCTACCGGGACGCTATAGCCGACTTGCGCGAATGGCTCAGTGGTATAGGTGGCCCATAGGAAGAATGAGATGCCCAAAGCGAGGAGCTTTAGACGCAGGTTTTGCAGGAAAGCTCTTCGGAGAAGGCGCATCAGTCAGCCTTCCCCGTCACGCGCGTTCCTGGAGCAGGGGCGGGCAAGACCATGGTGGTGCGGAAACGCCGGAAGAGATCGGCAAGCCGGTCGGTTAGCTGCTCTACGCTTAAGCCCAGCTCGATCATGCCACCAACGGCCAAGGAAATAGCTCCGGTTTGCTCCGAGACGACTACCGCCACCGCATCGCTTTCTTCCGTGACACCGATAGCGGCCCGATGGCGGGTGCCCAGCTGGTTGGAGGTTAACGGGTTGAGCGTAAGGGGCAAAAAACAGGCTGCGGCTGCAATGCGCGTGCCCTGTACGATTACAGCGCCGTCGTGCAGAGGCGACCCGGGGCGGAATATGGCGAGCAGCAAGTCGTGGCTGAGATTGGCGTCCAACGGGATACCGCTCTCGATATAGGTTCGCAGGCCGACCTCACGCTCGAAAGCAATCAAAGCGCCGATGCGATTCTGGGCGAAGTAACCCGCGGCCAGCACTACGTCATCGAAAGAGGAGGCGGGGCTGTTCGACGAGAAACGGGCCAAAGAAAGATTCCGCCCGAAGCGGTCGAGGGCGCGGCGGATTTCCGGCTGAAAGAGTACGATAAGAGCGATCGCCACATAAGGCAGCAAGGTGTCCAGAAGCCATTCCACCATTTCGAATTGCGCTTTGCGAGCGCCTTCATACAGGATAATGAGAAGCAGGATGGCAATCAGCATCTGCATGGCGCGCGTCCCACGCAGCAGCTTCAAGATGTAGTAAATCAGCATGGCGATGATCAGGATATCCAGCTCCGCACGCAGGGTGAGGCGCGCAAGTGGATTAGAGATCATTGCGGCGATCATCTGTCTAGCAAGCATGCGTGTAAGGTTACGGTAGCGCAGCGGGTCCTGAGGAGCAAGCCACGTTCTTATTTCTAGAAAATGAAGATGCCGACGGATCGACGAGAGTGTTAACGTTTAGAATGAAGGCGTCTGCCGGGAGTCCCTTGGCGTGATCGGCCTTCCTGACCTCTCGCGAGCAAGAAACTAGCGATGGCCACAACGAACGTCCAAATCACCCCGACGCGATCGACGCTGGCCCAGCGTATTATCGCATTAGGCGTAGTTTTTGCCTTCTTCTATTGGGCCTCCAGCATTGTGATGACACTCATGCTGGCCGTGCTTCTGGCATATTTTCTCGACCCCGCCGTCGTCTTGCTGGAACGCCTTCACATTCCGCGGGCGCTGGGAGCTCTGGTGGTGTTGCTTGTGGCCATAGCGGCGGTTGGTGCGATCGGCTATCTTTTGGTGAACCGCACACAAAGTTTCGCATACGCCTGGCCGCGTTACAGCGCTGTTCTCAGGCGAGCGGCAGAATCTGTGGACCGCAAGATTGGCACGATTGAACGGGCGTTTTCGATTACCGTCCCGGAGCAGGCTCCGACGCAGCCCAGCGTAAGCGCCAACGAAATGCAGGAAGTCCGAAGCTGGCTGCTGCATGGAATTGGCACGATCACCTCGGGCCTTCTGCTTTGGGCATTTCTGCCATTCCTGGTCTTCTTTATGCTCGTGGCGAAGCCCAGACTTTGGCACGCCACGATCGAGCTGTTTTCCGATGCTTCGCGTGCGGACGTCAGAAGCGCGCTGGACGATGTCAACGTGGTTTTACGCAGTTACGTGGCGGGGAGCAGCCTGGTGGCCGGGATTCTCGCGGCGGCCTGCTGGATTTTTTTTGCCATCATGCATTTGGATTACGCATTTCTGGCTGCGCTCGTTTCGGGCTTGGTCAACATGATTCCGTACATAGGGGCGATTCTCAGTTGGATTCCGCCATTTTTGATCGGGCTCGACAAGTGGCACAGCATCGGCCCGTTTTTAATCGTGGCCGGGGTACTCAGCGCCTTGCATTTAATCGCTGCGAATGTGCTTATGCCCGCGATTGTGGGCCGCAGCGTTCACCTGAACGCGCTGGCAGTCACCGTCTCGTTGTTGTTTTGGGGATGGCTGTGGGGCGCCTTCGGACTGATCCT
This sequence comes from Rugosimonospora sp., assembly GCA_035636675.1. Lineage (GTDB taxonomy): Bacteria > Acidobacteriota > Terriglobia > Acidiferrales > UBA7541 > Palsa-189. The sequence goes on along the minus strand of DASPYR010000186.1, from coordinate 9,927 downwards.
GGCCATTCCCATTACGGCGACGCTCAAAGTGGTCTGCGATCACGTGCCCGATTGGCAGCCTTTGGGACGCTGGCTGGGCGCCTAACTCAGTTTGTGGTTAAGTCTGCAACGATTTGAGAAATATCGCCATTCTGTTGAAAAAGACGAATCGCGGCGATTCCCGCAGCGCCGGCTTCACGGCACGCTCGCGCGTTTTCGAGTGTAATTCCTCCAATGGCAATCACCGGGATGGATACCGCGCTGCAAATTTGCGCCAATTTTAGCAACCCTTGCGGAGGACCAAAGGCTGCCTTGGAGGGTGTCTCAAAAACAGGCCCGAAGAAAAGATAATCGGCGCCTTGTTCCGCCGCAGTGATAGCGCCGCCTATCGAGTGGCAGGAAGCGCCCAGGATAAAGTTTGCCAGTCCAGAAGCCCGCCGCGCATCCACCAGCACGCGAACCGGCAACGATTGGTCGCCAGCGTGCACGCCCGCAGCACCCGCAGCCCAGGCCACGTCGAGTCGATCATTGACCACGACGCATGTCTTGCTTTGTGCAGAAGCGCTCTTGCACACTCGAATTGCCGACCGCGCAAGATCTACCAGGTCTCGTCCGGGCAAATCTTTCTCTCGGATTTGAACCCAATCGACTCGCGCACGCACAGCACTTTCGAGGCGCCGCGCCAAGGCCGATTCGCGGTTCTGGCCTGGCTGCAAGTGCAAGGACTGCCGGTCAGTTACATAGCAGACAAGAAATTTATTGGCTTTTTCCAAAGGTCAAGAGCCCGGATTCTCCCCTGCAGGGGATTGCCGCCGCAACATTCCAGCAGCGACGACGATATCGAGCGCGCCCAGCCCAGTGACCACGCCGCGCACGGATGGATGCAGCAGGAAGGGCCGAAGGCTGGGATAGTGACTCAGGAAGTAGTTTCGGTCCCACAAGCTGAACCACGGCATGAACAGGAGGACAACTCCCACCTCGAATAGAAAGAGAGTGCCGAGGACGTGGATCAGCCGGGCAAGGAAGGAGCGGGCGTTAACGCTCGTTTCCGAGTGAGGAGAGCCGTTCGGCAACGTCGCGGTAGTCAATGTTCATGCCGTAGACTTGCGAGAAGCTCTTTCGGGCGGCGGCCATATCGCCGGCGAGCTCTTGCGCTACTCCTAAATCATACCGCAGCGCAAGGATAGTTTCTTGATCCAATCCGGGCATGGCTAAGGCACGTTCGTACCATGTGGCGGCAATGGCCGGCTGGCCCTTTTCCATGAAGGCCAACCCCAGGAGCGTGCAGCACTGCATCGCGTAGCGGAAGGCCTGGCCCTTACTGCTGCCCTTTGCCACTTTCTGAAACTCGCTGATGGCCTCTTCGATGAGACCCATCTCCCGATAGGCGATTCCCAAGTTATAGTGCGTCTCCAAATCCTCATCTTCGGCTCCCAGCTCGCCAACCTCGGCACGAAATTGATCGAAAATCTCACTGAGCGGGCTAGCTTGGTTCTCAGGCGGCTGGGATGAGCTCGCTGCCGCGGATTTCACATCTTCCTTCGTGTTCGGGGAATCGCTCTTACGCTGCCTTGCGTTTGGATCTGCCTTGAGCGACGGCAGGGCCGCCTCGAGGTCGCTGGAAAGCGCCTCTAAAAAATCTTTTGCGCTAGACGGCCCAGCACTGGATCTTTCACGAGTGGTTTGCGAAGTCTCCAGCTCCAGGAGGTAATCTGCGCTCGAGGCGTTCCTTGCTGAGCGCGCTGGCCCCTCCGACCGGAGAGCTTCTTGGATCTCCGCCACTTTGTCGACGACTTTGGACCCAGGAATATCAAATTCCGGCGCGGGTTGGCTTGGAGACTCAGTGGAGGTAGCGGATTCAGCGGCTGGCGCATCCTTCGTTTCATTTGGAGTGCCATCAAGTTCCGTTGCAAGCGCCGCCCACTCTTCGGAAAGATCTAATTCATGGACGGCAGCTTGTTGGGCGCCAGTTTCGCCGCGTACCTGCGCGGGAGGTTCCTTTCTTTCCGCCGCCTTTGCTGGCGCGATCGATTCAGCTTTATTGAGTTCCGCAGTATCCTGTGCGACGGAGAACTCCCGAGCCGTCTTTTCTTTCCTGGGAGTAGCGGTTGGTTCTGTGGTACGCGCGGCCTGTTGAAAGCGGTGGCGCAAATCGGCGAAGCGTTCGGCGGCGTCTATATTCCCGCGTTCCGTGTGGATCTGCTCGAGCTGCGCGGCCAGTTCCGCGGTTTGTTTCTCATCGCCTGCGCCGAGATAATGGTCGAGCAAGCGCTCGAGCGTCGGTGCGTGGCCCGGAACCCGTTGCAAGAGCACTTCGAGGAGATCGATGGCCTTTTGAGTGAGACCGTAGCTCGCAAACAGGTCTATATCGGTGAGCGCTTGCGTCACGTACCGCTGTGTTTCCTCATCGAGCTGAGGCTCCATAGGCGGAGGCGGAGCGGTGGCTTTTTGGGGCGCTGCCAGCGGCTCTTTCTCTGCAGGCCGCAGCTTCTGTGCGAGCGTCACGGCCGGCACTCTCTCCGCGAGGGGCACTCTCTCCGCGAGGGGCACGGTCTCTGCGGGCAACAGTCTCTCCGCTCGTTTGCTTTGTGCCTTCTCCGTCGATTTGCCTTTCAGCTTTTCGTATTCGTGGCGGACCGTTTCATTCTGAGGATCCAACTCCAGAATTTCTTCATAGATCTGTGACGCCCGCTTTCGGTCGCCCACCGTGTTACAGATGCGCGCCAGTTCCGCAAGCGCCTCTGGCAGATGAGATGAATCCTTCTTGTGTTTGTAAAATTCCACCAGCCATTCGCGGGGCTCGATGTTCTCGGGTAGCCGCTCGGCGGCGGAGCTGAGCATATGCGCCAGAGCCTCATCCTCGCCTTTCTCAACCATCGCGGTCCGAATCATTTCGATGAGCGGGAGAGCGGCGTCAGGTTTGCCACCCTCAAGCAGCTTTGCAGAGAGCTGGCGCAAGGGTGCGAAGTTGCCTGAATTACGAGCGAAGATTTTGGACGCGAGTTCGATAGCCGGCTTGGTTTGCTCTCCTTGCAGGTAGATCTGGATGAGCAACTCGGCGGCATCGCCCCCTCGTTCTAATTCTGGCAGTGAAGCGAGGAGCGTAACTGCCGCGGAATTTTGTCCCAGCGCGCTCAGGGCTCGCGCTTTGATGACAAAAACATGCGCATCCTTGGCGTCGATCTTGATGGCGCGATCGGCATACTTGATCGCCTCGGCATGGTTACCGCTATTGTGCAGTTGCTCGGCCCCGCTGCGAAACGTCGCTGCCGCTTCAGCCGGCTGACGCATGGCTAACGCCAATTCGGCCACGCGCGTCAGCACGCGAAGATTATCCGGCTCTGCTTCCAGCAGCTTGCGGAGCAAGGCCGCGGCTTGGGGCTGCCGGCCTGCACGCTGGTGCAGCTCAGCTAATTGCAAATAGATAGGCCGGGCCTCACTGAGAACACCTTGCTGGACGTAAAGCTCGGCAAGTCTCTCGATCGCGCGCGTTTCCTCCGGGGCCAGTTTGGCGATCTTCTTATAAATGGCGATCGCCTTGGTAACGAATCCGTCGGCGAGATAAATCTGTGCGAGGCGCTCAAAATATTCCAGAGCTTGTAAGGTTTCGCCCTGCCGGACGTATAAATCGCCGAGGGTCATCAGCGTTGCCTGATCCTTCGACTCGTGCTTCAGAATCTGCAAGTATTCCTGGATGGCTTGGGCGACTTTGCCTTGATGGAGGAGCTTCTGCGCGTTTGCGACGAGCTTGGACTTATTGTAGGACATCTGCGATTTCTGCGTGCCTTCCGCGCCGCCGCGCCCGAACGTCTCCGCGGCAGGCAAGGTTGCCTGAGTAAGATCGAATCCCGAGGTGCCGCACGCCTAAACGGCTAGACTTACCCCACGCTCGCGCAAGCAAGCTGCCGAGAACAGACGGGACAACTTAACTGCTGTACCAGCCGAAACTTACGCTAGCATGCGACCTTAGACCCGTCAACGAAACGCACGTCTAGACGTTCGCGCTAGTCACAGGGGGGCGCATTCAGGCCGGCAATAACTAGTTTGTTCTCGGTATGGAGGGGGGGAGCGGGAGGCTTTCTTGCGTTGCGGCCGCGGCCCAGCAGACCGCGTTGCGTACTGGTGCGAAAGAGAATCGGTGCAGCGGCGAAGGGCCATAGGTGCGCAGCGCCGCCAAATGAGCGCGCGTAGCATATCCCTTATTCGACGCGAGGCCGTATAGGGGATAAATCCGGTCGAATTGCCTCATGAGCTCGTCGCGCGCAACCTTGGCTAAGATCGAGGCGGCCGCGATGGAGACGGAGCGAGCGTCTCCCTTGATGATGGGCTTCTGTTCCACGAGAAGATCGAGGTGCATTGCATCGATCAGAAGAAAATCTGGCTGTACCGATAGCTGCGCAACCGCGTCCGCCATTGCCTGCCGGCTGGCCTGATAGATATTCCAAGCATCAATGCGGCTGGCATCCACCTGGGCCACACACCAAGACAAGGCGTGCTCGCGAATTCGTTGGGCTAAGACCTGTCGGCGCTGGGAAGTGAGCTTCTTGGAGTCGTCGAGACCGACGATGCGACGCCGGGGATTGAGGATCACTGCCGCGGCAAACACGGGACCGAAGAGTGAGCCGCGGCCTGCTTCGTCCAGGCCGGCGATGCGCTGCCAGCCTTTGTGCCGCGCCGTGCGTTCGAATCGCGAGGAACAGAGCCGCCGCATCGGCGCGGATTCTAGCATAGCGCCCGCCGAGACAACATGCGCCTTGCGGCGAGAAAACATGCGGATGTGCCCTACTGGTTCAGCTCTTCTCGACCGTCTCCGCGGCCGTTTCCGCAGGCTGTTCCGCGCGACGAATGCGCGCCGCCTTGCCTTTAAGCTGCCGCAGATAGTAGAGCTTAGAGCGGCGCACACGGCCCGCCTGCAGCACTTCGATCGAGCTGATCATGGGAGAGTTAACAGGGAAGATTCTTTCGACCCCGATTCCAAAACTGACCCGCCGGACGGTAAACGTTGCGCCGGAAAGATGTCCGCGCCTGCTGACCACAACGCCTTCAAACGGTTGCACGCGCTCTTTTTCCCCTTCCGCTTCTTTTAGCCGAACGTGCACGCGCACGGTATCACCGGGGTGGAACGCGGGGATACCTTGGCGAGCCTGGTCCTGGCGGACCTTCTCAAGTATGCGACTCATATGGATTCACCCGGGCAGACCCACTACGGTGGGGCCAGCGCCACAGAAGACGCGTAAATTATAACGAAATCCGCTTGGCCTGCACAGGCCAAATTCTCGATTTACGCAACATTTATGACTAACTTGTCGGCGTTACTGATTTGTTCGGAGACAGAAGGTCGGGGCGGTTGCGCCGCGTTTTCTCCAAAGCGAGCCGCTGGCGCCAGCGCCGAATTTCTTCATGATTTCCGCTCAGCAGCACCTCCGGCACCGTCCAACCGCGGAAATCCGCGGGCCGTGTGTAATGGGGGTAGTCGAGAAGGGCGTGAAGCTCGGAGACGCCTTCAATAGGCTGACTCTTACGCTCCGGTTGTATTTGACTTCGTTCTGCCGGCACCAACTTCCGCGGCGGGGCGAATGATTCGTGCACCGACGAAGCTTCGTTTCCCAGCGCACCCGGCAGCAGCCGTGTCACCGCGTCGATCACTAATGCTGCGGCGAGTTCTCCGCCGGAAAGCACGAAATCGCCAATGGAAATCTCGTCAGTCGCCAAATGTTCCGCCACGCGTTCGTCGACGCCTTCATAGCGGCCGCACAGCAAGACCACACGCTCGAGCCCCGCAAATCGCTGTGCCATTTCCTGCACAAATATTTTGCCGGAGGCTGATAGCAGCACAATGGCGGTGTCGTCGGGCCGCTTCTGCGTCTCGCGTTTTTCCCCCGGAGGCGGCGCGGCATCGCTCAAGATTGTTTCCACCGCTCTGAAGATCGGCTCGGGCTTCAGCACCATCCCTTCGCCGCCGCCGAAGGGCCGGTCGTCCACCGTCTTGTGCCGGTCGTGAGTGAACTGGCGCAGATCGTGCACGCGGATATCGATCAGGCCGGCCTCTCGTGCACGGCGCACAATCCCGTAATGCAAAGGCCCGGCAAAAAACTCCGGAAAAATGGTAACGACGTCGAACTTCATATGTTCGGCATATGCTCGGCGGCTATTTTCGCAGCTTCCGCACGAGATTAGCATTCGCCGGCATCCGCTCAACCAGCATTCAATTCACGCAGGCCCTCCGGAAGCCGTACCTCAATTCGCCGTGATGCTGTATCGATAAGTGTGCAGATTTCGGCCGCCAATGGAATGAGCAGCTCGCCCGCGGGAACGCTAACGACAAGGATCCAGGATTCCGGCGGCGCGTTGCGCTTCTCTTCGCCGGCGCGCTGCACATCTTGAACCACGCCCAGCGCAGCCGCCGCACCTTCTTCCCATACTTGGCAGCCGATCAGGTCCGTGATGTAGTACCGGCCAAGGCCGACTTGCGCGCGTTCCTCGAGGGGCACCTGGACCTCGAGCCCGCGCAGAGCTTCCGCCTCTGAAATCGTGTGAACACTCTCGAAATGAAAAATCGCCTGTCCTAGATGCATGCGGCAGGAAATGATCTTGGTACGCCGAGGAGTACTTCGCTCACCTGCCAGCCAAGCCTCGCGCATCTCGGCGAGCCGCTGCGGGAAATCCGTGAGGATTTCAGCGGCTACCTCACCTCGCCTGCCCCAGGGACGCAAGATACGCGCGAGCGTAACCGGGGCAATCAGTTCGGGGCACACTTACTCGAGAATTTCGAGCGTGAGGCGCTTCTTGAGCTTCATTCCAGCCGCCCCGAGGATGGTGCGGATGGATTTTGCCGTTCGGCCTTGTCTTCCGATCACTTTGCCAAGATCGGTAGGGTGAACCCGGAGTTCCAGAACCGTAACTTGTTCACCCTCCACAGCGCGAACCTGCACTTGTTCAGGATTATCCACGAGCGCCTTCGCGATGGCTTCAACCAATTCCTTCATGGGCCCTCCGCCATTCGCAGGTATCAACAGTCAGCAGGAGTTTTCGCTTGCACCTGTCTCGTCACATCTGCAGGAAGGATCCGCGACGGGAACCTTCTGACTATGAGATGAGAGAATGGACGTGTAGAGTGCAACGCTTAGGCGGGCTTCTGGTTTACCAGGAAGCTGCGGACGGTGTCGCTCGGCTGCGCACCGCGAGCAAGCCAGTATTGGATCCGTTCGGCGTTCAGTTTAATTGCTGCCGGGTTCTTGCGCGGGTCGTAGGTTCCCACAATTTCCGTGAACCGGCCGTTGCGGGGACGCCTTTTATCGATCACCACAATGCGATAAACCGGCATCTTCTTCTTGCCATATCTAGCCAGGCGGATAGCGAGCACTCAGTAATTCCTCCTTCAATTTATTGTATCTCGGAATAGCGGATTCTCCAACGCTGCATTCGGCGCGTAAGTTCGGCATGCCGGAAGCAGTCGATGGCATGGTCGTTGACCATCCCGGCAGCTTGCATGAAGGCATAGCAGATGGTGGATCCGACGAAGCGAAATCCGCGCTTCTTCAGGGCCCGGCTCATGGCATCCGATTCCTCGCTTGTCGCGGGAATATCCTTGAGCGAGCGGCGGGCATTGATCTTCGGCTTGCCGCCGACAAACTGCCAGATATAGCTCGCAAAATTGCCGCATTCCTTCTGCACGGCCAGAAAAGCGCGGGCGTTGCTGATGGCGGATTCGATTTTCAGGCGATTGCGGATGATCCCTGGATTGGCGAGTAGTTCTCGGATTCTCTTTTCGTCGTAGCGGGCGATCTTTTCCGGATCAAAATCGTCGAACGCCGCCCGAAATCCTTCGCGCTTGCGAAGAATGATCTCCCAGCTCAGTCCCGCCTGTGCGGCATCCAGGACCAGAAACTCGAAAAGCTTGCGGTCATTCTTGAGCGGCACGCCCCATTCGCGGTCGTGATAAGCAATAGAGATGGCGCTCGAAGGCCATGCGCAGCGGGGCCGCCCGTCGGCAGCAGCGCGTTTGGCTCCGCTCATTCTTCAGCAGGCTCCTCGCCTTGTTGCATCTGCTGGAGCGCCCCGCGCACTTTGCTCAGCCCGCGCAGCCGTCCTTGCGCCGCAAGCGCGCCGTATTGCTTCATCATCTTGCGCATCTGCAGGTATTGCTTCAGCACCTGGTTCACTTCTTGCACGGAAGTGCCGCTCCCGCGCGCGATGCGCTTGCGCCGCTTGCCGTCGATCAAATCATGGTCCTCGCGCTCTGCCGCCGTCATGGAATTGATGATGGCTTCCACGTGCTTCAACCGCGATTCATCAACCTGCGCGTCACGCGGCAGATTGGCAAACGGGCCCACCTTCGGAAGCATGCCGAGCACCTGCTCGAGCGGGCCCATCTTGCGGACCTGCTTCAATTGATCGCGAAAATCCGCCAGCGTGAATTCGCTGCGGCGAAGTTTTCGCTCGAGTTCCGCGGCCTTCTTCTGATCGATGGCCTGTTCGGCGCGCTCGATCAACGTGAGCATGTCGCCCATTCCGAGCACACGAGAAACAATGCGCTCCGGGTAAAAGGCTTCGAGCGCGTCATATTTCTCGCCCACGCCCACGAACTTTACGGGCGCCCCGGTCACTTTCCCGATGGAAAGCGCCGCGCCTCCGCGCGCATCACCATCAAGCTTGGTCAGAATCACGCCGGTCAGCCCCAGACGGCGGTGGAAATCGCCGGCCGAGCGCACCGCGTCTTGCCCGATCATGGCGTCGGCAATGAACAGAATTTCGCTCGGCTGCAGTTCGCGCTTGAGATGGCTGAGTTCGGCCATCAGCTCGTCATCGATATGCAGGCGTCCGGCTGTGTCCACCAGGATCACGTCAGAAGCCGAAAGCCTGGCTTCGCGGATTGCGCCTTTGGCGATCTCCAGAGGCTTATCGGTGCCGGCGCCGGGCCAGCAACTCACGCCTACCGCTTTGGCCACCTGCGCCAGCTGTTCCCGCGCGGCCGGCCGATAAACGTCCGTGGAGACGACCAGCGGCCGGTGCCCATGGCCGCCCAGCCACTTGCCAAGCTTTCCCGTCGTGGTGGTTTTGCCCGAGCCTTGCAACCCGACAATCAGCCATACCGAAGGCGGCCGCGCCGCAAACGCGGGCTTCGCATGCTTGCCGAGTAATTCCAGCAACTCATCGCGCACGATCTTGAGCACTTGCTGATCGGGCGAAAGCTGCAGCAGGACTTCCGAGCCCAAGGCCTTGGCGCGAATGTGGGCGAGCAACTCGTCCGCAACGCCGACGTTGACATCGCCATCGAGCAGCGCTTCGCGAATCCCGCCCAGCGCGGCGCCCAGGTGTTCTTCGGTAAGCTTCCCCTGGCCGCGCAGGTTCTTAAAAACGCGCTGCAGTTTTTCGGTGAGATTTTCAAACATGGCTTACAAGCCAGCGTGAACCCATTCTCGATCTCATATTAGATTCTAGGAGACGCTTAACTCTCGGTCAATTGATCCGCAGGGCGAGCCGCCAGAGGTGCTGCGGAAAAACCGCAATCAACAAGCTCAATGCATCGCAATCTAATGTGGCACTTGAGGTCCACCCCGCCCCCCCTCTTTTTCTGCAACGATATCATTCCACGCTCGTTAGTCTCACGTTTCTTGCAAGGATATCAAACCAAGCCGCTTACAGTGCATCCCTTCCACCGACGTTGGACTCAGGACCCCCCGTCTCCCATTTTTCTGCAAGTGTTGATTTCAGGCCGCTTAGCTCGATGATTTTGCAAGTGCTGATTTCACGAGGCTTCCAATCGACATCGCCAGGCGCCCGCTTTAAGTGAGATCCGTCGCTCGGGTTTGACCTTGTTAACCGGCGAAAGCTCCGGAGAGATCCCTCGCTCCGGTCCGTCGCTCGGGATGACCATCCTGGTCGGATGGTCATTTTTTGGCGAGAATCGACAAAGCCGCGACGCCGCCCGCAGGTTCATGCATGCCC
>DASPYR010000185.1:0-6501 GCA_035636675.1 Rugosimonospora sp. | reverse complement strand
CGGGGGAGATACGGGCGCGGATTGCCTGGGCACCACCCATCGTCAAAAGGCGAGATCCGTGCACCAGTTCGAGATCATGCCCATGCCGCCGGAAGCACGCGCGCCCAGCACGCCCTGGCCGCTTTGGCCGCTGCAATTGCGCTCGGAGAGTTCGCATGAGGAAGGCGGATTGCGGGATTGGTCCATCGGTACAACGCACTTCACCGGCGACGAAAATGGAAACGTGAAGCAGCTTCACGCCATCCGCGTAGGACCGCCGCCGAAGTTCGAGCCGATTCCCGGAACCGAATTCATCCTGGAAGCAGAGCTTGTGCTGCTTGCGCTCGGTTTCACGGGGCCGGTAAAACAAGGCATGATCGAACAGTTTGGCGTCAATCTTGACGCGCGCAGCAATATCGCCACGGACGCGAACTACATGAGCTCGGTGCCGGGAATTTTCGCCGCCGGCGATATGCGGCGCGGGCAGTCGCTGGTGGTGTGGGCCATTTCCGAAGGACGCAAGGCCGCCGCAGGCGTCGACAAATTCCTCATGGGCAGCACCCGCCTGAAGTAAACGGCCGCCCGGCCGGCTTAGTGGGTCATTCCGTAAATAATGTAATTGATGGCGATGCGGTAGGCCATGGAAGTGGCGGGCTCGGGATAATCGGGGCTGTCGGCCCATTCCCAGGCGTCGCCGACGTCGCTATTGTGGCAGATGGCCACCATGATGCGCCCTTTATCGTCGCGGATGCCGCGCCATTTGGGCACTTTCATATCCGCCAAATAGGGACGGCGATAGCCCCAGATAAAGCGCGTTCCGGGAATCTGAAAGCGATCGTCGAGGTCGTAGACAGTGTGGAAGATTTCGTCGCTGTCCTTTAGGTCCTCGACCGCGCGATCGGGAAAAATCATGCGCACGCCGGCCATCATATTGTTCCATTCGTAGTCGCCGTGGGTATCGTCGAAAAACATGAAGCCCCCGCGCAAGAGATAGGTGCGGATGCGGACGGCTTCGGCTTCGGAGAGGACCCAAGCGCCCGGATCTTCCACGAAAATCCAGGGCCAATTGTAGATGTCGTCGCTCGTCGCGTCGACCACGTGCTCGCCGATATACGAATTGATGCGCGTCAGGCGAATGACGCCCTCGACGAGTTGGCGATCCGATTTGGGGTAATCGGCGGCCCAGCGTTGGAAGCCGCGAAAGCTGCCGTAGGGCATGTTGTAGTGAAAACGCGCAAAGGTCCATTCGACTTTTTGTTTGGCGCCGATGGGCATGTCCTCTTCGTCTTCTTCTTCCTGGTATGCGCCGCCCCGGCGCTGGTAAGCGAGCAGGCCGGCGGCAAAGCCGAGGAAGAGCAATGCCGAGAAGAGGAATACGAAGCGCCGCCGGAGAGCCTTTTGTGCGAATTTCATGGGCTTCTTTCTGAGTAGCTATTATCAACCAAAATTGCCGGACGACACTTCAGTTTTAAGAGAGATCCTTCGTCTGCCTTTGTTGACGTGCAAAAGCTCCGGGAGAGGTCCCTCGCTCCGGTTCTTCGCTCGGGACGGCCATCCTAGTGGGATGGCCGACTTTCGCACAAAGAGCGGACTCAGGAAGACAATGCTAAATTTCGCGCGCAGGCTTGAAAGGGCTATCGCCGGCGAGGGCCTTGAGAAAGGTTCGCCGGAGGAAAACGTCGATCAAATGCCGTTTGTATTCGGCGCTGCCTTCGTAATCGTCGATCAGCTCCGCGCCATCGGCGATGAGAGCAGCAGCCTGCGGCAGGCGTTTTTCGACATCGGCACGCGAGCCCGTGAGCAATTCCTCGGCCGTGGACGCGCGGCTGGGAAATGGGCAAACGCAGCCCACGGCAACCCGTGCGGACGTAAACGTGCGGCCGCGATCCGGAGTTTCGAGCCACAGTCCCAGGCCCAGCGTGGGGCGCTCATGAATCTGAAACTTCATGTAAGCAGCGCGGTGATTCGGTTTCGCGCACGGGACGACGATCCGCGTGAGAATTTCGCCCGGCGCGAGATGATTCGCATAAGCTCCGGCAATGAGGTTCTCGATGGGGATTTCGCGAGCGCCTGCGGCGCTTTCGATGCGCACTTTCGCGTCGAGGACGAGCAGCATCGTGGCGGGGTCCGAGTGCGGCTCGGCGAAGCAAAGATTGCCTCCGAGGGTTCCCGTCGCCCGCACTCGAATATTGGCCACTTGCGATTCCAGTTCCGCGAATACGGGCTGCTTTTCGCGCACCAGCGCCGAGCGTTCGATAGCGCGATGCGTGCAAGCGGCGCCAATTTCGATTACACCATCGCGCGGCTCGAGGGCGTTCAATGCCGGAATGACTTTGAGGTCGATGAGGTGGCTATAGCTGAGCGCGCGATGCCGCATGGCCAGCAGCAATTCCGTCCCGCCCGCGTAGATGGCCCCATCATCGCCATAGTGCCCGAGCATCTGAGATGCTTCCGCGACGCTTTGTGGCTGATGGATTTCAAAACGCGAGAGCGTGGTCATACCTTAGTTTTAGGAGCGCGAGCTTTATGCGACCGCGTTTTAGGCGCTCGATCTTTTTTCGCTACGGGGGTCGCGACGGAGGACTTTCTCCGCATCGCCGGCGCTTGCGCTTTCTTCTCCTGCAGCGCTTTCCACACGCGCTCGGGCGTTAACGGCAGGCTGCGAATGCGTACGCCGGCAGCTTGATAGAGCGCATTCGCGAGACAGGCGCCGATCGGGTTGAGAGAACCTTCGCCGCCGCCTTTTGCGCCGTAGGGGCCCACGCCATCGCGATTCTCGACCAGCTTCAGCTCAACCCTGCGGGCCAAATCGGAGAATCGCGGCACGCGATATTCGAGGAGCGTTCCATTCATCAATTGCTGGCCTTCAAAGATCAATTCCTCGAACAAGCCGGCGCCCAGGCCCATGGTGGCGGCGCCCAAATCCTGACTTTCCGTCATGGCCGGATGGATGGCGAGTCCCACGTCTCCCACCGTGACCAGCGTATCGAGCGAGATCTTTCCCGTATCTTCGTCCAGGGCGATCTCCAGGCCCACGACTCCAATTTCCCAAAATACCGGCACGGATTTTAGGGCTCCGGCGCGGCGCAAATAGGCGCGGCCGATGATGCTGCAGCCCTCCATCTGGAAATAACGTTCGATGATTTCAGGCCAGGTGAGCCAGTCTTTTCCGTGGCGAATTCCGCCGCGTTCCTCGGTGAATTGGCTTACCGGCACGCCCAGGAGTTCCGCGGCCATGGACTTGCATTGAGCGATGGCTTCGCGGCAGGCTTCCATCACGGCGCGGCCCATGAGCGTGGTGGTTCGGCTGGCGCCGGTGGAGCGCTCGAAAAGCGTGACGGCCGTATCGGAACCGACCAGTCTTACTTTTTCGAGTGGAACGCCCATCTCTTCCGCGGCAATCTGTGCGAGAACGGTGTGACTTCCCTGGCCGATCTCCGTGCTTCCGCTGAACACCGATACAGACCCGTCGGCATGCACCTGCACCATCGCGAGGGTGACCGGATGCGCTCCGGCATCGCTTGCCGAACAACATACGGAGCGGCCATGCTTCGGCGCCAAGGGGCCATTAGACCGCAGCGTTTCGGCGGCGATGCGGATGTCGCCCAGCACGTCGGCATCGATGGGACGCAGGCCCGGATGAATGGATTCGCCGCTATGAGCCAGATTGCGCAACCGGAATTCCTGCGGATCGCAGCCGATCTGGTGCGCCAGTTCGTCCATCTGGGATTCCACGGGAAACGTGATTTGCGCCGCACCCAATCCGCGGTAGGAGCTTGCGGGAACCGTGTTCGTGTAAATCGCCAGGCAGTCGATCCTCACGTTGGGAAAGCGATAGGGTCCGACGATGCGATTGGCCGCTTTGCGGCAGACCATGGGGCTGTTTTCCGCATATGCACCGGTATTCAGGTGAATGGTGGCCTGCTTGGCGATCAGCTTGCCATCGCCATCCGCGGCGGTGCGAATGTACACGCGCGCATCGTCTGAGCGCGTGGTGAGAAAAGCTTCTTCCACGCTGAGCTGCAATTTCACGGGCCGCGACACCTTCCACGAACATGCGGCCGTGAGCGGCTCGATCTTGGTGTAGGACTTGCTGCCATATCCGCCGCCGACATAAGGGACGATCACGCGCACGCTGTTGAGCGGCAGGTCGAAAACTTCGGCCAGATCGTGACGCACCATGAAAGGATGCTGCGCCGAAGAATGGACTGTAAGCTGGCCTTTGGGGTCGTAATCGGCGAGGGCCACGTAGGGTTCCATGGCGTAGGCGTAAATCATCGGGAAATAGTATTCGCCCTCGACAATGTGCGCGGCCGACGCGAAGGTGGAGTCCACATCGCCCCACTCCACGTGCACGGCCTGGCAAATATTCTTTGTGCCGCCCGGAAAATTATTGAAATCGTCGAAGCCGCGAAAAGCGCCGCCGATGTAGTCCATGCCATGAACGAGCACGGCGCCTGGCGCGAGCGCGCTCGGAACATCGAGCACCGGCGTCAGCTCTGCGTACTCGACTTTGATTTTGTCGAGCGCCTCCTGCGCGCTCAACTCATCTTCGCCGATGACCGCAGCCACCGGCTCGCCGACAAATCGAACCTTGCCGATGGCCAGCAAGGGATGATCTTTTACGGCGTGGCCATAATAAGGATGAAGCGCGCCGAGATCATTTGCCGTGAGCACGTCAATGACTCCCGGCTGGCGCTTGGCCTCGGAAACGTCGACGGAGAGAATTTTGGCGTGCGCGAACGGGCTGCGGAGCAGCTTGGCCCAGGCCATGCGTTCGAGAGTAATGTCGCTTGCGTAGGTGGCGCTTCCCGTCACCTTGGCCACGCCATCGGTGCGAGGAACGGAATGATTCACGACGGCAAAGTTCTTCGCGTCATTCTTATTTACGTCGCTCACGATTTCGCCTGTTTTCTTTCGGTGGGTCCTTGCAACTCCGCGGAGGCCTGCCGGATGGCCTTGAGTATTCCCAGATACCCGGTGCAACGGCAGAGATTGCCGCTCATGTAAGCGATAATTTCTTCGTCGGAAGCATGTACATTTTCGTCCAGCAGCGATTTGGCCGCGAGGATCATGCCCGGCGTGCAGAAGCCACACTGGAAAGCGAAATGATCGAGAAAAGCTTGCTGTAGCGGATGCAGACGGCCCGCTCCGCCGGCCAATCCTTCGATGGTGGTCACGCGCTTATCGCGGATTTCGTAGGCGAGATAGGTGCAGGCGCTGACGGGAAGGCCGTCGACGAGCACGGTGCAACTTCCGCAAACCTGGGACTCGCAGGAGAGCTTCACGCCGGTCAGGCGGCAGCGCGCTCGCAGGACCTCGGCGAGCGTCTCGCGCGGTTCGATCTCCAGGGACGTGGATTTTCCATTTAGTTCGAAGTTGATCTTCACCGGCGGTCCTTTGTTGACTGAGTGCGCAAACTGGCGCGCACATCGGTCGCGGATTGAGTGCGCAGATTGGCGCGCACGCCGGGTGCAAACTGCGCCTGAACATTTCGAGCGAACTCGGCGAACTTTTCTGTACCTCTGCGACGGATGGGCACCGCGCCCAGCGTTGCCAGTTTGCCTAATATTTCGATATCCGCTTCGAATCGCAGGCGCGTGGCCGACGAGGCGGGACGCAGCATTATATGCAAGGAGCCGGTGATGCGATTCAGCCCGATGGAATCGCTTCCTTTGATACTGGCTTTCAAAAATGACGGCTCCTGCGCCTCGGCCACGCGGATTTCCATGTTCAGGGCCACCTTGAACGGACCAATTTTATCGCTGGCCTTGGCCTGGTAGGCCTCCACACCAGGCTCATTGATCGCTGTGACGTTTTCGACGCCCGGCAGAAGAGCTGCGAGCCGGGGAGTATCCCGCAGAAGTTTCCAGACATCCTCCGGAGAGGCATCGACGTTCAGCTCCTCATTGATTTTCAGCAGCATCGCAGCCGGCCATCCCGCTATGCACTCGCTTCGTGCAAGAGGCGACCGCTCAATTATTACCGTGCGCTTCTCTTCAAGGCAAAAACTAAATTGCGCTCGGGCCGCTTGGTGCCACAATTATGGGCTTTCATCTCAGGAGCATCTTCATGGCTCAAACGAGTTCAATCGCGCGCGCGAAGGATGGATGCCAGCTCTGGTATCGAATTTATGCGAATCCCAGAAAGCCCCGCCTCGCGCTGATTCATTCGCTCGCGCTTAGTGGAGCAATGTGGGGCGAAGTCATCGCTCAGCTCGGCGAGGACGCGGAAATTCTGGTTTACGATTGCCGCGGACATGGGCAATCGGAACGGCGGCCCGGTCCCTATAGCGTGGAGCTTTTTGCCGATGATCTCGCGGCGCTGCTCGATTCCTGCGACTGGCCCTCAGCAGTCGTCGCGGGATGCTCGATGGGCGGGTGCGTGGCTCAGGCGTTTGCGGCGGCGTATCCCGAGCGAGTTCGAGGATTGGCATTGATCGACACGACTGCCTGGTATGGACCGACGGCGCCTAACGATTGGAAAGCTCGCGGCGCCAGGCCCGCAAAAGACGGATTTCCT
>DASPYR010000184.1:0-12731 GCA_035636675.1 Rugosimonospora sp. | reverse complement strand
CATGAGTCTACAATAGATTCCCTCAACTTTGACCGTCAGAGAGCAAGGCTTCGTCCACCGGATGGGCTGTCCGCCTTTCCACCCGTGAATAGATGCGGCGGGGCGCCCAATGTATTCAAAATGCTATGCAGGGCCTTCTTTGAGTTCCATTGACACCGTCTCACAATCACGGCACGCTAAAACACGGGAATGAGAGGGAGTGTGGTCGATGGCCAAGTGCCCTGCTTGCGGTCACAACGTTCGTACTCCATTTTTTCTTAATTTAGACGCGTGGTCACATCTTGCCTGCCCTCACTGCAAGGCAAGATTGGAAATGAAGCCGCCGCGCTCTGTCGTATTGGGCCCCCTCATAGCACCCCTGTTTGTGCTGGCTCGGCGCGGCCCCGTCTTCGAGGTCTTTGCGTTCGTATTTATGTTTGTAACCATCTTCCTTCTGCTGCTGGAAAGCTTCCGCCCTAAACTGCGCCTTCGTAAAAGGCCCCTTCCGAAGCCTGCCATACGGCTAAATATTGATGGCCCGTCAAATTAGGACATTAGGAGCGCGTACGAATGTTTGACAAGCGGAGCGCAGGCGTGAATCCTAATGCCTATGTGGAACGTTAACGAACGATTCCCTGCGGCCACCCTGGAAACCTTGCCGTCCAAAGGTTTTCAGGTAAGCAGCACGCGCGGCGTGGTGCGCGTGGAGAAATACGGCGGCGGTGCGGAATTCCGGCAGATGGCAGACGGACGTTTCCAAATGACCATCATGCCGAGCGTGCTCATCGAGGGACAGTTCACGCGGCTTTGGGACGCCGGCTATCAGAAGTTTTTGATCACCGACGAGGGGCGCAAGCTTCCCGCGCTGGCGCAGCAACTCGAACACTTGCGCAAATTCAACGAGGAGCTGCGCTCGGCGCTGGGCGTGCCCACCTACTACAACGAGGCGCTGGGCTCGACGTGCCAGATAACCGAATATGATCGCGTCCAAGGGCGGCCAGGAGACGTTCCCGACGCCGGCGTGGGCGTCAAACCGAGCGGCGAGCCTCAATAGATGGCGGCGGCCGCGCGGGGATCAGCCGCGATGGGCGAAACGGCGGCGCGCCTCTAGAAGCTGACGCCTAAATTGGTTTGGATCAACGCGATGTTTGGCGATCTTGCGGTCCGCCAGAAAAATCACTGGCACATCCGCGTTGTAACGTTCGCGCAATTCGGGATTCGCATCGATATTGACTTCGCGCAATCGAACGCCAAATTCGGCGAGCAGCGGCGCGATCTGCAATTTTGCCTCGTCACATAAGTGGCATCCCGGACGGGTATAGAGCGTCACTTCCAGCGGTTCCGTCGGCGGTTTGCCTGCCTTGGAATTCATGCAGCCTCTTTGACGGCGGCGGGCGGCTTGTTACGATGATTCTCTATGGTAAACGAAAACGCGAGCAGCGCCACGGATGTGCTGGCGCTCGTTGATGATTTGTTCTTTCAAGCCAAGCTGGCGGAAACGGCCCGCAAGCTCGGAGTCATGCTGAAAACGGTTTCGACGGGCGCGGCGCTGGTCAAGGAGCTTGAGGGGCCGCCGGCCGGGGCTCGCAGCGATCTGCCGCGGCTGGTCGTGGTGGACCTGAATGCGCGGCAAGGGGCGCTGGAAGCGATCGAGCAGTTGCAGCGTTCAGGCAACCTCATACCGATCATCGGCTTTCTCTCTCACGTGCAAACGGAGCTTGCGCAGCGGGCTCGGGCCGCGGGCTGCAAGCAGGTGATGCCCAGATCGAGCTTCACCATGAATCTCTCGGATATTCTGCGCCAAGCAAAATCGTGAAAGTCGCTGTGCTTCATCGCTCGGGCCGGCTCGGCTCTCTTTTTGCCTATCGGGACGCGCGTGCGAGCGTGTATCTGGCTGCATTTGGCATTTTGCTGGCGCTCCTATTGGGGATAATCGCTGCCGACCTCTCCGCACAACGAGGGGCACCGCCGGCTGCGGCGCCGATTCCCGATCCCGCCCAAGCCCTCGAAGAGACGTTGACGGCGGCTTGCCGGCATGACGAAGCGGCGTTCGCCAGCCACCTTACGTACGACAACGCGCAAGCCTATCGCGCTCTTACGCAGGAACAGCGCGTGGCGTTGTTGAGGCGTCTGGTGCTTCTCGACGATCCCGGGAAGCCCTTGCTCTCCACCTTAGATGGGCACACGGTGGTTCGCTGCGAGGCCGGCGGCGTGACTTCGGAGATGCGCTTTGGCGCAACCGAAGTGCGCGAGAATCTGGCGTTCATTCCAGTCAGCGTCCCGGAAGGCTCGGCAGCGCAATCGGTGCGCTTCGGACTCATCAGGGAATCCGGTCAATGGAAGCTGCTCTCGGTGGGGCTGCTCTTGCTGGATATTCCGGCATTGGGGCGCCAATGGGAAGAGTTCGATCTGCAAGCTCGGCAGCGGAACGCAATCGCCGCAATGCGCAAGGTTGCTAGCGCGCTGAAATCGTACCGGAGCGCTTACGGCAACCTGCCGGAAACGCTCGAGCAGCTGGGGCCGCCGGCGCAAGATGGCGCTTCGCCGGAAACCGCGGGGATGCTGGATTCCGAGTTGGCGAAAGGTGTGGCGGGCGGATATCGTCTTCGCTATGCCATCGTTCCGGCGAGCGGCGAGGAACACCAATCAGAGCGAAACAAGGGCGCCGGATTTGCGCTCGGGGCGACGCCCGTGGTCTACGGAAAAGACGGACGAAGCTCGTTTTTCCTCGATTCCAGCGGTACGCTGCGAGGCGCGGACAAGAATGGAGCCGTCGCTACAGCGGACGATCCGCTCGTGGAAGGCGACGAGACGCGGCCCTAGCAGTTCCTCAGCGGCACATCGGCGAAGTCTCTGCTTGTCCCCCAGCGTCGCGCATCTGATCAACGCCATCTAGAACTGACCGCGGCGGTTTGGATCGGCGGATCAACTATGTTAGTCTCTTCAGGCGGCTCGGACACGATCTTCCGAACGATCCCGGATTCAGGCCTCCTTCCTTCGCCAGCGAGCCAACCGCGAGAATTGAGCAACTTCAGGCGGAGGCATTCTTGGCCAGTGACGCGCCGAGTGTCCGCAAGGGGTCAGGCGTCCCGGCACCGGTTTGAAGCGTGATCGTTTGGCAGAGCGGAACGGGTGTTCGAGAGGGAGTCGCGCGCATGCCGGCCCGGCAAGCCACAACAAAAGTGCAAGAGATCAAGCTGGCGCATTCGCCGGATTCCGATGACGCCTTTATGTTCTATGCCTTGGCGACGAACCGCGTCAAAGCGCCTGGCCTGACGTTCACGCACGTTCTTTCCGATATCGAGACGCTGAATCAAGCCGCGGATCGCGAAATTTACGACCTGACGGCGATCAGCTTCTCGGCCTACGCCTACCTGCGGCAGAAATACGTTTTGCTCGATTGCGGTGCCAGCTTTGGCGAAGGTTATGGTCCTATCGTAGTGGCCGGCCGGCCGATGAAGCCCCAGCAACTCGCGGGCAGCCGCATCGCCGTTCCGGGATTGCGCACGTCGGCGTATCTTACCCTTCGGCTCTATCAGCCGGCATTCGAGCCTATTCCGATTCCCTTCGATCAAATCATGAATGCGGTTCGAGCAGGGACGGTCGATGCTGGCCTGCTCATCCATGAAGGGCAGCTGCAATTCCCGGAATTGGGTCTTCATCGGGTGGTGGACCTCGGCCAGTGGTGGCTGGAAACGACGAAGCTGCCACTGCCGCTCGGAGGCAATGCCGTGCGGCGTGCGCTCGGACAAGAAACCGGCGAGCGGATTGCCAGAGTCATCCGGGAGAGCGTGGCCTACGCGCTCGAGCACCGCGAAGAAGCGCTGAATTACGCCATGCAATTCGCGCGTGATATGGATACCGAGCTGGCGGATAAATTCGTAGGCATGTATGTGAACAGTCGGACGCTCAGCTATGGCGAGCGTGGCCGCGCTGCGGTGCAGGAGTTGCTCGATCGGGGTTTTGACGCCGGTCTGATTCCCGGGCCGGTGAAAGCAGAATTCTTGCGTGAATCTACTGAGTAGCAAATGACTCTTCACCGGGGCCGCCCTTCTGCCCTATAATTAGCGGAGTACCGAGCAGTAACGAAAAGGTTGGCCTTCACCTTCGCTCTAAATCAGCTTCAGACATCCAACAAAAGTAAGCCGTTGTATGTGCCGGCGGGCAATGGGTGTGGAAGGCGTGGCGCTGCACGCCGGATTGAGGTATTGCCGAATCGATGAGCCGCGGCGAACAAATCCGTGACGAACTGAATGCGCTCCTGCGCAAACGCATCCTGCTGCTCGATGGCGCCATGGGCACGATGATCCAGGCGCGCAAACTGGATGAGGCGGGCTATCGCGGTAAGGAATTCGCGCGGCATGGCAAGGATTTGCGCCTGAATAATGACGCCTTGAATCTGGCCCAGCCGCAGATCATCGGGGAGATCCATCAGCAATATCTGGAAGCGGGCGCCGACATCATCGAAACGAATACGTTCAACTCCAACGCGGTGTCCATGGCGGAATATGCGCTCGAAGCTCGCGTCGCCGATATGAATTGTGCCGGAGCACAAATCGCGCGGAAGGCCGTGGAAAGCTACATGGCCTCGCATCCGCAGCGCAGATGCTTCGTGGCCGGCTCCATGGGACCGACCTCGAAAGCGGCCTCGGTCTCGAACGACGTCTCGAATCCCGCGGCGCGGCCCGTCACTTTTGACCAACTGCGCGAGACTTACCGAACTCAAGCCAAAGCTTTGGTCGAGGGCGGCGTTGACCTTCTGCTCGTGGAGACGGTTTTCGATACGCTCAACGCCAAAGCGGCGCTTTTTGGAATCGAGGAATATTTCGACAGCTCGGGGCAGCGCGTTCCGGTGATTGTGTCGGTGACGATCGTCGATCGCAGCGGCCGAACGCTTTCGGGGCAGACGGTCGAGGCCTTCTGGATTTCCATCTCGCACATGCCGCTCTTCAGCGTGGGGATGAACTGCGCTCTTGGCGCAAAAGAGATGCGCCCATTTCTTGAGGAGCTTTCGCGCCTTGCGCCCATTCCGATCACTTGCTATCCGAATGCCGGCCTGCCGAATGCGTTTGGCGGTTTCGACGAGACCCCGGAGCGTATGGCCACAGATCTGGGAGAATTTGCGCGCAACGGCTGGCTGAATATCGCGGGAGGCTGTTGCGGTTCGACGCCGGAGCATATCCGCGCCATCGGCGAAGCGATCCGAGGAGTCGCGCCACGAGTGCCGCCAAAAGTCGAGCCCTACTCGCGGATCAGCGGGCTCGAAGCGCTGGTGATTCGCCCGGACACCAATTTCGTCAACATCGGCGAGCGAACCAACGTGACTGGTTCGCCGCGGTTCGCCGAACTGGTCCGCAAAGGCGACTACGAAAAAGCGCTCGCGGTGGCGCGCCAGCAGGTGGAAGGCGGCGCGCAGATGATCGATGTGAACATGGACGAAGCCATGCTGGATTCGGAAAAGTGCATGACCACTTTCCTGAATGCCCTGGCTTCCGAACCCGATATCGCGCGCGTGCCCGTTCTGGTGGATAGCTCGAAATGGAGCGTGATCGAAGCCGGCCTGAAATGCCTGCAAGGCAAGGGAATCGTCAATTCCATCAGCCTGAAAGAAGGCGAGGACGTCTTTCGCGAACAGGCGCGGAAGGTCCGGCGCTATGGAGCTGGCGTCGTGGTGATGGCCTTTGATGAAAAAGGCCAGGCCGACACGGCGGAACGCAAAGTGGCCATCGCCACTCGCGCCTATCGCATTCTGACCGAGCAGGTGGGCATGCCGCCTACCGACATCATCATGGATCCGGCGATTCTCACCGTCGGCACGGGGATCGAAGAGCACAACCAATACGCGCTCGCTTTCATCGAGGCCACCCGGCAGATCAAGGCGGCGCTGCCGGGAGTGAAGGTCAGCGGCGGCGTAAGTAACATTTCGTTTTCTTTCCGCGGCAACAACGTCGTTCGCGAGGCCATGCACTCGGCGTTTTTGTATCACGCCATCCGCGCCGGACTGGACATGGGAATCGTGAACGCGGGGCAATTGGCCATTTACGAAGAGATTGCCCCCGAGCTGCGGGAGCGCGTGGAGGACGTGCTCCTGAATCGCCGGCCCGACGCCACCGAGCGGCTGCTGGAATTGGCACAGACCGTGGAAAAACGCGGGCCCACGGCCGCGCGTGAAGACGCCTGGCGCCAGACCAGCATCGAGGAACGCCTGTCGCACGCGCTGGTGCACGGCATAACCGAATTTCTGCCGGCGGATGTCGAGGAGGCGCGGCAGAAATACACCGCGCCGCTCAGCATCATCGAGGGTCCGCTGATGGCCGGCATGAACATCGTGGGCGACCTCTTCGGTTCCGGGAAGATGTTTCTGCCGCAGGTGGTGAAGAGCGCGCGAGTGATGAAGCAGGCCGTGGCCATCCTGCTGCCCTATCTGGAGGCCGAAAAGCTGGCCAGCGGCGGGCGTGAGGCTCAAGCGCGAATCTTGCTGGCCACGGTCAAAGGCGACGTCCACGATATTGGAAAGAACATCGTGGGAGTCGTGTTGGGCTGCAACAATTATGAGGTGATCGATCTCGGCGTCATGACTCCGGCGGAAAAGATTCTCCAGACGGCGCGTGAAAAAAAAGTTGACCTGATCGGCCTGAGCGGATTGATCACTCCCTCGCTCGACGAAATGGCGCACGTCGCCAAGGAGATGGAGCGAGAAGGCTTTTCCGTGCCGCTGCTGATCGGCGGCGCAACCACCAGCCGCGCGCACACGGCCGTGAGGATTGCGCCCGCCTATCGCCATCCGGTGGTTCACGTCCTGGACGCCTCGCGCGCGGTGGGCGTGGTCTCGAGCTTGAGCAATAAGCAACAGCGGCCCGTCTTCGTGCGCGAAAATTGCGAAGAGCAGGAAAAAATCCGGCGGCAATTCAGCGGGCCGCGAATCGCGCCGCTGGTCTCCCTGCAGGAGGCCCGCGCGCGGAGAGCGCCGATTGATTGGACGAGCTATCGGCCTCCGGCGCCGTCATTCACGGGAAGCCGCGTTTGGAACCCCGTGCCGCTCGAAAAACTCGTGCCGCTGGTCGACTGGACGCCGTTTTTCCATGCCTGGGAGCTGAAGGGAATCTATCCGCGAATTTTGCACGATCCGGTGGTGGGGCCTCGCGCGCAGGAACTTCTCGACGATGCCCAAAAACTGCTGGCGGAGATCGTGCAGCAAAAGCTGCTTACGGCGCGTGCTGTAGCGGGATTTTTCCCCGCCAATAGCGTGGGCGATGACATCGAGCTTTACGCGGACGAAGCGCGCACGCGCCCTCTCGCAACTTTCTTCACGTTGCGGCAGCAGATGGAGAAGCCCGGCGCCGAACCGGAATACGCGCTGGCGGATTTCATCGCTCCCAAGGACACCGCCCAGGCGGATTACCTCGGAGCTTTTGCGGTCACCGCAGGCATCGGCGCCGCCGAACTCGCAACGCGTTTTGAAAAAGCGCACGACGATTACAACGCGATCATGGTCAAGGCGCTGGCGGACCGGCTGGCCGAAGCGCTCGCCGAATGGATGCACAAGCAGGCGCGCGATGCCTGGGGTTTTGGCCGCGAGGAGAATTTGACGCCGGGAGATTTGCTGCGGGAGCGCTATCGGGGCATTCGGCCGGCGCCCGGTTATCCGGCTTCGCCCGATCACACCGAAAAGGCCGCTCTTTTCGCCCTGCTGGATGCGGAGCGCGCCACGGGCATCACGCTCACCGAAAATTTCGCCATGCTGCCGGCGGCCTCGGTCTGCGGCTTATATTTCTCCCATCCTCAGGCGCGCTACTTTGCCGTTGGCAGGATCGGCCGCGATCAAGTGCTCGATTATCAGCGCCGCAAGGGCCTGGAATTGCGCGCCATCGAGCGCTGGCTTGGCCCATATCTGAATTACGAGCGCGCCGCGGATTAGTTCAGACTAAACAGTTGTGTCGCCTTGACGCTCCTTGGGCTTTCGCTTAGAGTCACTCATTCCCGTGCAGGAGCGATCTTCGACGATCCCGAGCTGGGGCGCTGCGCGCGCATGCGGGCCGGCCCTGCCGAGTGGTGCCACAGGAAACTGAGATTCGGCTATGGTGCGGACCCTATCCACTTATCTATTCGTCAAGCGAAGACTGACTCCAGCCTTGCTGACGGAGATCGCGCGCCATGGCATCACGGCGGTCGAGATATTCTGCACGCGGGCGCACTTCAACTATCAATCGCCCGACGTCGTGCGCGAAATTGCCGGCACGCTGCGGGATAATAACCTGAGACTGCACGCCCTCCATGCTCCGGCAGAACGGGACTTCAATCCCATGCACGAGAGCAGCGCGCCGCTTTCCATTTGTGATCCGGAACGCGTGCGCCGCCTGGAAGCCGTGGACGAAATCAAGCGAGCCCTGGACGTCGCGGAATACTTGCCCTTCCGTTACCTGGTGCAGCACATGGGCTCTTCGCGGGACGCCGCGGACGGACACCGATTCGAAGCGGCTTTCAGTTCGCTCGAGCACCTGCATGTTTTTGCCAAGGCACGCGGCGTCACGCTGGCGCTGGAAAATACGCCGGGAGAACTGGCCACACCGGCGCACCTGCGCCAATTCATTATCGATACGCGGCTTACGGATTTGCGGCTGTGCTTCGATATCGGACATGCGCATATCGGCGATGGCGTGCTGGCCAGCCTGGAACCGATGCGCGAATTTATGGTGACTTCGCACATTCACGATAATCATGGACTGAAAGACGAACACCTGTTGCCCTATGAAGGCACCATCGAATGGAAATCAGCCCTGCCTGCCTTGCCGCCGGAGCTCCCGCTGGTTTTCGAATTGAAGGAACAACCGGCCTTTGCCGACCCCGCTCCCACCTTTGTGGCCCTCAGTGCCGCGCGCGCCGCGTTCGACCGCATCGAGCGGGCGCTCTCCTCGCCCGAAGCCGAAAGATAGAACTAGAGCGCGATGAGCGTAGTCACCATCGAAAAAGCCGGGGAGCACGACGGCCAGGAGGTCACCCTGCGCGGCTGGCTCTACAACCTGCGCGAATCCGGCAAGCTTTTGTTTCCCATTTTTCGAGATGGGACCGGGCTGATGCAGGGCGTGGTCTCGCAGAAGGAGCAACCGGAGGCGTTTGCCGCGCTGCGCGGGCTCACGCAGGAATCGAGCGTCGAAATCAGCGGCAAAATACGCCGCGAGCCGCGCGCTCCCGGCGGATACGAAATCGGCGTCAGCCGCGTCCAGGTCCTGCAGCGGGTGCCGGAATCGGAGCCTTACCCCATACAACTCAAAGAGCATGGCGTGGACTTTCTTCTCGACCGCCGCCACTTGTGGGTGCGTACTCCACGTCAAGCTGCTATCTTGCGCATTCGGGCCGAAGCCATCCGCGCCGCGCGGGAGTTCATGGATGGCCAAGGCTATACGTTGACCGATGCGCCGATATTCACGCCGGCCGCATGCGAAGGCACGACGACCCTGTTCGAGGTGCAGTACGTCGATGATGAAAAGGCTTACCTGACGCAGTCGGGGCAGCTTTATGTCGAAGCTCTGGCCGCGGCCCTGGGCAAGGTGTATTGCTTCGGTCCCACGTTTCGCGCCGAAAAATCGAAGACGCGGCGCCACCTGACCGAGTTTTGGATGCTCGAGCCCGAAGCCGCTTACGCCCACCTGGAAGACATGATGACGCTCGGCGAAGGGCTGGTAAGCCACATCGTGCAATCGGCCTTGCGCAATCGCGCGCGCGAGATCGAAACGCTGAAGCGCGATGCCTCCAAACTCGAGCCGGTTAAGCCTCCCTTTCCGCGCATTACCTACGAACAGGCGCTCGAAATCCTGCGGCAGCACGGCCACGATGTGAAGTGGGGCGACGATTTCGGCGGAGACGAGGAAACCACGCTTTCGCAGCAATTCGACCGTCCCGTGATGATCCATCGCTATCCTGCTTCGATCAAGGCGTTCTACATGGAACCCGATAGCGCGCGGCCGGATTTGGCGCTGGGATTCGACGTACTGGCCTCGGAAGGCTACGGCGAGATCATCGGCGGCGGGGAACGCATTTCGAGCTACGATCTGCTGCTCGAGCGGCTGCGCGAGAATAAGCTGCCGGAGCAGGCCTTTCAGTGGTATCTGGACCTGCGCCGCTATGGCAGCGTGCCGCATGCGGGCTTCGGCATGGGCCTCGAGCGCGTGGTGGCCTGGATTTGCGGAACAGAGCACGTCCGTGAGGTAATCCCCTTCCCGCGCATGATTTATCGCGTGTATCCTTAGCGCCGCTGTTCGCCGGCCCTTCCGCCCGCCGGTTTGGGCGAACAGAACATCCATCATGGCGCAGAAAATTCGCATCATCGGCGTGCCGATGGACCTCGGCCAAAGCCGCCGTGGCGTGGATATGGGTCCTTCCGCGCTGCGCGTCGCCGGTTTGCAATCGCGCCTCAAACAGCTTGGACACACGGTCGAAGATATCGGCAACGTGCTGGTGAAGGGGCCCGAAGAACAGCCTTACGGCGAAAAGCGCGCCAAATATTTGCATGAGATTGCGGAAACCTGCCGCGGCTTGGCGGAGATGACGGAAAAGACGCTGGCCGAAGGATTTTTTCCCCTTGTACTCGGCGGCGACCACTCCATCGCCATCGGAACGTGTTCGGGCGTCTCCGATTTTTTCCGCAAGCAATCGAAGAAGATCGGTTGCATGTGGCTCGATGCGCATGGCGACATGAACACGCCGGAATCCTCGCCTTCCGGAAACGTTCACGGCATGCCGCTGGCGTCATTAATCGGATATGGCGCGCCCGAACTGGTGGAGTTGCTCGGCTTCAAGCCCAAAGTCGAGCCGCGCAGCGTGTCCATCGTGGGTGTGCGCGATCTGGACGCGAAGGAGCGGCGCCTGGTGAAAGATTCCGGCGTCCATGCTTTTACGATGAGGGATATCGACGAACGCGGCATGCGTGACGTCATGACCGAGGCGCTGCGGTTTGCCAGGGATGATACCGAGGGCATCGCCGTCAGCGTGGATATGGACCTCATCGATCCGGCGGACGCGCCGGGAGTGGGCACGCCGGTGCGCGGCGGGATCACCTACCGCGAGGCGCACCTGGCCATGGAAATGATCGCCGATAGCGAAGCCATGGCTTCGCTCGAAATTGTGGAGATCAATCCGGTGATCGATCTGCACAATAAGACGGCGTTGCTGGGAGTTGAGATGGTGCTCTCCGCGTTGGGCAAGAAAATTCTCTAGCCCTTCACAGCCGCCAGCGCGGCTGTTCAGGGTAAAGGAGACGGGCGAATTTCATGGCAGAGAACAAGCGGTTGCGGGTAGGCGTGATTTTTGGCGGACGTTCGGGGGAACACGAAGTATCGCTGGCTTCGGCGGCCTCGGTGGTTCGCGCGCTCGATCCGGAAAAATACGAAGCGGTGCCGATCGGCATTGGGAAAGACGGGCGATGGTTCATCGGTACGCCCGCGCAGAAGATGCTGCCGGACGTGCTGCGCCAGGGCCAGCGGGTCATGCTGAGCGCCGATCCCAACGTCGGTGCGCTGATGCCGCTCGAGCACAGCGGCGCAGGCTCGCAGCGCGTGGACGTGATTTTCCCGGTTTTGCACGGCACGTACGGCGAAGACGGCACAGTCCAGGGCCTCCTCGATCTGGCCGGACTGCCTTATGTGGGCTCGGGCGTGATTGGCTCCGCTGTGGGCATGGATAAGGACATGGCCAAGCGGCTGTTTTTGCAGGCACGGCTGCCGGTCGGAGAATTTCTCGCCATTCTGCGTTCGGAATGGGAAAGCGGCCGCGAGCGCATACTGCAGGCGGTGGCAAAGAAGTTCCGCTTTCCACTATTCGTTAAACCGGCCACGCTCGGCTCGTCAGTTGGCATGACCAAGGTGCATAAGCGCGAGGAATTGCCGGCGGCGCTCGATTTGGCCGCCGAATTCGCGCAGAAAATTTTGGTCGAGCGCAATATCCGCGGCCGGGAGATCGAGGTCTCCGTGCTCGGAAACGATGAGCCGCAGGCGTCGGTGCCGGGCGAAATCATTCCTCACCGCGAATTTTACGACTACACGGCCAAGTATCTGGAGGAAGGCACGCGCCTGGAAATTCCGGCCAAACTCACGAAAGCGCAGGTGCAGCGATTTCAGGAATACGCCGTGCGCGCGTTCCGCTGCCTGGAGTGCCGGGGAATGGCTCGCGTCGATTTCTTTCTCGAACGGCCGAGCGGCCGGATTTACGTGAACGAGATCAACACCATCCCCGGCTTCACTTCCATCAGCATGTACCCGAAATTATGGGAAGCCTCGGGAATTCCCTATCGGGAATTGATCGATCGCTTGATCCAGCTCGCGCTCGCCGAGCACCGCGAAAAGCAACGCACGAAATACTCCATTGAATTGCCGGCGGGATCAGGCGGCGCCCTCGGCGCCTGAACAGGGCGCCGGTTTCAACCGGAGTTTGCTTCTAATTGGTGACTCTGCTAGCTTTCTCTGCTCGCGAATCAGCTTAGTCTCAACTCGAACGGACGATACTCGGCATAACCGAGGATACATTTGGCCCTTTTTGATGGCAGAACCAGCGAGGAACCGAATTCAAAACGGCTCCGCTACGCGGTAAGCGGCGTAGCCCTGGTCATTCTGGTTGCCTTTGGCACGTGGTACTTTTTCCTGCGCTTCATCAGCGAAAAACACACCGTCGAGCATTTCATGGACGCAGTGGTGGCGCAGGATTTTCAGCGCGCTTTCCAGATCTGGAAATCCCATGGCTCGTATACGTACCAGGATTTT
>DASPYR010000183.1:0-3098 GCA_035636675.1 Rugosimonospora sp. | reverse complement strand
TTCCTGGTACATGGCCAGCAACTGGTAGCGCAGTTGCGCATTTGAGGGATTCAATCCGGCCTGCGCGCGCAGGTCGCCGATGGCGCTGTCCAGCACCTGCAGCTTCTCGTGATAGTTCGCGAGCAGCGGCGTCGCGGGATTGTCGAGTTGCGGCTTGGCCTCCGCGGCCAGCTTGTCGATTGCCCGTTCGTATGCGGTTTCCGCGCTCTCCACTTCCTTCAGGGCCTTGCTCTTCAGAAACGATGGATCTCCCACGCTGCCCCCGTTCGGCGAACGGTGCAGATAGATCCATCCTGTGGAGAGGGCCAGAATCACGGCGAATGCGCCTGCCAGCACCGTTTGCCATCCCAGTGAAAGCTCAGGCAAAAACGAGAACCAGCGGCGCAGCCCGGCCCGGTGCGCCTTTCGTGCGGCCTGTTCGGCAAGGGCGCGTTCGATGCGCGGCCAAAAAGCGGGGTCCGCGGTGTAGTCGCGCAGCTCTTCTGCCGCCACGCTCAAGGCTTTCCACGCACGCAGCTCTTCCGCGCAAATCGCGCAGGTGGCCGCGTGCGCTTCGAGCGCCGCCCATTCGGCGACCGTGCCGTCTTCAAAAATCCGGTCTCTGTCGCTACAGGTCACGTTCATGCCGTTCACCGTATTTCCGCGGCGCCCCGACCGGGTCGGGGCGGCTCCAGTATCTGGCGAAGATTTTTCTTCGCCTGGAAAAGCGTGTTCTTCGAGGCCGCCTCGGTAATCTCCAGCATCCCGGCGATTTCCGCGTGGCGAAAGCCTTCCACTTCATACAGCAAAAAAACGTCGCGCTGGTGCCGCGTTAGGGAGGCCAGCGCGCGTTCGAGCGCCATGCGCAGCGTGGGGTGCCCTCCCGGCGCGCGCGGCTCCCGCCGAGGCGTTTCCTCGGCATCGTCGCTCGCGATTTCTTTCTTGCGCAGCCGGCTGCGCCGCGCGTCGTAGCACGTGTTGATCAGGATCCGGTAAGTCCAGGTGACGAAGCTCGATTGGCCGCGAAAGCCGGCGATGCTGCGCTGCACTTTTAGGAACGTTTCCTGCACGGCGTCTTCGGCGTCGTTCGTATTGCCCAGAACGTTCCGCGCCAGGTTTTTCATCTTCGCGCCGTGCAGCGCGTACAGCCGTTCGTAGGCGCGCAGATCGCCAGACCGGCAGGCGGCCGCCAGTGCGGCATCTTCACTCGTGGCATCGGCGGCGGCCGGGTTCGCGCCGCCGCCAAAGTGCTCGGAAGGTTCCACTCGCGTCCCCCGTTCGCGCGGCGCGCAAGAGATTCTAGCCTTCCAGGGCAGCGCAAGTCCCATGGCTCCCATTCCTGGCTCCTGAGGTATAGACGAGCGCGCAGGCCGGAACGTCAGGCCGACGCGCCAGCCTCAGCAAGCTGTTTATTTCCTATAGGTTCGTGCACAGACTTGATGCAGGGCATTGGTGCATTCTGCTCGGCGAACTGGATGGCTACAATAAACGGCATATCTGGTAAGCTATTGAGAAGGCTAGCCATGAAGATTTCCTTAAGCCCCGAGGTTGAGCGCCTGATCGCCGAGAAGGTTAGCAGTGGGCGCTACCATTCAGCTGATGAGGTTGTCCGCGAAGGCTTGGAGCTGCTTCAAGAGCGCGAGAAAGGAACCGAGCGCCCGCCCTCGAATGGCACCGCGAATTTTGCATCAGCTTTTGAAAATATCGCCAAGGATGTGCCTGATGCGGATTGGGAGAAAGTCCCCGCTGACCTTTCGAAGAATCTCGATCACTACCTTTACGGGGGCCAGAAGACATCCTGATGGAGCGCGTGTTTGCCGACACGGGCTATTGGATCGCCCTTCTAAACCCTCGCGACGACCTACACCAAAAGGCCTCCGCGACTGCACTCGATTACAGTCCCAACCAAATCGTAACGAGTGAAATGGTTCTCACTGAATTCCTGAACAGCTTCAGTGATTACGGGCCGCGTCTGCGCCAAGCAGCGGCAAAGGCCGTCGCATCGCTTCGGGACACATCCCAGGTCGTTATCTTCCCTCAGACGAGCCCGCTCTTCGAAAAAGCGCTGAGGCGATATCAGGATATGACTGACAAAAGCTGGAGCCTGACGGATTGCGCCAGTTTCTCAATAATGGAAGAGGAGCGACTTACGGTCGCCCTCACCCACGACCGGCATTTCGCCCAGGCAGGATTCCAGACGTTGCTGCGCTAGTCGATCACAAGCCTTCCCCGCATTCACAGGTAGTAGCGGTATTGCGCTGCCGGTTCTTCCGCACCTGCAAGTTTCAGAATTTCTCCTCCCCGTTTAGTCCGTAACGGTGAGTACGGGCCACGGCCGCGAGAATGGTTCCCGCAAGCAGCGCCACAACCGTCAGCAGGCCGATCGCTAAATCCCGCCGCAGGATGGCAAGCGTCATTGCTGAATAAAGACTGTGAATTGAGCCGGTTACATACTGGCCGTTAGGCCGGTGCTGGAAAGGAAACGCGCGTTGCAAATGCGCGGAGACTCCGTCTACTCGATTCTGTAACATTTATGGAAAGCAGGGTACCCGCCGTTTCGAGTCGATTTGTAAGCGGGAATGGGTCCAACCAGCCACGTCACCCATTCACCCAACGGTACCCCTTTGGAGGTGTGAAGTGTTCAACTCTCGAGTTCATCGCAACTTATGGTTCGCTTTGGCTGCGGCAGCTGTTCTTGCTATCGCGGGCTGCTCCGACTCCGCTACCAACAAACCCGCTACCACTGCCAAGAAAGCCGATACGCCAAAACCTGCCGCAGCAGCAAACAAAGCACCGCAGCCGGCGGCGATGGTCACCGTGCCGAAAGGCACCGCGATCAGCGCGACGGTAGGCCAAACGCTGGCCACCAACAAGAACAAGGTCGGTGACACCTTTGCCGCGAGTCTCACCACGCCGGTTCAGGTGGAGGGGAAGACCGTGATTCCGAAAGGTGCGCACGTAACCGGTCGCATCGTCACGGTCAAAAAGCACGAGCTGAAGGTGACGCTCGCTTCGGTCGTAATCCACGGGAAGTCCTACGATCTGGAAACCAATTCGGTTGCTGGATCGAAGAGCCCGGCCAAAAGCAATGCCAAAGATACCGACAAGGCCAAGGCCAA
>DASPYR010000182.1:0-25208 GCA_035636675.1 Rugosimonospora sp. | reverse complement strand
CTGCTCGAGGGCAACGGAGATTTGCTCAAGGCTCTTGAGCATATCGCCGTGCGCTGGCTGCGGCTCGATCCTCAGCTCCACAATCGAGTGTGCTTCGATTGCGGCAACTTTCGCGCCTCTCGCATCGCCGAATTGCGGCTCTCCGCGGAGGTGGCCGCCGAGCGCGTTCGCCAGACGCGCGAGCCTTTTCGCTTCCAGCCCATGGCCGCGCGCGAACGCCGCATCATTCATCTGGCCCTCAAGGATCAGCCCGGAGTTCGCACCACCAGCGAGGGAGAAGGCGATATGCGCCAAGTCGTGATTTTCCCTGCCGATTCGGAAATCAAAGGGGCGACCTAAGGGCGCCAGAGATTCCCCGCGCGCGTCAAAGAAATCGCGAGAGATCAGGAGGGGTTAGCCCTGGCCGATCCCACCCCCCGCATCAGTCTTCCCGCAAGCGGCCGTGAGAGAGGATTCTTCCGTCGGGGGCGAAGACGACTTCATAGGTGAAATTCGGCGGCCGCTCGATATCCCCATGCAGCAGCGCGGGCCGGCGTTCTCCGTAAAAGCGCAGGTCGCTGATCTCCACCACTGGTTTGCCATCGCGCTCGAAAAATCTGAAAAGTGGGAAGCGCGCAAACCACAAGAATGTTCGCACCTCACTCAATCCGCAGGCGGCGGCGATGTATTGGTTCTGAGGCGCCTGGGGGAAAAAGTCAATGTGGAAGGGCTCATCTCCCAACTGAGCGAACTGGACGCGATAGATGCCGTCCGGAGTCTCGATCAGGCCCGCCCAGCGCCCCAGAGAAGGCGGCAGGGGTATCGCGGCTATATTCTGAACATTGAGCCGCGCCTGGGTGGCAAATTCGGAGACATGCTGGAAAGCCGAATGCTGCATTGTGGCGGCCAAGGCCAAGTACCCGGCCGTCAATACTAACCCGATGCGGCACCATTTCACGCGTCCCGCGCGCGAACCGCTTCCGCGCCTCAGCGGCAGCAGAAAAAAGCAGCCCAAAGCCCCTGCCAAGACAAAGGATGCGCCCGTGGGAAAGGGAATATCCATCGGCCGCACCAGCGGCCCGATCGCAAAACCCGCCGCCGAAAACGCCAACCACATTGGCACCGTGCGCTTCCAACTATCTTTGAGCGGCCGGAAGGCCCAGGCGGCGAGTTGCGGCATCAGCGCCAACGACGTGAACGTGAGATCCACGATAAAAATCAAATCCCAGGCGACACGCGAATGGGTCACTGGACTCCACACCATGGTGCCGAATGCCGTGATCACGTCCAGAAAGATGTGGCTTCCGATCGCCACCAGGTAAATTGCCATTAGATCCCTGAATTCGGGAGCTGGCCATCGCGCGCGGCGCGCCGCCCACCACGATAGGCCGGCGAGGGCTAGCGCCCAGACCGGCAACATAACCAGCGAATGCGTAATGTTGCGGTGCCAGGTCATTATCGCGAGGTTGTTGTGCGCCAGCGGTCCCGCGAAGACGTCGATATCCGGAAACATCGCCCCCGCGGTGCAGGAGAGAATAGCGATGCGGTCAGCGGTCCTGGGCGGCTCCCGCCACGGAAGCGGCGCCCGTGAAGGTTCTCCGGCGAAGAAAGCCTTGCCGATCAGCGCGCCGACAATCCCATGAGTGATTGTATCCATCAGGGGACGGGAGAAGTTCGGCGCAAACGGGGCGCGGCCAAGCTACTTGACCTCCATCAGCGGAGATCGCTTGGACAGCACCCGGCCAATGCGGCGGGCGGAAACTTCGTGAGCGGCCAGTGCGCCCAGTGCTGCATCGGCATCCGCTGCTGCGAGGGCCACGAGCAGTCCGCCCGAAGTCTGGGGATCAAAAAGGAGATTTTGGAACTCCTCCGGAACCGACGGCTGAAACGCGACGCATTCGCCGATGAACTGCCGATTATTCCTGAGTCCGCCCGAATAGAAGCCCGCGCGCGAAGCGGCGACCGCACCCGGTAAGTATTCGATCGCGGCGTGATCGATCTCCAGAGACACACCGCTTCCGACGGCCATCTCGCGCGCGTGGCCGAGCAGCGCGAAGCCTGTGACATCGGTAACCGCGTGAATCGTTCCGGGACTTCGTTCCTCGATTTCGGCCAGCGCTTCGGCGGCGTCGCGGTTCAAGCGTGACATCGCGGCCGTCGCCGCCGCCACTGAAGTTTCTGCAATGCGTCCTTGCTTCAGGCCAGTCGAAATCACGCCCGCACCAAGCGGCTTGGTGAGCAGCAAAGCGTCGCCGGGCTGCGCACCTACATTTCGCCAAATACGCGCCGGATCGATCAGGCCGGTAACCGCATAACCGAATTTCATGTCCTCGTCGCGAATGGAGTGACCGCCAATGACGGTGCAGCCCGCCTCAGTCATTTTTGCCAAGCCACCGCGAAGGATCTGTTCGAGAATTTCGAGATCCCCCTTTTCGGGAAAGGCTACGATCGAGAGCGCCGAAATCGGCCGCCCGCCCATCGCATAAATATCACTGAGTGAATTGGCCGCGGCAATCTGGCCAAACGCAAAGGGCTCATCGACAATCGGAGTGAAAAAGTCCACCGTCTGCACCAGCGCAAGTCCACCGCTTAGCCGGTAGACTCCGGCATCATCGCTGGTCTCAAATCCGACGAGTACGTTGTCGTCGATTTGCCGGGGCAAGCGCCGCAGGAGCGCATCCAGCACGCTAGGGCTCAACTTGGCGGCACAGCCCGCCGCTTTTACCGTGGCCGTAAGTTTCACTTGCTCGAGCATGCGCTCCCCTGCTATTGCCGCTTCGATTATAGCCGCAATCGCCCGTTGAGGGCGCCATCAGCACGTATTCGCTCTTCAGTCATGGAGAGGAGCACAGTTAACCGCCGAGTGTGTCGGAGCTGTCACGGGTAACCGATAAAGGAAATTTCAACGAAGGACAGGTCTAGTTTCCAATGCGGCTGCCAGAATCAGGAAGGCTTCCGCAGCGCGGCCGTATCGCGCATGCCAGATGGCGTCTGTAGCCGGCTCTCGGGCCGGTGGGCCGGAGCTTCTCGGCTCAAACCTTAGTCTGGAGGCATCGCCGTGATCATTCCGTTAAATCACGAAAACATGCACGGGCGGCGCTGGCCTTACGTGACGATTGGCATAATCGCGTTGAATGCAATCTTCTTCCTCGCTACGCATTGGACCATGGAGAGCGAAGTCCGCCAAATGGGGGAAATCCGGGAGCACATCCTTCTTTTGACTGCCGCGCATCCCGATACTCCCATGAACGCAGCGGAGCAGAAGTTAGTCGAAAGCTTCCGACATTCGCAAGCTAAGCTCTGGAGTTTGTTGGCCGCGCCCAATCGCACCCCTTTCGATGTCTGGGACGTGCAAATGCGTGCGTGGGCGGAGTCCCGATGCGAAGAAGAGATGACCCGGCTGGGCGCCCAACTCGACCAGATGGAAGCCGAATCGGTCCTTGGACGCTATGCCTTCTATCCTTCTCGCCGCGTGGCGTTCAGTTATCTGACGGCGAACTTTTTGCACGCCGGCTGGCTGCATTTGATCTTCAACATGTGGTTCCTTTGGCTGGCGGGCGCGATACTCGAGGACACGTGGGGCCGGCCTTTATATGCCGCTTTCTATCTCATCTCCGGTGTCGCGGCACTGTGGGGCTATGCGCTGGCATATCCAGACGGCGTCATACCCGTCATAGGCGCATCGGGTGCGATTGCTTCTCTGATGGGCGCCTTTCTCGTTCGCTTCCCGAAAACGAAGATTCAGCTTGGGTTTTTCTATTGGATTCTGCGGCCGCGTCTCTATCGTTTCAAAGCGCCGGCTTTTGCTGTTTTGCCCTTATGGCTTGGGGTTCAGCTCCTCGCAGGAGTAAGGGCGGGCGAAAGTGGCGGCGTGGCCTACTGGGCGCACATCGGCGGCTTCGGATTTGGCCTCGTAATGGCACTAATCCTGCGCTATAGCGGGATCGAACAAAAAGCCAATCAGGCCATCGAGGAGAAAGTGGCCTGGTCTGCCGACCCCCGCATCGTCAAGGCTACTAATCTTCTCGAAGAGCAGCAATTCGATGCCGCCGTTTCTGAGCTGAAGGCCTTGATTGCCGAGAAGCCCACTTCGGTAGACGCCTATGAGATGCTGCCTAGCGTCTATTTGCGGAAGGGAGATACACAATCCTACCTGGAAGCGATGGAAACCATATGTCAGCTTCACCTGAAGCTCCACAACTCAGAGGCCGCGTGGCAGGACTATGAAGATTACGTGCATGCCGGCGGAGCTAAAATGCCGGCGACGAGCTGGCTCGAACTCTGTCGCCACGCCGAGAACATTCAGCAGTGGGGACGCGCCGCCAGCGAATACGAGAAACTCGCTGAAGCCTGGCCCCAGGACCGCAACTCTCTGCTCGCGTTGATCTCCGCGGGACGAATTCAGCTCAAGCAACTGGGCCAGCCCCAGCAGGCCCTGCGGCTATACATCGCGGCGCAGAACTCGCCTGTTCCGCACCAAGATTGGAACGATACGATTCGTAGAGGCGTCGACGCCGCGATGGGCAAACCGAAGCCAGTTGCCACCGAACCAGCATCGCCGCCCCTGGCGGGCTCTCTGCGGTCTTAGCGATAACAATTTCGTCTAGCGGAAACCGGAGATCCGAACCGAACCTGCGGAAAGCGGTTATCCGGATTGGGCGGCGCGGATGGGAATAGTGAGCGGCCTTGCTTCCGACGGTGCAATGATGTGGCACTGTCCGTCAAAAATCCCGCCCGGCTCGATCACCAAACAAAGCGAGTGGATCTCGCCGGTGGCGATTCCTTTGTTGTGAATCTCTACTCTTCCTTTTGCGAAGACTACCCCGTTGAAATGGCCTGAGATCACCACGTCCTGGCCTTCGATCTGGCCTTCTACTCGGGCGTCTTCGCCCAAAATTAGCGTGTGCGTGGATATCAGAAGGCCCTTGACCTCTCCCTCCACTCGGAAGGTTCCGGGGCACTCAAGAGTGCCGTCGAAACGGACCGACTTATCGAGAAAGCCGGTCCACTCCGAATGAGCTTTTGAAGCCTCTCGCCTTCCAAGCTTCCAGGGCAGAAATCACCTCAAAGGATTTTGCAGGCGCCGTAAATTGTTTCAAAGCCAGGTCTGATGACACAAGGACTCTGCGGAAGTACTACACATGTCGTGTTCACTTCTGGATAACTAGCCGATCGTAGAGCCAAACGAGTTGAGACTCTTCATGGTACTCGATGGCGAGCTCGCCAGGGCGATTCTTCGTGGGCTGGCGGAGTCGCACCCGCATTCCAAGCATATGTTCGATTTGCTCGATGGCGGCGCGCGTATTGGCATCGAGCTGCGGTTCGGCGACTTGAGAGGCCTGCAGGCGGCCCGGCCGAGAAGCGCTCCGTTCCAGTTGCCGCACGGTCATCCCACCACGTGCAGCTCGCTGCGATAATGCAAGGCGCCGCTGTGGATCAGTTATGCTCAGAAGCGCTCGGCCATGCCCCGCCGAGAGCGATCCGTCCTCAATCAGCTCCAGGATCGGCTTTTCCAAACGCAGCAGCCGCGTAGCGTTGCCGATGGTTGCTCTATCTTTCCCGGTTTTTGCGGCTACCTCTTCCTGCGTCAAGTGAAATTCATTGATCAGGCGCTCGAAGGCCCGCGCCTCTTCAATCGGGTTGAGGTCTTCCCGCTGAATATTCTCAACCAGCGTTATCTCGAGCGCCGCTTCGTCGCTGACTTCGCGGATGACCGCAGGTACACGGTTGAGGCCGGCGCGCTGCGCTGCGCGCCATCGCCGTTCGCCAGCGAGGAGCTGAAAACGTGATCCGACTCGCCGGAGTACCAGTGGCTGGATGATCCCACTGGCCCGGATGGATTGGGCAAGTTCGGCCAGAGCTTCTTCGCGAAAGTGCGTGCGTGGCTGGTAGGGGCTTGGCTCGATCAGGTCAATATCGAGCAGTGTCGAACCCGCCGATCCTGGAGTCGCCTCGATATGAGCGACGACGGGAAGCCTTGCTATCTCCGCAGCCAGCGGATCCGGCTCAGGAATGAGCGCTCCCAGCCCCCGCCCCAGCGCGTTTCTGGCCATTAGCAATTACCTCCTTTGCGAGTTGGATGTAGGCCTCGGCACCTTTACTATGAATGTCGTAAAATACGATTGGCTTCCCGTGACTGGGTGCTTCGGCCAATCGCACGTTTCTGGGAATTACACTGTCGAAAACTTGAGTGCCAAAAAAACTCCTGAGGTCGGCGGCAACCTGACGCGAGAGTGTTGTCCGATCATCGTACATGGTCAGGACGATTCCCTCAATGGCCAAACCAGGATTGAGCGTGCGACGGATTCGCATCAAAGTGTCCAGTAGTTCGGAAACGCCTTCCAGCGCAAGGTACTCGCACTGAATCGGCACCAAAACAGAATCGCTGGCGACCAAGACGTTCAGCGTAATCAGGTCGAGCGCAGGCGGGCAGTCAATGATAATAAACGAATAGTCCGAACGGATTTGGTCGACGAGCTCTTTGAATCGATGTTCGCGGTTCTCGGCCGCGGCAAGCTCTACGGCCGCACCGGCCAAGTTCTTGTCCGCAGGAATCAGATCCAATCCCTCCACTTGGGTCTTTAGGATGATTTTGCTTAGGTTTTCTCCAAGTGCCAGAGCGTGATACAGAGTCCGGCGGGAAGGGTCCTTCTGAAATCCCAAGCCTGTGGTGCTGTTCCCCTGTGGGTCAGAATCGATAAGTAGTATGGGTTTTTCTGCTGCTGCAATCGAAGCGGAGAGGTTAATTGCCGTGGTAGTCTTGCCGACGCCGCCTTTTTGATTGGCCACAGCGATTACGCGCGCCAAATCATCTCCTTACAGTAGTTCCGCTTTTGGGGCGGCAATTTAGCAAAGGTCCTGCTCATGTGCAAGAAGTTTCACATGAACATTTTTCATATCTCAAAGGCGCCGGCCTTGTCGGGGTTCGAAATTGTTTCACGTGGAACATTTTTGCGAGGCCGGGCGAAAGATTCTGGTTTTTGGCATAAATTGTTTCACGTGAAACAATTTATGCGGTTATGCAGCGGGCCTGCCAATCAGGACAACTCGGCGACGCGATTCCGGAATTCTGACAGGCAGCTCCCAATTCCAGCCTTTTGTTCGACTCAATAAGTTCGAGTCGTCAATCCCTAGCCATAGAATCACATGCCCACCTGGCTTAAGCACCCCTCTGCACCATTGGAGCAATCGCTTGTAACCGCCCAATGCCCGTGAGCAGACAAAATCAAAGGAAACTGGCGGGGCGCCGAAGTCCTCGTAACGGCTTCGGACGATCTCCAGGCCGGACAAGCCCAGAGTTGCCTGGACTTCCCGTAAGAAAGCGCACTTCTTGACATTAGGTTCCACCAAAGTGACCTGCAGCTCTGGATATCCAATCTTTAGGGGGAGGCCGGGAAATCCTGCCCCGCTGCCCACGTCGGCGAGCCGACCACGCTCCATTGGGAGCAATGATCCTGCAAACATGCTCTCTCCAAAATGCCGGGCCACAATTTCGGAGTTCTCCTCGATCGATGTGAGAGGGATCGTTTGGTTCCACTTTTTCAACAATGCCAGGTAGGTGGCGATGCTCACCAGTTGCGGGCCAGAAACGGTTTTGCGGATATACGGAGAAAGAGCACGAGCAATCTCGTCGAGGGACAAGCCGTCGTTTTCATGTGCATCCATCGGCAACCAAAGAGCCTCGATCAAACCACTGATTGTGTCTGCACGCAAGACTCCCCCCGAAGAGTTCGAGCCAGGCGTTGACACGGCGCGGACTCCGACATAATGTTGGCAACTTCTATGCGAGTTTTGGTTATCGGAAGTGGCGGTCGCGAGCACGCCCTTGTCTGGAAGCTGCGTCAGAGTCGTTTAGTGACAAACATTTGGTGCGCCCCTGGGAATGGTGGAATTTCGCAACAGGCAGAATGCCTTCCGGCCGATCTGGGGAACAGCTCTGCTTTGGCGGATCTGGCGGAAAACCTTCGGGCGGATTTAACGGTCGTAGGTCCCGAGCAGCCGCTCGTGGATGGAATCGCCGATGAATTCAACCACAGGAGTTTGCGGATAATCGGACCCTCAAAAAAGTGGGCTCAACTCGAGGGCAGCAAGATTTTTGCCAAGGAGTTTCTCGATCTCCACGGTATCCCCACGGCACGAGTTTACGGCGTATTCGCTTCAGCCCAAGATGCAACTAAGAAGTTGGAGAATGCACGCTACCCGGTGGTTCTCAAAGCGGACGGCCTTTGCGGAGGCAAGGGCGTCCTGGTGGCGAATTCCTACGGCGAGGCTGCTGACTTTGTGGATCGGGTTCTCGAAAAAAGAGAATTCGGGGAGGGTGGCCAGCGACTCTTGGTCGAAGAGGCATTAGACGGTGATGAGCTTTCGTTCATCGTGTTAAGCGACGGGCGGGATTTCGTCCCCTTGGTTCCGACTCGTGATCACAAACGGGCACTCGACGGGGATCTCGGGCCGAACACCGGGGGTATGGGCGCGTATTCGTGTGACGGAATCATTTCGAGCTCGATAGAGGCGCAAATTCGGGAACGTGTCGTCGAGCCTACTGTGGCGGCGTTAACAAGCGACGTCTTTGGATACCGCGGCTTTCTCTATTTTGGGCTGATGTTAACGTCGGCTGGGCCCAAGGTGCTTGAATTCAACTGTCGGCTGGGAGATCCGGAAACGCAGGCAATCGTGGCACGGATGAATTTCGATTTGGGCGAGGTGCTTGGGGCTGTAGCCGACGGAAAACTGACGAGTCAGAAGCTAAACTGGCATCCTGGCGCTAGTGTTTGCGTCGTAATGACGTCCGGGGGCTATCCAGGGAAGTATTCGACTGGAAAGGAAGTGCATGGCGTTGAAGAGGCTGCGGCGATGACGGGGGTAAGTGTATTTCACGCCGGAACGAAACGAGAGGGGCATAAGTACTACACTAGTAGTGGTCGTGTCCTCGGCGTTACCGCACTTGACGATACCTTAGACGCAGCTCGGCGAAGGGCTTATGATGCAGTTCAGCTTGTTCGATTCTCGAACTGCCACTACCGCAGTGATATTGCCCTGGCCGGATGCCGAGTGGCCAATATTGGGGAGGATTGAAGAAGATGGCGCATGTGTCGAACCTCTTCCTCGCAGTGGAGCACCGCAAACCGATGAAGGCTGTGGATCAGGCCATTGCGGTGGCAGATCGAGGGTTTGAGGGCTGTATACACGGACGGAATGGTAGCAAGCGGCAGCTTCTGCTCGTGGACAGCGAGACACTGACTGAATTTCAGTTGGCGCCCGGCGTGGTGCGAGAGAACATCACAACGGCGGGCCTGAATATGGCTGAATTAAAGCCAGGACAGCGGTTAGTGATTGGCAGCGCTGTGCTCGAGGTGACGATCCCGTGCGAGCCCTGTTTTCGGATGGATGACATTCGCATGGGATTACGGGAGGCGTTAGAAAATCGCAGGGGTGTGCTGTGCCGGGTGATTGAGGGCGGACAAATCGCCTGCGGCGATGCGATTGAGATGAGTGGGGCGGCCGCAGCCAGTCCCCGTGTTGGAGGGGCGCGTTGACCAAGGGCGAAGCGTCGAGAGAAAAACCTGTCGTAGGCATCATCATGGGTTCCGACACCGATCTTCCCATCATGAACGAGTCGGCGGAGATGCTGGCGAAGTTTTCGATTCCCTTCGAAATTGAAGTCGTCTCAGCACACCGTTCGCCGGCGCGCACGCATGAGTATGCCAGCACGGCAATCGCGAGAGGGCTAAAGGTAGTGATCGTCGCGGCGGGAGGCGCGGCGCATCTGGCCGGCGTCGTGGCGGCGCTTACCACTTTGCCCGTGATTGCGGTGCCAATGGCCACCACAGTGCTCTCGGGCATTGACGCGCTGCTTTCGAGTGTGCAGATGCCCGCCGGCGTCCCTGTAGCCGCGATGGCCATCGATAAGCCGGGGGCCATCAATGCGGCTATTTACGCGGCAGAGATCATAGCAACTTTCGATGGGCGAGTTGCGGAGCAACTCCTTGCCTACAAGCAGGAACTGGCTCGCTCAGTGGCCGAAAAAAGTGCGCGCGTCAAGCAGCAGTTTGCGGAAAAATCAGCAGCGAAGTAGCGTAGCAGCTAGAATGATGACTCAAAATGTTCAAGGCTGGGCGAACTATTGCGGACGAGGTCCGCGCTTGCGCAGTGAAGGGGTGTCAGGTTCAGTAGGTTGCGTCTTCCCCGGCGGAATGGGCTCCTGAGGCGCGAGCACCCATTGGAACCCGCGGTTCATATCCAATACAGCGATGGTGAGATTTTGGTCATTTCCGCCGGCCAAGGGGATTGCGGCGCGCATGAAGTCAGAGATGGGAGAAGAAGGCGCCTTGGTACTATTTCCCGCAGCAATAAACGCAACCGCCTCCGATACATCGCGCGACGAATGGGCAATACGGTCGAATTGCGGATCAGGTTGCGCAACGCGCTCCGCCAACCGGAGTTGCGGAATAGTTGCGGGATAATCCGCCTCTATAAACGTGCGCGGCTGTCCTTTTTCCGGTGGAAAAAGTTGGACATAAGCAGGGCGGAGAATGCGCGTCTGCCAGTAATCATTGGCTAGGTTTTCCTGACGCACGCGATACTGCAGGTCCCAGATTTCGGGCCCGTAATCCTGGACGTAATCGGCGAGAATCAGTTCGACCAGCGGCTCATCCGGAGCCAGTTCAAGCTTATGGTGGATCTGATCCACCACCGGACGGATCAACTCGAGCATTCCCACGCCAATGTCTTCGATCTCGCTGGGTTCCTGGGCAGGCTTTTGCGTGGGACGACGAAGAGCATTCGCCGCGACGGCCGGCAGTTCGGAATCAAAGCGCGTGGTCTTGGCCGTATCGGGAGCGGTCCAGTCAATGGCGCCCAAGAGGACACCGATTCGCCCAGAACTGACGGGGAGCACCGCAGGAGGGCGCGAGCCGACTTCGCCGCCCCCACTCGTTGCGGCCACGATGATCGCATCGTGGGTAACACAAAACACGACTCGACCCGTGGCCAGGTTGGCTACGATCTCGCCGCCTCGGTTTTCTTGCGTGGCCAACGAGAGTGGGAGGGCAATTACTGCAAAAGGCGCAAACGCCAGCAGGAACAGGAGTGTGCGCCGGCTAGAACGGCCCGGATTTCGCAACAGAGCGAATCGCATGATTCTCGCAGGTTGGATGCGCTTCACAATTCGCACGGGCTAACGAGGCCCGTATCTACGTTATCACAATTCAAATTAAAGAGCGGAATGGCTGGAAGAGCTGGCCGCCACCTCAGGAAAAGTCGAAATACAAACCGCTGGTGAGCTGATCCAAGCGATGATTCCAGTAGAATAGGGGCAGCAAGAGGGCTCTTTCCGTCCAGAGGACGAGCATGGGACTTTTGGATTTGATCCGTGGTGGCAAGGGCCTGCGCAAACCGAGTCGAATTCGCCACCGAGGCGAGAGACTTGCGCAAATCCTCGAGGCACATAGGAATCATTTTCTCGGCAAGCCCGGAGGGAAGCGCGCCGACCTGAGAGAGGCAGATCTGAGTTTGGCAGACCTGCGCCATGCGAATCTAGCTGGTGCGATTCTGGAAGGAGCGAAGTTGGAAGGCGCGAATTTGCAGCAGGCCAAGCTCACCCACGCGAGTTTGGCTGGCGCTCACTTGCGCGGAGCCGATCTGCGCAATACGGACATGACCGAAGCCGATTTGCGAGGCGCCGATCTGAGCGAAGCGCAGGCCAGCGGCGTGGAGTTTTTCCGCTGTGATTTGAGCAACGCGGATTTCCGTCGCGCGAATCTGCGTAATGCAAATTTTCGCTCCGCTAACATAAGGGGCGCGCAATTTACCGGCGCGGATATGGGCGTGACCATCCTGCGCGAAACGAATCTGGAAGGGGTAGATCTCTCCGGGGTGGACCTTACGACGACGCTGCTTCCAAAGGGATACACGCCCCCGGTTGCGCCTGCCGCGACGCGTGGGCCCCGAAGATCCTAAGACGGAAACGGCGGAATTATCGCCTGCTTTCCGCAGGCTGAGCCAGCGGGTCGCCCGGACCGCGACCGGCGCTGCGGCGGTGAATCTCGATTCCCAGGCGCTTGATCTTCTGGTTCAGAGTCGACAGGGGCACCTGAAAACGCTCGGCCGCCTCGGTCTGGTTCCAGCGCGTTTGTTCGAGCATATCTACGATCACCCGGCGTTCAATTTGCTCCATCATCTCAAAGAGCGACGGGACAGACTGCCCGGCAGCCGCGCGCTGATTGCTTTCCTTCGCCAGAGAGTTCAGGAGTTCCGAGAGTTGCAGGCGCGCATCGCCAAGCATTCCTCGCGTGAGGATGGCGTCGGGCAGCAGGTGGATATCGATCTCTTCGCGCGTGGAGAGAACGACGGCACGCTCCACGACATTTTCGAGTTCGCGCACATTTCCGGGCCAGGGATAATCCATCAGCAACTTCATGGCTTGCGGAGTGAAGCGCCCCAAAGCCCGGTTGTTCTCTTTTGAGAACTCGCGCAGGAAGTGGTCGACGAGCAAAGGAATA
Source organism: Rugosimonospora sp. (assembly GCA_035636675.1). Classification (GTDB taxonomy): domain Bacteria; phylum Acidobacteriota; class Terriglobia; order Acidiferrales; family UBA7541; genus Palsa-189. The sequence goes on along the minus strand of DASPYR010000182.1, from coordinate 12,729 downwards.
TCCTCGCGGCGCTCGCGAAGCGGCGGAAGCTTGAGGGCGATCACGTTCAGGCGGTGGTAGAGATCTTCGCGAAAACGACCGTCACGCACCAGACCGAGCAAATCGACATTGGATGCGGCGACGATGCGCACGTCCACCTTGATATTTGCCGTGCCGCCCAGGCGCATGAATTCGCGTTCCTGGATAACCCGCAGCAGCTTGGCCTGCGTCTCGGAGCCGATGGTCGAAATTTCGTCGAAGAAAATGGTGCCTTGATCGGCCACCTCGAAAAGTCCCTTCTTCGAGGCGACGGCGCTCGTGAAGGCCCCCTTTACATGGCCGAATAGCTGCGATTCGAGAAGATCAACGGGAATGGAGCCGCTATTGACTGGCACGAACGGTTTGTCTGCGCGTGGCGATGCGGAATGGATGGCCTTGGCGATGAGCTCCTTGCCTGTTCCGCTCTCGCCCACAATCAGAATGGTCGAGCGCGAAGGGGCCACCTGCGCCACCAAATCAAGAACGGAAACGATGCGCTCACCTTTGCCGATGATGTTCGGGAAGTTGTAGCGCTGCTTGAGGGCGCGTTTGAGCTGAAGATTCTCTTCTCGCAAACGGCGCCCCTCGACCGCCAACGCGACTTGCGCGAGCAGTTCGTCATTCGACCAGGGCTTGGTGATGTAGTCCTGAGCGCCGCTCTTGAATGCTTGGCGCGCCATATCAATTGAGCCGTAGGCGGTTATAAGCACGATAGGAAGATCACGATCGCGCTGCCGAATATCGCGAAGCAGGTCCAGGCCATTGCAGTCCGGCAAGCTGACGTCCAGAAGCAGCAGGTCGTAGGGTTCTGCCTCGAGGCGCGCAAGCCCCGCTTCGCCGTTTTCGGCGGAAGTCACCGAATAGCCTTCGGAGGAAAGGAGGAGCTCAAGGCCTTCGCGAATTTCTGCTTCGTCGTCTATGACCAGGATCGAGCCATTAGGCATGAACCGCTTTCCTTGCGGCCGGAAATTCCAAACGGAAAGAGGTGCCCTTGCCGGGAGTTGAGCGCACCTCGATTTTGCCGGCATGCTCCTTGATGATGCCATAGCTGACCGAGAGACCCAAGCCGGTGCCACGGCCGGTGGCTTTGGTGGTGAAGAAGGGATCAAATACGCGCGCGAGATTTTCGCGCTGGATGCCGATTCCTGTGTCCGTGACCTCGATTTCCACAATGCCGTCATTCGCGGCGCCGCGCACCTCGAGCATGCCGCCGGAAGGCATAGCGTCTTTGGCATTTAGGAAGAGGTTGAGGAAAACCTGCTGCAAGCGATTGGTCGATCCCAGGATGCCGGGCAGATCGCCTCCGAGATTCTTGATCACCTGAACGTTAGCGGCGCGGAAGGGATGAGCAACCAGAGTGAGCGTTTCGTCAATCACTTGGTTGAGATCCACTTCTTTGAATTCCGCGCCACCAGTGCGGGAGAAACTGAGCAAATTATTGACAATTTCGCTGGCTCGGAAGGTTTGCTTGACGATCTTCTCCGTCAATTTGTGCCGGGGGTCGTTCGCCGGCAGTTGCTTAACGAGCATCTGGATGTAGTTGGAAATCACGGCCAGCGGCGTATTCACTTCGTGGGCCACGCCCGCAGCCAGCAGGCCCAAAGAAGTGAGTTTTTCGGTCTGGAGCAACTGCTCTTCGAGCTGCATGCGCCGGGTGATATCGTCAACCAGGATGAGCCGCCCAATGCGCTCACCTGATTTGCCCGCCAGCGGAGCAATGGAGACATTCACTACCAGGGTGCGACCATCCCGATTTCGCAGGGGAAACTTATAAAGGTTCGTGACGCGCTCCTCCTCGGAACGCGCCGCTATTTCCGCGGCCAGATCGGCGGGAAGAATCTCCTCGATCGCGCGGCCGACGGCATCGGCGCGCCGCACACCGATCGAATGCTCGAGTTGTGTGTTCCAGAACTCGATGCGTCCTTCGAAGTCCACTGCCAGCACGCCGACGTTCATCGATTCGACGATATTTTCCGCAAAATCCTTCAAGCGCTCGATCTGGTGCGCCTTTTGCTCGAGCGAGGAATAAAGCTGGGCATTATCGAGTGCCACGGCCAAGCAGCCGGCGATCGTAAGGACTAGTTCGAGATCTTCGCTGGTGAGGAAATCACCGTCGATGGTCTTGCCCAAGCCGAGAATGGCAACCGTGCGATCATGAATGCGGCAAGGCACAAAGTAAGTAAGATCCAGCTGCTCCAGCGCGCGCCGCATGGACCCGCTCCGCTCGCGCGCCGCGCGAGAAGAATCGTAGAAGAGATAGCCACGGGCGAATTCGGGCCGCTCGGGCGAGAGGAAACTCAAGTCCAGCCCCTCGGCTCCCGATTTGGAAATGCGCAAACCGCGGGAGGCTCCCAAGCGATAACGGCCAGGCTGGGAGGAGTCCTCGAGAAACACGGCCAGGCGGTCCACCAGCAGAGTTTGCGAGAGGCGATCCATAACCGAAGCGAGCATCGGTTCGAGGCGAACTTCGTTCGCCAGCGTGCGCCCGAATTCGATTAAGGTGCGCCGGTAGTTCAAGCGGTCACGATAGAAAAAACGATCAAGACGGGCCTGGGTCCAATCGCGGAAAGGCTGGAACAGGAACGCAGCGATGACTATGGCAATGATTTCACCCAGCAGCCCAGTTGGCCAAGCCGTATGAAAGAGCCCACCGATGACCGCTACCAGCGCAATGTAGACGGCGACCACAGCGCCAGTAGCCGCGGTATAAACTAACCCGCGCTTGAAGATAATGTCGACGTCCATCAGGCGATAACGCACGATCGCATAGGCGAAGCACAGGGGGATCAGCGCCAAGGAGAGCGCGGATAAATTCATCCACTGGCGTGGGATAGCTCCCAAGGAGAAAGGCAGAATGTAAAGCGCGGCGAACGGCAAAATGCCGGCCAGGGTGCCGCCGGTGACCCATTTCAACTGCTGGCGCAGCAGACCGTTGGGCGCCCGCCAATAACTGCGGAGGAAAATCGCCGCGGCTATCAGGAAGTAGGCTCCCAGATATCCCAGCTCCAGTTGATCGAGCGCAATGCGCGCAGAGAGGGAGGAAGCGAAGCCCGCGGCACCGATGGCTACGTAGATATGCACCACCAGTAAGGCGATTGCCGGCAAGTAACAAGTCAAGAGCAAGATGCGGTGAGTGGTGCGGCGGGCTATGCTTCTTTCCGGGAAAACTAGGGCAAAGTGGACCAGGAGCGCAGGCGCGGCGAGGAGCGCAGCAAGTTTCGCCCAATAGACTTCCCAGTCGAACAGATTCAGCTTGCCGGTGTAATGGAACGAGCAAAGTACAAATGAGGCGAGGCAAAACAGATAAAAGTGGACCGCGCGTGCGGCGTTCCAGCGGCGTATAAAAATGTAGAAACCAATCAGGAGATAGAGCGCGCCCACGACACGGAGATAGTTTTCAATCGAGAGAGGTTTAGGGCCCGGTGCTGTGACCAGGCTCGTCTCGAACCTGCCGTCCTGGCGCGAGACTTGGTAGTGCGCCTGTGACCATATTCCTAATGTCCAGAGCCGTTTGGTGACCTCGACGGCGCGACCTATGGCTTGGCCGTTGATTGAGGTGAGGGCATCGCCGGATCGGATCCCCGCACGCTCCGCCGGGGAATTGGGCGCCACGAAGATTGCCTCAACACCCTGTTCGCCATCGACCCAGGAGACACCGTCGTCCGGCACATTAAACGAGAGGCGCTGCTGGAAATTGATGACGCCGAAGGTAATGGCCGCGATGGTGAGCAGCGCGAGAACAATTGCACTCAGCCGGGCCCCAACGCTTTGGCTGTCCTCAGTCATAATTGCCGTTTATCGTTACGCTGGCTCAGAAATAGCGCCTAAAAAGGCAGCACGTTCTATACCGTGGCCTACGGATTTTGAGAAGCGCTAAAGCCATTAAAGACAAGCTCATGGACGGCACCGGGGCGTGGTTTCCCACGGGCATACAGTTTTTGGTAGGAACTTACCCTTTTCCGTAGTGCTGATTAAAACTGGAAACTTACTCCACCCCGAAACGAACGCTCGACCGGCATCATAAGCATGCGTCCGTCCAGACCTTCAAGAGACACGTACCCCTGTGACAGCATGTTACGGAAATCGGCCAAGGCTTCCCAGCGCCCAACCGTCATGAATGAGGGCAGCGGCTGCCTGATCGAAAGGCTCAGGTTAGGATCTATCGCCATCGCGGATTCGCTATAGAGGTCCTGGCGGGTGACCACGGTCCCATTTATCCACTTATAGCTGGCCGCAAATTGGGTTTTCGATTTAGGAACCTTTCCCGCGACGCGCGCGGCTACGCTGTGGCGGTAAGTGGTCTGCAGCATTTCTCGCAGGTCCGAGAGGGGTGCAAATTGATTGTCGGGAGCCAGTGCACCGGCCCAGGCGTAGACACCCGCCACTTCCAGGTTAGCGGCGAGCTTCTCTCGATAGACCACCCGCGAGCCCCAGAAGCCGACTGCTCCCGCGTCGTTCGCAAATGGTCCAGGGAACAGGCCGGCGGGCGGAGCTGAATCCGACGATTCCATGCGGGTCCCATACACAGCTTCGTGCCTGAAATCGTCGCGAAATATGGCGCTCTCAATCTCGCCACGCGCTCCCAAGTCATGTCGGACCGCAAATTCCTGGTGCCACCCGCCATTCAAGATCGGACGCCCATTGGCCCAGATGAATGTCGGTCCCGCCTGCAACGCCTCGATGGCTGGTTCTTCTTCAGAACTCTGTGCACGCGCGCGCAGACCGTAAGCGTCAGCGTCTGTCTCGAGCAAAAACGTCGCGTTCCAATGAGAGGAGAGCCGCATGCCCAGGCGGGCGTGCGGTCGCAAGGATGAAGTCAGTGCTCCAACATAGCCGCCCGAGAGATATTCGCCCCCATATTCCAGGACTACATGATCGGCCAAAGGAATCTGCTCGGAATGCTCAAAACGCATGGCCCGGATGGATCTGCCTTGGTCGCCGAGCCGGATCTGACGCACGGTAAGGGTGGTTTCGGGTCCTTCTCCGAACTTGCCACCGGGCAGCCAGATGCTTGCCACCGAGCCGCCAAATACTCCGGAAAGCGTCTGGTCGTAATTGACTTCCCCGGCCATCAACAGCCTGCCCGCCTTCCCTAAGCTCTGATCGTAAGAGACGGCCGTGCCCATATATCCAGGCAATGCGGAGGAAGAACCGGGCCGAACCGAGCCGTTGTTCAACTCCACACCGATACGCGGTTGATCGTCGTTCCCGACGTCTGAGTTGTTGGCAATGACGACCGTGCCATCCCGCAACTGCAGCACAGGGCGCGAAGAACTCGAGGTGCGTAGGACCCACCTCCAGTCATCGGGTTCGGCAGGCTTGGGCGATTTCCGGCGTAGTTGATCGAGCGAGGCAAAGATGGAATCGAGCTCGACATGGAGCGACGTATTCACATTCGCGCCGACGCTGACGTGGTATTGAATCGAGGGCATGAATCCGGCGAGGATGACCTTGACCGAGTACAGTCCGGGGCGGAGTCTTTGACTGACAAAGATTCCGTTTTCGTCGGTAAGCAGTTCAATAGCCCGGCCGCCGGCGGATTCCGGCGTTAACCAGACGGTGGCGCCCATTTGCGGGTTGCCGGTTGGATCGGCCACGATACCTGTTAACTTGCCGAAATTATGCGCGGCGAGGGGCGAGGCAGCGAAGAGGAAGAACCCGAAAAAAACGAAGGCCGCGGTCCGCCGCAATTTCACTGATCACCTCACGGAAGAAGTTTGCGCCGCAATCTTCTCGTTGGGTGGAGGCGTAACGGTAAAGTCCGCCGACCGGGTGACGCTTTGATTGGCTACGGCATCCGTCGTCTTGATCTCGATCCGATATTTCCCGGGCGCCAAGGTCTGGGCCGGCACCGATTCCTGCACCGTCATTTGTTCACCGGATTGGTGCAATTGTTCAGAGCTTTGCATTACGTGCTTGATCGCTTGGTCGCCCTGAAAGATTTGGATCTCGACGGAGGCATTGTTCTTGTGCGTTTTATCGTCAATCTTGAGGTTATAAATCTGGAAATAAACCCCGATCGGCTGAGCGGCGCTGAAACTGCGGTCCAGCTTTGGCCGGACCTTCATCGAGCCGATCACAAACATGCCCAGACCGATATCCTTGGCAGCCACCGGAGAAATCTCATCGGCCAGGATTAAGGTGCTGGCCTGCAGCTTGTCGTCATCAAAGGGCGGCACAGCAAGGCGCGTGTTTACCACGCCGATGTTATTGCTCGTCGTATCTTTAAGGACCACGTCCAGGCGATAAAGGCCGGGGCGCAGCGGAACGGCCTTCTGGTAAATCGAGGCGGAGCGCAGCGAGCCCTGCAGAAGCGAATCGGGGAAGTCACGACGGATCGTATCTTCAAACGTTTGCACCGTGCGCCCGCTCAGGGAACTCACGCGGGCAAAGAGGTTGAGCGTGGCCGTGTGCACTCCGTCCTTGCTCTGGAAGCTCAACTGATTATTGGGAATCTGCAGTGTTATGGGCACCAGGACTGTATCGCCGGCGACGCGCAAGAAATCGAAGCGGTAGTCGAACTTGATCTGGTCGTGAACGATGCGCGACGATACCACTTCCGCCAGATCCTTAAATTTCACCGTCGGCGGCTGCCAAATCTTAGCCTCCAGTTCGAGACGGCTAAATTCATCCAGATTCGAACTGCGCGCCCCGTACGGCGAAGGCGCCATGTGCGTTCCATCTGTATTGGTAAACCGGGCTGCTTTGGAGGACATTCCCTCCTGCTCGGCGAGAGTCAAGCCAGCTCCGGGAACGTAAAGCAGAGCGTCTTTTTCCGAGGGGTCGGTGGTCAGACGGAATTCGCCAGTGCCGCTGGGATCCACAAATTCCAACTCTACGTTCTCGCCAATGCCCTCAATATAGTGGTAGGTCCAATCTTCGAAGGCGTAGGTCTTTGTTTCACCGCCGCCCTGATCCAGCGGGCGCTCGTAGTTTTCCCCCTGCGTGTGGCTCTCAAGCGTGTCGGGCTTACCGTACATGATGTAAATGCGGCCGCGATCCGTTCTCCAGCCGGCAATGCCGGACGCAAAATGCTCATTGGCATAAGCGATGCGGCGATAATGCTCTTCTTTCACCGGATTATCGACCGAATCCGGATCGGGATTGCGCCGCTGCCAGAACTCCTCGATGAATTGCTCGCGTTCCTCGTTCGTTTGCAATGTGAGAAAAGCTTTGCGCTCGGTATCTGTAATGATGAAGACGACATCCTCGTTCAGCCACTTTTTGTAAGGGGTGGCTAGTTCCTTCAGGACCTGCTTCTCACTAATCTTTTTCTTGTTGTTGTCTTGCCGTTGGTCTGATGGCTGGCTGGGAGATGATTGCGGCGGGTTGGCCGGCTGATCTTGCGCTAGGCCAGGAATGGCCCAGGAGCCCAGCAGAAACACAGTACTTCCCAAAATGGAAACCCGGAAATGCTGAGACTTCTTCATCGCGTATGCCTCTTCTAGGCAGACCCCGAATTCTAGCCCCTGTGTGTAGCGCCCGTCAACGAGAGAATCCCGCTTTCAGGACCATACTTTAATCTCTTCAGAGCATTAACCGCGTCCGGAGGTTGCCCGACGGCGGAGGGTCGGAATCCTCTCAGTCAATCCCATTTTCGCCTCCCAGCGAATGACCCTTAGGCCATGGCAGCTTGACCTTCTCTAGGGCCGGGGAAATACTCTCCTACGAAACTAGTTGACCTGCACGGCAGATATAGGCAAGCGAATACTGTTAGAATGAGCAGCCCATGATGAGCCGTACAATCGGACGAAATCGAGAAGGCGTCGGAGGGGCATCGGAATTCGTGGGTTTGCACGATCCGATGGGCGAATCCCTGCGTCCTTCGGGGCGATCTTAATGGCTGTCAGCTCGGCGGTTCCCACTTCTTTTCACGACGATCTGCTGGATCAGCATCTGACGATCAAGACCGAGAATCTCGCAAAAACTTACGAAATGGGCGCGGAGACAGTACACGCTTTGCGAGGCGTGGACTTATCGATTCATCGTGGCGAATACGTCGCCATCATGGGGCCTTCGGGTTCGGGAAAATCGACACTCATGAATTTGATCGGCTGCCTGGATATTCCTACAAGCGGCAAGTATTGGCTCGCAGGCAGACTGGTAAGCGATCTTGATGAAGATCAATTGGCCCGAATTCGCAATCAAGAGATCGGGTTTATTTTCCAGACGTTCAATCTATTGCCCCGGGCTACTGCCCTGCACAATGTGGAATTGCCCATGATTTATAAGGGAATGACGGCCGAGGAGCGGCTGGAGCGGGCCAAGCGCGCGCTGGAAGCGGTGGAGTTGGGGAGTCGCATGATGCACAAGCCGAGCGAGCTTTCCGGCGGTCAGCGACAACGCGTGGCCATCGCGCGAGCCCTGGTGAATTCGCCGTCGATCCTGCTCGCCGATGAGCCCACGGGAAATCTCGACACGCGCACTGGGGAAGAGATCATGGGTTTGTTTGCGCGCCTGCATCAGCAAAAGAACAGCATTATATTGATTACGCACGAGCGCCAGATCGCGGAACACGCTGATCGGATCATCCACCTGCGGGACGGCAAGATTGAGTGCGACGAGATGGTGACACACGAGAAGGCGAATTAGCGATTGTATTCCGGATGAATGCCTTTGGCATCTTGCTTCTGTCGCTGTCCCGTACGAGCCGCGGGTTCCGTGCGGCCATGATATAGATCTCCGCGATCGCTTTGCGAATGCATGTTTGCGTCGCGAACAAATTGGCGTCTGGAACCGAATCGCTTCGCAACTGCTCTGGAAGAGCATCGGCGCCGCGGCAAGCCACTGCTTGACCTGACGAATTCCAACCCTACGACCTGCGGCTTCCGCTATCCGGAAGAGCGGCTTTTTGCCGCGCTGAATAATCGCCGCATGCTGCGTTATGAGCCCGAGAGCCAGGGTTTGCCGCAGGCGCGCCAGGCAATAGCGGACTATTACCGGGGGCGGCCTGGATTTCTCGGGACAGAGACATCTGTTAACCCGGAACGCATTGTCATTACCTCCGGCACAAGCGAGGCCTATAACTACGTCTTTCGCCTGCTCTGCGAAGTGGGCGATGAGGTCCTGGTGCCTGCGCCGAGCTATCCCCTCTTCGAATATCTGGCCGATCTTGCTGACATTCGCCCCGTGTCTTACCCGCTCGTTTACGACCAGGGCTGGCAAGTTGATTTTCTGGGGCTCTCTGCGGCGCTGACGGAGCGCTCGAAAGCTGTAATGGTCGTGCATCCAAACAATCCGACAGGCTCGTTCATCAAGAGAGAAGAAGCGCTAGAGCTGGCCGAAATCTGCGCGAGCCGTGATCTGGCCATCATTGCCGACGAGGTTTTCCTGGACTATGCGGACGGTGCGGAGTTGCCCTGCAGTTTCGCATTCGATTCCCCGGCGCTGACGTTTACATTGAGCGGCCTATCCAAAATTTCCCTGCTCCCGCAGATGAAGCTTGGATGGCTAATCGTAAGCGGACCGGAAGCGCTGGCCCGCCGGGCCATGCAGCGGCTGGAGTTGATCGGCGATACGTATCTATCGCCGAGCACGCCGGGGCAGCTTGCTTTGGCCGAAATGTTAGCCATGCGTGGCAATCTGCAAATGCAAATGCGGGAGCGGCTCTGCTCGAATCTGGGTTTTCTCGACAAGTTGCTGCGGGAAGCAGGCTCTGTCGATCGCCTGAGACGCGAGGGAGGATGGTACGCCGTGCTGCGTGTACCGGCCACCCGTTCGGATGAGGACCTCGCTATCGCGCTGCTAGAAACCCGCGATCTGCTTGTGCACCCGGGGCATTTCTTCGATTTCCCACGCGATGGCTTCCTGGTGGTCAGCCTGATTGTGCGCGAAGCTGAGTTCCAGGAGGGCGCGCGGCGTTTGCACGATTTCTTTCACGAAACATAAGCCACTTTGCGGCTCCGCTCGGGCCGAGAAGGGCCGTGATTCGAGCCGCTTAAGGCTTGGGGGTGAACGGTAGAGTTTCTGCTGGCTCGGGGCGAGGACAGCGCCATAAGCCTCTTCTTAACACTAATTTAACACCGGTAATAGGGTGCCAGCGGTTGACAGACCCAGGGTCTAATGCGAGACTTCACAAGTTGGTGGAGGTGCAGCTCACATGCGGAAGACGTTGACCTTGTCTCTAATCTCGCTCGGCGTTTTGTTCATCCTTTCAGGACCTGCTTTCGCACATCACGGATCGGCCGCTTACGACATGTCGAAAACCATTACGGTCACGGGGACAATCACGGACTTTCAGTTTGTTAATCCTCACGTACTTATATCCATGGACGTAAAGGATCCCTCGGGTAAGGTCGAGAAATGGGAAGGCGAACTCACCAGCCCGAATCACCTCGCCCGAGCCGGGTGGACCAAGAGCACGCTCAAGCCCGGTGATCAGGTCACGCTGACGGGCGGACCAGCGAAGAGCGGCTCTCCGACCATGTGGATCCGGAAAATTACGAAAGACGGACAGGAAGTCTCGCTGGGCGGCGGCGGCGATAATTGAAAATGCGCTTAAATCCCGCAGCGGGGCGCGCCAGCGATCCAAGGAGTTTCAATAATGCGAACGGCTTTCGTGTCTGGCACCTTCTTATTGGTCGCGGTGTTCGTCATGGGTCCGGCTGCGACCGCGCAGAATTCACCAGCCGGCCAGCGGCCCACGCAAGGTAATCCGCCGGCAGGTAATCCGCCTCAACAAGTTATGGGAAGGGGACCAGCACCTCCGGTGCAGGGACCGCCACACGATCCCCATGATCTGACCGGCGTGTGGAACACGCGGCGGGGGTATGGCGGGAACAGTTACGACCGGCAGGGCCCGGAGTTGACCTCTTGGGGCCAGGAGCAATTCAAGAAGGCGAAAGCCTCAAACGGGGGAGAGTACACGTTACAGGAGACAAACGACCCGGTGATCACCAAATGTTATCCTCCGGGCGTGCCGCGAATCTATCTGCAGCCTTTTCCGTTACAAATTGTGCAAACTCCGAAAGAGGTCATCTTTCTGTATGAATATGACCACACGGCCCGCCATATCTTCACCGATGGGCGCAAACATCCTGACGATGTCACTCCTACTTACATGGGTGACTCGATCGGCCATTGGGAAGGCGACACCTTCGTAGTGGACACGGTTGGTTTCAATGAAAAAACCTGGCTCGATCGCGCTGGCCGTTCCCATAGCGATCAGCTGCATGTCATCGAGCGGTTTCAGCGCATGAACCTGAATGATCTTGAACTCGACGTCACCATGGAGGATCCGAAGGCCCTGGCTAAGCCTTGGAATGCGCATATAGGTTTTCAGCTGCATCCCGATTGGAATATTGCCGAACAAGTCTGCGCCGATAACGGCGATTTCGTCAGCTTCGAGAAATAAGCGGGCAAGCCATAATCAGGAAAAAGGGGCTCCAGGCGGAGCCCCTTTTTTATTTTGGGCGAACTTAGCAGGTGCTCACTGAGACAGCAATTTCAGGAAATCCTCAAGCGTCATTTCGACATCCCGAAGGATGGAGCGAAATAGACCCGGTCCAATAATTTCGCCCGAATGAGTTAGGTATGGTGGTCGCTCTGCCGTCTGAATGTTTCACGAAAATGTGGCTGCCACGGATTCGATCTACCTGAAACCCTGCCCGTTCTAGAGCGCGCACGATTTCCTTGCCCTTCAACCGGGGGGCACGCGTCATACGGCGACTTGCTGGATACCTACAAGCTCGAGAGGCTCGGCGTCATCTTTGTCCTCAAGGCAGAGCTTAATCACTTCCCGAACGCGCTTCATCAGAACGTCCTGGCTCTTGGCTTGTGTGTGGCAGCCGCGCAGAGTTGGCACCGTGGCAACGTAGTAGCCATCCTCGTCCCGTTCAATGATGACTGTAAATTTGCGCTTCTGTTTCACGGATGCCTCCGAGCAAGCTCAGTTTAGCACGCCTCTAAAATGACAATGCCCGCCGCAGACAAGATTGCGGCGGGCAGTCGAATCATTTCTTCGGATTTCGATCAAATTAACAGGATGGAAGCCATTAAAAATAAAAAGGCCGAAGCAGTTGTTTGCTGCTTCGGCCTTTGGTGTTTATCCTGGCGGCGACCTACGTTCCCACACAGTTACCCGTGCAGTATCATCGGCCCTGCGGGGCTTAACTTCCGTGTTCGGGATGGGAACGGGTGTGACCCCCGCGGTATGACCACCAGAAACTCTGGATGCTAGCTCTGGAGGCTGCAAAACGCCCCCAACGAGCTAGCATCGACAAACTGAAGAAGCTGACGTCCGCAATTGCTCTACGAGAGCATCCGCACGCCTTAATGATGACGTGCTGGGAAAGTTTTATGGTCAAGCCGAACGGCCGATTAGTACGGGTAAGCTACACGCATTACTGCGCTTCCACCTCCCGCCTATCAAGGTCGTAGTCTTCGACCGGCCTTCTTACGCCGCCGTAGCGGCGTTGGGAGACCTTATCTCGGGGTGAGTTTCTTGCTTAGATGCATTCAGCAATTATCTCTTCCGGACTTCGCTACCGAGCAATGCCCCTGGCGGGACAACTCGTACACAAGTGGTCCGTTCATCCCGGTCCTCTCGTACTAGGGACAACTCCCCTCAAGTCTCCTGCGCCCACACCAGATAGGGACCGAACTGTCTCGCGACGTTCTGAACCCAGCTCACGTACCGCTTTAATAGGCGAACAGCCTAACCCTTGGGACCTTCTACAGCCCCAGGATGCGATGAGCCGACATCGAGGTGCC
>DASPYR010000181.1:0-4022 GCA_035636675.1 Rugosimonospora sp. | reverse complement strand
CCGTTATCCTTCAACGGAAATTCCTCTGCGCACGCATATAAATCTGGACTCCGGCATCTTTCTGCTTATGCCTTGTTACGATCGTGCGCGCGATGCCCTGGGAATGAAACTGGTCACGGTGCAAGAGACTCCTGCGCACCCTGAAGAGCGTATCCAAGCGACCTACATATTGTTTGATTCCCAAACTGCATCGCCAAAACTGATCGTTCCGGCGAACTATCTCACTGACCTGCGCACCGCCGCCACTTCAGCAGTCGCAACGAAATTCCTTGCTCGCGAAGCCGCCACCACACTAGGAATTTTCGGTACAGGTCGCCAGGCGCGCACACATTTACGAGTAATGCCGTTGGTCCGGAATTTCCAGCGTGTGCTGGTTTGCGGAAGAACGCGTGCCGGGACCGAAAGCTTCGTAAAAGAACAATACGGTGAGATCGCAATCGCACCCGCCGACGCCGTGACCGTTGCCGCCGAGTCCGATGTCATCTGCACCTGCACTACTTCGCCAGTCCCGCTCTTCGATGGAAATCTGCTTCGTCCCGGCACTCATCTGAATCTGGTCGGATCATTTCAGCCACACACGCTTGAAGTGGATACGATCACGGTTCAACGCTCCCGGATTTTTGTGGACACTTTCGACGCGTGTCTGGCCGAGGCTGGCGACCTGCTAATTCCAATGAAAGAGGGCGCCATCACCCGTGATCACATCGCCGCCGATTTACATGAACTGGTTACCAACAAGAAGCTGGGTCGCAGCTTCGCCGATCAGATCACTCTTTTCAAGAGCGTAGGCTGCGCTCTTGAAGATCTAGTGGCCGCCGAACTTTTACTTTAGGGCAAGAGCTCACGGTTTCTACAGCCCGAACAGCCTACGCTGCTCAGCCTCGACTTCCGGAGGTCCAGGTAATCCCAAGAGCCTCTAACAAGCCTCTGATTCCGACGTTCGCGAAACGCATATGACAGGTGAGGTTGAAGAGTTCCCGACTTCCCGCAACTCAGACCCCGCGCACCAATTCAAATACTGTAATTTCCGGCCGGGCACCGAGCCGGATCGGAAAGCCCGTGGTACCGATGCCGCGGTTGACATAAAGCTGCGCGCCAGATTTTTCGTACCATCCGCTTGTGTAATGCGTCACGACGAGGCCGAGGTTGAGATCGCGATGAACCCAGTCGAGTGACAACTGACCGCCGTGAGTGTGGCCCGCCAAAGTCAGATCAACGCCAACGCCGAGTTCGGTGATGTAATCGAATACAGCAGGGTAATGAACCAGCAGAATGTTGACTGTACCCCGTATCACCAGCTCTTTGACCTGCCGTAGCCGGCGATAGACGTCACTCTCCCAATCCGCGCCTCGTGCCTCGTCTATCCCGATCAAGTTGACCGTTTCGTCGCCCAATCGGATGGCTGCGCGCTCTTGGCGCAGGATGCGGATGCCCTCCGCGGCGAACAAGCGGGTAATGGAGTCTTCGATTTCGCCCTCCTGCTCGTGGTTCCCGAGGCAGCCGAAAACACCATGCGGCGCACGCAGTCCCGCCAGCACACCAACCACCTCCCGTTCAGCCTTCGGATCCCAGCAAATGTAGTCTCCAGTCAAAACGACTAAGTCGGCTTTCAATGCGTTAGTGATCGTGACGCAATGACGAATATAATCCGCAGTAGTGAAGGGACCGATGTGAATATCAGAAAGCTGGGCGATGCGAAAGCCCTCGAAGACTTTGGGCAGGCGCGCCAGGCGGATGCGTTGACGAACGAGTTCCACATTCTGCCGACCGTGGAGAAGCCCATAGCCGGCAGCCACGAACCCCGTGGCACTTACAAGTACGGCGGTTTGCTCAAGGAATCGGCGGCGGGCAGGCGAGAGTGGGTTGAGCGTGGCTGGCTTGAGAGCAGCACTGCGGCCTTGCATAGCCTCGCGTGCCTTACCATACACCCAGACTGAAGCACGGGCCGCGCGGTCGACCGTCCTGAAGACAATCACCACCAAAAAGGCCACCTGCGATCCCACAAACCACCACCAGAATGCTGCTTCGATCAAAACCCTGCGCAGCCGATAGTCGGCGGCGCGGAAAATGTGAGCACTGGTCGATTCAATGCCGGGAAAGCTGTAGGTGAAGATGAATAAATAAACGAGGCCTGCGACGATCGCGAGCCAGGCGCGGCGGGGCTTACCCGGGATGAACCGCTCCCCGAGGTCGAGGATGCGGCCAATCCAGAAAAACTGGCTGGCGATACAGATCAGGAACAGGGCGAAGACTAACAAATCGAAGAAATCGGCTTGCGCGATCAGGAATGTGGCAAGAGAAAGGACCAACAGCAAAATGATCGCGCGCCAATGAACCACGACGCGCCGGCAAACTAGGAGAAAACTGGAGGTCACTTTCGAGACAACTCCAATACCGTAATCTCCGGTCTTGCGCCGAGGCGGATGGGGGGGCCGGTGGTTCCGATGCCGCGGTTGACGTAGAGCTGGCCGCCGGGTTTTTCGTACCATCCGCTGACGTAGGGAGTCTCCGGGTATACGAGGGCGAGGCCCCGGTTGATGAACGAGAGCGCCAACTGGCCGCCGTGGCTGTGCCCGGCCAGCGTCAAGTCGATGCCCGACTCGGCAGCGCGATCAAAGCTGTTGGGATTGTGGCTCAGAAGGATGTTGACCATGTCCGGCATCACCAGTTTTTCACTTCCCTCGAGATACCGGTCAACGAGGTGCCCGTCATGATCTCTGGAGAATCGCCTTTGCTGGTAGTCAACGCCGATCAGGTTCAGCACTTCGCCGTGTGATTGAATGGATGCCCGCTCTTGACGCAGGATGCGAATCCCCGCCGCGGCAAAAAGTCGTGTGATGGAATCCTCGGTTTCAGTATAGAACTCATGGTTGCCAAGGCAGCCGAAAACACCGTAGGACGCACGAAGGCCTGCGAGCGCATGCACCACCTCTCCTTCTGCCGCGGGATCGTCGGCGAGGTAGTCGCCGGTCAGCGCCACCAAGTCGGCTTTCAATCCGTTGGCGATTGTGACGCAACGGCGAATCTGGTCCGCGGTGATGAAGGGGCTGATGTGAAAGTCGGAAAGCTGGACGATGCGAAACCCCTCAAAGGCTTTGGGCAGACGTGCGAGCGCAATGCGCGGGCGAGTGACTTCCACGTCGAGCCGGCCGTATAGAAGCCCGTATGCCGCGGCCACAAATGGCACGGCGCTTACTGCGACGGCGGCCTGCTCGAGCAGGCGGCGGCGGGCGGGCGAGGCCGGGTCAAGAGGTATGCCGCCAGGCATGGAAGCGGCGGCGGGGCCTGCCGCAGCCTCGCGCGCTTTGCGGTAAACCCACGCTGCGGCGCGCCCTGCTCGGTCTACCGTCCAGAAAACCATCACTAGGGCGAAGCCCACCCACGACCCGACCAGCCACACCGACCAAGCTCCGTCAAGCAGAACGCTGCGCAGCGTCAAATGGGTCGAATCTCCCCGCGGAATGTACCAGGGGCCGAAATTGCTAGCGAAGAAGAACAGATAGGGAACGCCCACGATGACCTTAAGCCAGATGCGCTGCGGCTTCCCGAGAATGAATCGTTCCCCAAGGCCAATGACACGAGGAATCCAGAAAAGCTGGCTGGCAATCATCGTTACGAAGAGGGTTGAGAAGAACACGAAAGCAAAGGGCCCTTCGCGCCAACTGGGGATGAGCACGAAGGCGCAAAAAACAACCCACGAGAAAATGATCACGCTCACGCCCTTGTGAGCCCTGAGGAAGCTGATCATCGTCGTTGCCGTCTTCGTTTTCCTGAAGAACACGGCGAGCGATTATAGGCTTGGAGCCAGCTGAAACACGCATGCATTTGCTCACGCAGTTCCCGAATAAGAGTAAGGAGCTCTCTTTAGGAGTTTTTCGTCTTAGCAGGGTTTTGTTAGAGACTGTAAGGCCGATCAGGTCGGCTGACACCGTATGAATCCAAAACAGGGAATGCCCTCCCAAAGAGCATATCTCACTGGATTTGCCGTTGAGTGACAGCAGCTGCTCCGCTGCGCAAGGAGT
>DASPYR010000180.1:0-5331 GCA_035636675.1 Rugosimonospora sp. | reverse complement strand
CCCCCCGTTCGTAAATCTGCGCGTGGATGGGCTGCGGAAACATCCGCGCTCTTCAGCTTGAACGTCGGAGGGGATGAAATTTTCTTTCGGATCATTCGTTGCGCTTGATGAAACCGTAAAATCGGCCCATCCAATAGGCATGGAGAAAATCCGCAGCGCCGGTTTCATTCTCGCGCCACAGTTTCAACTCGGTCCAACTTTCGCCGTCCACGCTTTGGTAGCAACCGCCTGGTCCGCTGGCGATAAGGCCGCGCGGCGTCACAAAAAGCGAGGCTGCGCGTGGGATGCGCCACCCCTTCATGCTCGGCCCGTGCGTCTGACCTTGATCTCGACTGATCTCCAACTGCCCCTCCTCGGTAATGCGGCAGGAAAGATTCCCGGAAACCGGGAGCCATTGTTTAAAATCGAAAGCTGCGAATGTGACGGTCTCCGTTTGGGGGGCTGGACGCCAGCTCATGCCACCATCGCGGCTGACGAACAGGCCCTGATCGGTCTGGGCGTGGAGAACGAACGTGCGTTGGCGGGAAGCGACAATGTTCTGCACGCGGGCTCCGCGCAACCCTGCGCTAACATTCTGCCACTCCCTCCCACCATCGAGGGTCATGAACACTGCCCCCGAGCTGTCGCTAAACCAGGCGACAAGAGGATCGTCACAGGACACTTGGTACATGGTGACAATCGGCTTGAGCCAGTTGTCCATCTGGTAAGGATTGCCTTTCCAGGCATATTCGTTGTCGAGCGGACGCTGGTTGATCGGAATCGGCCGGGCACTTATCGTTTCCCCGCGGGCAAACGGATTGCGTTCGAGGTCCGTGCGCAATGAGTTCATGACTGGCCGCAGCACTCGGTCGACGGGATACAAGTGGAGGGTCTCCACAGCCATTCTCATTGCTTCCCCGGCATGGGGGATTTCTCGCGGCCCGGTTGCAGACAGACCCGGTTTTGCCGGTGGACGGTAATCGGGCAGCAAGGCAAAGGTCATCCACGTAAAGAGCGAGTTGCCTTCCATCCAGTTCATCTCCCAGAGGTCCTCGACCCATTTCCGGTAGATTTTTAACAGTTCTGGGTCCTTCTCGTAACGTATCAAGTTATAGAGGGCTTCATAGGCCTGACCCTCGCTGCTATGGTTCACTCTTGCCAATCGCTCGAGGCTGAATGGGCCCGTGTCGCGCAGCCGATCCGGGTTGTCTTTGAACCGGGCGACCACACGTTGATATAAGTCCAGGTAACGCGCCTTCCCGGTAACATGGTGGGCGATGAGCAAGTCCGGCAAGAGCATCAGGGATGCGCGGAGAGGTGGCCGCCAAGTTTCATCTTCTGCATTGGCCCGCTTGAGCCTCGCCGCATAGACCTTCCGATAGTACTCGTCCCGCGCCGGGTCCGGATCGATGCCCACATGGCCCCAGAGGGTTACTTCGCCGTCGACGTCGATGATGCGGCACTCATTGTCCAGCAAGTGCGTCATCAGCTTGTCCACGTCTTCGGCAATGAACTGGCGTTGCGATTCGTCGGCAGCTAGATCGTAATAGATCGCGTAGCCGTAAAGCACGGCGTTGAAGTTGTCCACACTCACGTCGCCATGCCAGCGGAAATCGGAAAAGCGGCCCTGACCCTGGTGCCACTTCGGCGAGTCCTGGCCGCGGCGCTCCCAGTCTTCGACCGGGCCATGGCCCTTGATGTAACCGCGGGCCAGCAGTCCCGGCTTGCCGGTGACTTCCTGCTGGGTCCTGAGCGCATGCAGAATCTCACCACCGTGCCGGCGCACCCAAGAGTCCCGTGTCACTGCATACTGATAGCCCACCCCGCCAAGATAACGGCCGGTCCAAACCCCCGAGTGGATCACGTTGCCGGGTTGATTTACAGTATGCGCCAACCGGGTGCCGGACGGGGCAGAGGGCACGATACTTACGTAGAGGCCATCCAGCCAATGTTTGTCAAGGAGATCGCGTTGGAAAAAGGCTGCTTTGTCGTGCAGCGGGCTGGAATCAATCGGTGCCCGCGAGTCTGCAGATACCGGCATCACAGAAACAAGGAACACCAGGCGGCCGATGAACCGAATGAAGTCTGTCTTCATGAAAGTATCGTGTAAGGTTGCCGCAGTTGGCGTCGGCACGCAGCCAGCATTGCCTTCCAGTGAATGCGCAGGAAGGAAGGTTCTTGCAGCGCATCGCGGGCATACTTGCGGCTGGCGAGCGATAGATCGAGTTTCGCTTTGATAATCGTTTCGTCGCGGTTGTTGGCCAGGGCGAGCACCCGGGAGTCGGGGGCCACGATTTTCGAGTCGCCGGCCGACCACAGGCCATCGCCCTGTGGCCCTACCGAGTTGGCGAACACATAATAGACCTCATTCTCGAACGCGCGCACCGCTATCCCATCGCGGCCGCGGCGCTTGGTCTTCGAAACCGGCAGCGAGTCCAGCCCAGCATTGGGGTGGAACACTATCTGCGCGCCGAGCATTACGGGCAAGCGCACCAACTCCGGATAACGTCGTTCATGGCAGATGATGGCAGTGCAGGGCACGCCAGCTAGAGGGAAGAATGCCAATGTGCTCCCTGCAGTGAAAAAGCGCTTGTCGCGTGCCGTAAGGTGGATCTTCGAGTAGCAGAATACCCTTCGCCCATGAGGACCGAACACGACCAGGGAATTGAACCTTTTGCGCCTGGCAAACGTCGGGCTGCCCACCAGCACATAACACCGCGCGGTGTGAGCTTCGGAGGCGATGGTCTGAAGAGCAGCGTCGATCTCTGAGTTCGATACCCGGGCAAAGTCGCAGTTATAGCCCGTCACCGCGCATTCGGGAAACAGGACGGCGTCGGCGCCTGCTTTGGCCGATGAATGGATGACTTCAGTAATGCAGGAAACGTTATCTCCAATGGCAGCATGGAACTTCAGTTGTGCAACAGCGATGGTAAGTCGGTTTGTTTTCAATATTCGTCGCGCTCTACTTGGCCTCCAGGACCAGGAGCCAATCACCGTCGCCATCGGCATTGTTGCCCGGCGGAATGAAGTACGGTTGGCCGGAATTGGGAAACGGAGAGCCTTTGATTGGGGAAAAGGTCCCGCAGCTCGGGTCGTACCACCGCGCGGTGACCGGCCCGCTGAGCTGGGACAAGTCTATTTTGAGCGGGCGCAACGAAGGCATGTAAGCGATCGCCAGCCGTCCGTCCGGCGTCCGTCCCGCAGTTACATAGTCACTGGTCATCACGTAATGATTACCTTCGTGCGACGCGCCGTCGAAAGTCCCGTATCCGGCGACCACCAACTTGTGCTGTTGATCCGGGGCCAAGTCGAACCAAGCGTGTGGCTCGAACAGGGCCTTAACCCACGCCATCTGGACCGCCCCGGTTGAATCCAGCGACAGTTTCCAATTATCGGCGAAGGGCCAGATCGGCCCGCTGCCATACACCTGGCCGGTGGCGCCGGCCAGGATTGACCAATACTCCTCGCGGCGTAGCACAGCGGAGTGGCCCGCTGCTCGAATTCATAATCCGATTCGATCATGATCACCGGCAGGAAATTTGGTCGATTATATTCCTTAAGCACCTGCGCGTAGGTTGGATAGTAGGTGTAGGCACAGCTAAGGCTGATGACCGATTCCCAGTTCGGGTCGTCCAGTGAACCACTCACCTCATAATTGAGTTCGACAGTTTGCAGATGGTCCGGGTCGGCCTCGCGAATTCCTTTGGCGACGGCCAGAGCTGCTTCGTCATCCTTCGGCTGGTGCCAGGTCTGAAAGTCGTTGCCGCTCATCCAAATCAAGTTGGGAAAGCGCTTGTAGCGTCGGCCGAGATAACGGCCGAACGCACGG
This sequence comes from Rugosimonospora sp., assembly GCA_035636675.1. GTDB lineage: Bacteria > Acidobacteriota > Terriglobia > Acidiferrales > UBA7541 > Palsa-189. The sequence continues at coordinate 1,523 of DASPYR010000180.1, read as the reverse complement.
CACTTCTCCGGACCATTCGCCACAAGAAGTTTTAGGTGATCGATGGTCTCTGCTGGATCGAGAACCACCAGTAGACCGTGTTTCTGGGCCACGCTCATCATCTGGTCGCAACGGGCGAAGTAGGCCTCCTTCGGAGCGGACAGGTCATCGGTGACGGTGAACGGCAGTATGCCGTCATAGGTGGCCCCGTCTTTGCGACCGCCGGTCCCCGGGCGGCAGAGAAGATTAATCCAGAGCGAGTTAAACCCATGAGCGACGCGATTTGAGAAGTAGAGGTCCGCCTCGGCTTCGGTCAGTTTGACCATCAAGGCTTGTGGAGCGTCGCCCGCCAGGAGGAATGGCGCGCCTTTTGAGTCGACCAGGTACCGTCCGTTGGCGCTCTTCTTGAGCGGATAGGCCGGCGGAGGTTGTACGGTATTGCCGCCCGCCAGGTCCGCACTGTACACTTGGGGCACAAGAAATAGCGCGGCTGCCAGGGCTACGACACCGCCGATGGGAGCGGTTTTCAGCGGAGTTCTCATGGTTAACCGAATGGGCATTGACCTAGCCTAGCTTTGTTTACTTGTAATCCGCATCGCTGGTTTTGGATTTCGACCTTGGCGAACTTTCAAAGCGCACGGGGTCGAAATACTAGCGATACAAGCGATGGTCGCCCTCCTCATGCTGGATGTAGCCCCAGCAAGGATACTTGTCCTCAGTCCCCGGCGAGTGGGTGATGGTTTGGCCGTGCAGGTGGAAGCGAGTGTCGCCTTTACCCCACGAGCCGCCGCAGGCAGGAATCGGAGCTGCAGAGAAAACAGAACTCGCATGAGGTGCAAGGATTTCCGCGAACAATGAGCCCTGGTTGAGGACAAGGTCAAGATGAAAGAGGATCGGTGATGAAAGAATTTGGCTTTGAACTCGACCAACCTCACTGAACCCAACGGTGGGTGCAGCGCAAATCCGCGACTTGACCGTTGCGCTCAAATGCGAATATAAGAAGGTAATTTCCGCCTCCTATGAGGACTCACAAATGGATAGAAGAACATTTCTGGCAACGCTGAGCAGCTTCGCGGCTCTTGACCCTGTTCCGGCACTGGCCGCCAACGATGATGGAAGCGTCCGAACGACTTCCAACACTCCCCCTCGAAAGGTCATCGTCGGCACAGTCATGCGATCCTTTTGGGGCCAGTATCCCGGACTGCGCAACCGTCTGGATCAACTGGCAGGGATCGTGGATCAAATGGCCGCGATGTCAAAAGAGGCTTATGGACGCGCTCTCGATCTCGCAATTCTACCCGAAGTGGCGATTACCGGGGAAGCGGGTGACGATGCAGTGGCAGATTCGGTCTCCTTCGAGGGAGAAACCAAAGACACGTTCACTCGCAAGGCTCGTGAGCATGGTTGCTACATCGTGGTTCCCACCTACTTGTTGGATTCGAAAGAAAAGAAGTTGTGCTCGAATGCGGCGATCCTGGTCGGGCGCAAAGGCGAAGTGCTAGGAACCTACCGCAAAATCCATTTGGTGGTTTCATTGGAACGGG
>DASPYR010000179.1:0-9042 GCA_035636675.1 Rugosimonospora sp. | reverse complement strand
CGGGCGCAGGATGCGCGTGTGTGGTCCCTGAATGATGCGTATCGGCGCCTCTTCCCCCGTAGCTCCCGCTCGAAACACAAGAACGGCTCCCGCCAGATGTACCGGCACGATGATTTCGTCGTGCACGGAATCGTACGCGATGCCGTGCATCGTGCGGCTCAGCTTGGAACCCTGCCCCTCGATTACCCTTACCGGTCCTTCGTTTCCGTTTGCCAGCCTGGCAAACACCAGTATCCTGGGTACGCTCACTCAATTCGGAACGAGAATCTGCCCGCGCTTGGAGTCGTAGGCAATGGCTCCTGGATTGCCGAAACCCACTGCGGGTGTTCCCGCGGGAGCGTTGCGTAACACGCGCTTGGGCGCCACATTGCCGCTCGCTGTGCGAGCGAACACCACCGCGGTATGATCCCGATAATTCGTCACCCACAATTCATCATTCTTGACGTCGACGGCCACTCCCATCGGACCCAAAACTCCGGTCCGATCGCCTTTGATCACCCGCACCGGTGCCGCATTGCCCTCAGCATTTCGGCGGAAAACGAGAATCGAATTCGCGCCGTAATTGGCCACCGCGATTTCGTCATGCATCGCGTCCAGGCCGATTCCCATCGGCCAGTTCAGCTGGGTCTGCGCGCCTTGAATTTTTCGAGTGGGCTTATCGTCGCCTTTGGCTTCGATGGCATAAGTATTGATGGATGGCAGAGCGAAATGACCGCCCCTGAGCCCACCTTGGGCCTCTTCCTCTTCACGCGTCAGCGGAGCCCAATTCCCATGGTTCGCCACGAGCATTTCGTTGTGACCGGGATCGACAGCGATTCCATGGGGATCGGCCAACTCGGTTTCCGGACCGCGAAGCACCCGCAGCGGTGCTTCGCTGCCGCTGGCTTCGCGCCGGTAGACCACCACAGTGTTGGGGTGCTCGATGGAAACGGCGACCTCTTTGCGCACGGAATTAAACGCCACACCCCAGGCCCCGTGTGGCACCGAGAGCACGCGCGTCGGTTTGATGTTCCCTTCCACGCCGTATGGGAACACCTCCATGCGGTCCCCAATATCGTTGTTTACGGCAAATACCTCGCGGTCGGCGGTATCGAGCGAGATCCCGGCAACAAACATCATGCCCGTCCGTGGACCTCGGATCACCCGCTCTGGATTCGCGATTTGCGCCGAGTTGCTTCCGGCGCTCCGGCCGTAGAAGAAGATCGCGCCTCTGTTGGAATCGCTCACCACTACCTGATTCGCGTCGGGATCGACCGCGACACTATGGAGACTTGCGTAAGCATCGGCCACCGAACGCGCCGGAGCAATGTCTCCCCCAAGCGGGGCAGTTTCGGCCTGCGAGGGCGAAGCAGAATGGGTCCCTCGCTGCTGGCTCTGCCTCCAAGCCGTCATCGCCATTGCCAATTCCGTTGTGTCGGCGCAGCTATCGTCCTCGTCCCTTGCATCATCGGCGGCCACGCTCGCTTGGGATCCGTAAGGAAAAATAGAGGGGGCGGCGCGGAAGAGCAGGTTGAAACAGCCCGCAATAAACAGGAGCGCAGCGCCAGCGCTCACGAGCCAAGCCGTTTGCTTTTCGGGCAGAGCCATTGATCTCCTATTTCCGCCGTGCAGGAGCAGTCAGATGAATCGCTTTACTGCAAACTCGAACAGCGCATTCTAAACCGGAATCAGGTTCCGGGCTCACAGATAATAGTCCTGCATCATTTGCCAGCGCTCGTGGTTCATCCTTCCCTGTCCGGCGGGTTCTACTGCTTCTCTGGCCTGCAGTATGGCAGCGCTTCTTTCCGCTGACATTACAGGCAATTTTGTCAGAGAAGCCGCCCGTAACATCGTCTCCGCCACCTTCTCCAGCCTATATGCGGTCACGCACACGTAGGCGATGTCCGTTCCGGCCACGACACTGCCATGATTTTTCAGCAGCAGGGCTCCCCTGCTACCGAGTCCCCGCGCAACTTCATCGCCCAGCTCCGGTGTGGAAATGCTCACGGCGCCATTGTCCAGCACCGCAAGCCGCCCCGCGAATGCCGCGCAATCCTGATCCAGCGGCTCCACGGCAATACCCAATGCGGCCATGAGTGTGGAAGCACTGGGGTGAGCGTGTAGCACGCACTGAACATCTGGACGCGCAGCATAAATCTGCGCATGAATCGGCCATTCGCGCACGGCGCTGCGCTCGCTTGGAGCTCCATCCACACGCTTGCCGTTGAAATCGATGACGATCAGGTCTTGGGGTTGTAGCCCTCGCCAGCTCACTGGCCGCGGCTTGATCAAAATCCGTCGTTCGTCCAGACGGACACTCAGATGTCCGCCGAGACCATCTCCCGCTGCCTTGACCGCGTACAGTACTCTGCAAGCCTGCACCAGCTCTTCGCGGAGGCCCGATTCACGAAGACTCGAGTCGGTGCATGGCGCCTTCGCGTTCACCTAGACCTCGGCCTTCATTAATTCCCGCGCGCCTTCGTCGAACTCCACATCCCGCTTCAAGAGCAGCGAGGCGGAGCGCACCCAGTACACGTCGCCATGGCGCGCCGTGAATGGTTCGCGCCCCTGGCCAAGTTCTCGGATTTCCTGAAGCAGCAAGCGTCGCGCCGCAATGATGGCGGTGTCGCTGGTACCCAGGCGTTCCCGCGTGCGGTCGACCACCGGCCCCATGCTCTCCTGAATCGCCTGATCCTGGGACGCAAACCCGTGGATGCCGGTCATGTTCGCGGTCCGCTGTTTCTCGCGGTCTAACAGGTACTGATTTTCTTTGTTACGCACGGGCCGGAAAGTGACCGGATCGACTTGGGCATGCACGAAGGTTTCATTCCGGATCGTCTTCCACTCCTCTGCGGAAAGCGGCGCCTCAGGATTCCAGCTGATCGTCCAAACCCAGCAAGTCTGGTCGTCGCGCGGCACCCAGCAGTGCCCGTGAATTGCCAGGCCCTTCTCGTACGGAATCATGGTGTGGCTGGGAAGAAGGAACTGCGTTAGCCGCCAATAATACCTGTCTTCTTCGGCATTACGCCGCACTCCAATGACCAAGCCGTAGTCCGTTTTCTTCACCGTGAAGCGCGGCGCCTTATCCAACAGATGATATTTCGCCCGCAGAGTGCCGCTATTTTTTACTCTTTCCACGTACGAGTCGGTCACGCGAAACGCGTCCAGGCTGGCATGAAGGAAATTCGAGTGGCTGGAATCAATACCGCCCTCAATCGCCTGCAGGTAATTCGTCTCCTGGAGGCGTTTGGAGACATAGCGCTGATTGTCCGCAACGCGCGCCCACTCCAGCTTGGGCAATTCGGGTTCCTGCCCCCGAGGGCCCATATACGCCCAGACCAAGCCTCCATATTCGCGCGTGGGGTACGCCGTGGTGCGCAACTTGTTTCCGAATCCGTACTCCGCAGGCTCGTTGGGCATGTCCACGCACGTGCCGCTTACGTCGAACTTCCATCCGTGATACACGCACCTCAAACCGCACTCTTCGTTGCGCCCCCAAAAGAGGCTGGCTCGGCGATGCGCGCAAAACTCGTCGATCAAGCCTACCCGGCCGTTCGTGTCGCGGAACGCCAGGAGATCTTCCCCGAGCAGCCGGACTCGAACCGGGGGGCAGTCAGGAGTCGGCACCTCTGTTGGCAGCAATACAGGCAGCCAGAATCGGCGGAAGTACTCCCCTGTGGGCGTCCCCGCATTGGTTTGAGTCAGCAGCTCATTTTCTTCTCTTGAGAGCATTTAGCGTTCCCGTTCTAGCCTACAGAGCCCTTGTAGCCCAGGGCACGCCGGTTTGTGGCGGCCCTGGGGTATTTCGTAGCGCCGGCTTCCAGCCGGCATCCGTGCTTGGCGCTTCTTGCTCCTCGATCTACAGAAAGCCCTCCAGAACCGTGGCTGCGGCTCCCGGCCGGCGGTCCGCCACCAGATCGTGAGCCTGATGTGCGCCGGCGTGCAACCGTTTCACGGCATCCCGCAGGCTGGAAGCCGGCTCATTCACCACAAAAAAACCCGTGATCGTCCAGATGGCGTCCAGTTCGGCCTCGCGGTAGACCAGATGTTCAAACGAGGTGGATGCTTTCAGGTGCGCAATCACGTTCCGCAACGTGTCCGGCGAAAAATCCTTCACGCTTACGATGTGCGCCGGGTTCACTTCCTGTGGGGCAGATGTGCGATTTTGCCCGTTCTGCGCCATAGTCAGGGCGTCGCCTCCGGTGCGGCTTCCATACTAGGACTAAACGCCTGGGCCAGGCAACCGCCGGCCATCTTCGGCGCTGGGTCAGTTCCCGATAACCCGACTTATCAGGCCCAATCCATCCTAATGACGTCGCTTGTATTTCCAGCGGTGAATCAACGAGCCAAGAAAGTAATACCAAGCCAAAATAAACAGAGGGACAGAAATCATGAAGCTTGAAACTTCACTGATTCCCAGTCGCCCTAGGCCGGACACGACGATTGCGCCAGCAGCGAACGCAGGGAGCGCGGAAGCGAGCAGTAACTTATCTATCCATCCGGGGTCCACCCAGATGTTTCTGAGGTCCCACCCTGTTGATACTGGCGAATGCGGCTTCTTGTCCAAGGGATCAGAGTCCAAACGAATACTTGACCACCAAAAGTACCGACTAGGAGAGCCTAAGGCACGATGGATGCGCAGAGACCTGTAGGTGACCCCCGCAAAGAGGATGAGACCAATAAAAGGTAGGGCCAATCTCCAGCGCATTTGCACCTGTGAAGTGAGACACCGCTACTGCCACCTTTGTTCCAGAATTCTAGAAACGCTCGTCCAATGCGATACAGGTACGGCATTTACAACCGCCAAGTCCCTAAGTAACGGGATTTTCGGTAAGTGCTATTGAGGCCGCGTACATTCCGAAAATCCGACTTCTCAGAACTTGGCGAGATGGCCTTCCCGGGCCCCGCATCGTCTTGTGGTAGCATCCATGGCTCACAATTGCGGCGGAAGGGCACACTGGACAAGATGGCATTGATTTCCGTGACGCGTTTGCGAGTTCGATCCTTCAGCTATCTTCCGCAGTTCTTATGGGACACATTCAAGTCCATGCGCCAGGTGGAGCGCAGCTCTGGCTTTCTCGGCGGCAGGCTATTAGTCAACGCCAAGAGGGTTTTTTGGACCATGACGGCTTGGAAGGATGAGGCGGCGATGAATGCCTATCGCACTGGCGGCGCACATCGCAACGCTATGCCCAAGCTGCTCAACTGGTGCGACGAGGCCGCTGTCGTGCATTGGACCCAGGAATCCTCGGAGGTCCCCTTTTGGCATGAGGCACAACAACACATAGCCAAAGAAGGGAAAACGTCCAAGGTAAACCATCCCTCGTCCGCCCAGGCGTCGAATCACATTCCAGGGCCGGAACCAAGCCACATTCAGAGAAAACTGAAACCCGTCCTCAAAGTTTGAGATTACCGTATTACCGTTACGGCGCTCGATTGTGCCTCCGGTTTGACGCTCGCGGTAAAACGATCATCCGACTAGCTCCGGTTTTCGGTCCCGCAGTTGCTTCCGGGATCCCGGGAATGCGGAATCCACCGGACTCCAGAAAACCGGAGATGGGTCGTCCCGAGCGATCCGCCTCGGGCGGAGAGCGAGGCGCGCAGTTTGCGCTCCGGACGCCTTTGCGGAGGATCTCTCTTGCTACGTTGATCTCCTTTACTCGTGCGGTAAAATAGATATACGCCCGCTCCGGATGAACTCGTGGGGCATGCCGGGCGGTTCCGGTTTTTTGTAGCGCCGGCATCTTGCCGGCATCCCGTGCTGATGAATCTGTCGGGGGCGCGGCCCCGGATGACTTGCCGGGGCTGCACAAGCCCGCGGGCGTCGTCGCGATTTGAAGCTGTCATCCCGAGGCCCGACCGGGGCCCCCAGCGCGTGCCGCTTTTGCGCGTGCTGGGGTTGGAAGGCCGAGGGATCTGCAGTTCGCCTCTAAGGTGTAACTATCGACCGAGGCGGCCTGTCCTTCTGGTGTGAGGTACTGGCGTCGTTCTAATGGTGTTGGCGATCCTCGCCAAAAAATTGGCGATGCGACCAGCATCGCCATCCCGAGCGAACATCGGGAGCGAGGGATCTCTCTCATAGCAGTTTATGTGTCGTAGACTCGGCGCTCGCAAAAAATTAGTCCTCCTCGACCGAAGGCACCGCCAGTCGCTCCTATTTCGAATGCAGTGGCATCCATTTCCGTTTCAAGGGCGCGCGGAGCCGATCCGAGGTGGCGGTTCGCTAAACTATTTAGAATGATATTCTTGCAACATAAGTAGGGATAAGTGGCCTGGAATGATATCCTTGCAAAAATACCGGGGGGGGCGGGGGTACCCTAAAGTAATGCATTAAGTTTCTTCCCTTTCGTCGGGAACTTTGGCGCAAGTGGTAGGAACACCGCCCAGATAGAACAGCATGGCTCTGACGAGAGGCTGTCGAGCACGCTTGTAAGGCCCTGATTTCGTGACTATAGTAACTGCATTGGAGTGCGCTGCTTCCAATCGAGCGACGATAATTTCCAGTGTGTGTTCGCAAACTGATTTCGAGGTGATTCGTGGCTTCAGCTAACCCGGCGTGGCGCTCCTCAGCCTTGCGCCCCACGCTGTTGAGATTGATCGTGTTTTCCGGTGCCCTAGCCTTTTGCTTCTTTGCATTTTCGGGGCGGCGAGCGCCGGTTATCCTCACCTATCCCCCCAGTCCCGTTGCGCGGCTGGCCATTGATCCCGCAGGCGATATGTGCACCTGGTGGGGAGACAGCGGGCCGGACGTCTTGGCTGATCCCCAGAACGATAGCAGCACGATCACCGAAGGACAGCTTCCTCCAGTTCGTTACGTGATCGATCCCTATCCAACCTTCAACGGCATCGTCCTGGATACGCGCGGCAATCGCGTTCTTATGAGTGACGAGAACCGCAAGAGCGTCCTCACCTACGAGCGTTCGGCCGGCGGCAACTCATCGGCTGTGACATCGCCCATGTGGCAGATTATCGGCCCGCAAACCGAGGTCGGTTTCATTGCCGGGGTCGAACTTGATCCGGAGCGCCGGGAAATTTATGCCGTGAATAATGACGTCGAGGATCGCATCGCGGTTTTCGATTACGATGCGAATGGCAATCTCAAGCCCAAGCGTCATTTATACGTCCCCCACCAAAGCTGGGGAATTTCCCTGAATGGCTCGCGTGGAGAAATGGTCATCTCGGTTCAGCAGCTCAGCATGCTCGCCGTATACCGCCGCGACGCCAACGGCATGGATGCGCCGCTCCGCATCATCAAGGGATCTCATGCGAATCTGGCGGACCCTCACGGGGTGCGCTGGGATGCAGGTCATCACGAGATTATTGTGGCAAGCCACGGCAATTCGACGGAGATCGCGCCCTATACGGCTTACGACGCGCAGCAGACATCGGCTCGCGAGGAGAATATCCTGGGCGGACAATTTGTCCCGCCTTCCATCAACGTCTTCGATGAAACGGCCAGCGGCGATGCAAAGCCCGTCCGCACGATTCAGGGGCCAAATACAAAGCTGAACTGGCCCATGGGAATTGATCTCGATGCCATGCACGACGAAATCGCCGTCGCCAACAATGGCGACAACTCCGTTCTCGTATTTCGCCGCACGGCGCAGGGCAACGTCGCTCCGGTGCGCGTGATTCGCGGCGCTAAAACGGGCCTTTCCAGCCCCATGGGCGTAGCCATTGATCCTGAGCACAACGAACTGTGGGTGGCGAACTACGGAGACCACACGGCGCTGGTTTTTGCGCGCGATGCTGCTGGCGATATCGCGCCCAAGCGAATCATCCGCAACGCCCCTGCGGGTACGCCAACCGGTGGGTTCGGTAATCCCTACGCCGTGGCGTACGACTCCAAACGCGATCAACTCTTGGTTCCGAATTGAGTGAGCCAGCCGCGCATCGCGGTGTTTGCCAGGTCGGCAAACGGCAATTCAAATCCAGTGAGGATTATCGCCGGGCAGTCTACGCGCTTGAGCCGAACCATGCATGGAATCGCTTACGACGTGACGCATGACGAAGTAGTGGTCCCGGTCGCACTCGCCGATGCCGTTCTGGTGTTCCGCGGCGGCGCCGATGGGTCGGAGGCGCCCATTCGAGTCATCCAGGGAACGCAGACGCAGATGATCCGGCCGCATACCGTTACCGTGGATGAGCAGAACAACGAAATTATCGTCGGGGATTCCAGCGGGCGCAGCATCCTGGTTTTCGATCGGAATGCGAACGGAAACGTGCCGCCCAAGCGCATCATTCAAGGTCCTCGCACCGGCTTGTTGTTCGTTGTCGGCGTCGCCGTCGACCCGATTCACGACCGTCTCATTGCGGCCAGCGCCGCAAGCGTGCCCGGTAGAAAGACGGGCCTGTTTATTTTCGGGCGGACCGATCAAGGCGATGTGGCTCCGCGAGCAGTGATCGCCGGCCCCAAGACGGGAATCGTGCGGCCCTGGCAGCTTGCCGCCGATGCGCAGCAAGGCAAGATTTTCGTCGCTGCAATCAACAATGAGAGCCATCCACCCTACGAATTGGAAAAACCCAGGGCCGACTTGCCTCATGATGTCCAGTTGCCATCGCCCTGGAACAGCGGCGCTCTCGGATTTATCGGCGTTTGGGATATAAACGACGACGGAGATGTGCCGCCGCGCGCGATGATCAAAGGGGACAACACGTTTTTGGTTCATCCCGGTGGAGTGGCCATTGATCCCAAGGACGGCGAAGTTTTCGCCACCGATAGCATTCGCAATGGATTATTCAGTTTCCTGGCGCCGAATCTTTTTCCGGAGCGTCCCCGATCCCAATCAACCTTGGGAAACGGAACGACTCGGACGGCGCGATAGGAATTTGCAAGCACATCCCATTTTCTTAAGGGAGCGAACGTATGATGAATTTCCGGCGCGGGATTGCAAACGCGGCGCGTCAATTTTCTATGCTCAGGTCTAATGCCAACAAAGGGGTGGATCTCACACGAACCGCGGCGATCTGGTTGGGCACGCCTTCCCTTGTGCTCTGCGCCGTTCTGCTGTTCTCCCAATCCAAGCCGAGTTCTCAACCGCAGTCATCTACTTCGGCCTCACC
>DASPYR010000178.1:0-3545 GCA_035636675.1 Rugosimonospora sp. | reverse complement strand
GCAACCCCTTTATAATCCGCACTTACGAGCACCCCTCGGATCTGCGGGAAACAAAGGACTTATAAACCCTTTAGAATCCGCACTTACGAAAAATTCTCCTGTAAGTCGTTTAGAATCCGCACTTACAAAAAGTGGGGGGGGTGGGAAGGTCCTCTCGTCATCCAGCATTCCGGCGTTCAAACACATTTCGATCTATCCCCTTTCTCCCAATATCAGAATTCGGCAAAGGAGCGCGCGGGGAGTTCTTGTGGGAGGCTCAGTATCTAATCGCGTGGGAGAAGAAAATGGCTTTGTTTGGGGATTTGGGCGACCGGCGAGAGCTGGAGAAGAAAGCCAAGGCGGAGGGGCGGCTGCCACCGGGGCAGTCGCTAACGCTGAAATGGCCGGTGCTGCATTACGGCAGCATTCCTCCGTTCGATCCGGCGAAGTGGGATTTCAAGATTTCCGGGCAAGTGGAAGAGCCGGTGCGGCTGACGTGGGAGCAATTTCGCGCTCTGCCGCAGACCGAGGTCACCTCCGATTTTCACTGCGTGACGCGGTGGAGCCGCCTCGACAATCGCTGGAAAGGCGTGCTGTTCACCGACGTGCTGAAACTGGTCAAGCCGAAGCCGGAAGCGCAATTCGCGCTCGTCCTGGCGGAAGAGGGCTACACCGCCAATGTGCCGTTGGCGGACTTGCAACGGCCGAACGTGCTGTTTGCATTTGACCACGACGGCGAGCCGCTCGCAGCGGAGCATGGCGGCCCGCTCAGGCTCGTTGTGCCGCATCTCTATGGTTGGAAGAGCGTGAAGTGGGTGCGCGGGCTCCTGCTGTTGGACCAAGACCGCCTAGGCTTCTGGGAGCGCAACGGTTACCACGCCCACGGCGACCCGTGGCGCGAGCAGCGCTATTCCGGAAGTTAAAGTGCGCGCAATCAGTGGTTTGAAGAAGAAGCCGCGGGTGGACACAATACGGTTTTTGAGCGGTTTCTTAAGAATTTCATCGTGACCATTCGGCGCCCCGTTCGTCTGAGCCTGTAAGTCCTCCAGGAACTAAAAGGGGTGACCCGAAACATGGACATTATCGGCGGGATGGACACAGCCGCTCGCGATTTCAAGTATGCCGTGCGCACGCTGCGGCGCAGTCCCGGCTTCGTGGCCGTGGCGGCACTGACGCTGGCGCTCGGGATCGGCGCGAATACCGCGATTTTCTCTCTCCTGGATCAGATTTTGCTCCGGCTGCTGCCTGTCAAGAATCCTCAGCAACTTGTTCTGCTGACCATGCGCGGCCACCATTACGGAAACAATTGGGGCGGGAACGCGATCTCACATCCCATGTTCCGGGACTTCCAGGCGCACAACGAGGTGTTCTCGGGGATGTTTTGCCGCTTCCCGATCCACGTGAGCCTGACCTTCGGAGGTCAGGCGGAACGCGTGCCCGCGGAACTGGTATCGGGAACGTACTTCAGCGTTCTGGGAGTCGGCACGGCCATCGGACGCGCCTTCACGCCGGAAGACGATCGCGTTCCAAACGGCCATCCCGTTGTGATGTTGAGTTACGACTATTGGAAGCAGCGGTTCGGCGGAGATCCGGGCATTGTCGGAAAAACAGTGACCGTGAACAGCTACGTCATGACCATCATCGGGGTCGCGCAAGCGGGTTTTGACGGCGTGGAGTTAGGGTATTCCACAAAGCTCTTCGTTCCGATCATGATGCAGCAGCAAATCGTGGTGGGCAACGTCAATATGCTCACGGACCGCCGCACGCGTTGGGTGAACACGTTTGGAAGGTTGAAGCCAGGCGTGAGCCAAACCCAGGCCAAGGCGTCGCTGCAGCCCTTCATGCATTCCATGCTTGAAGCGGAGGTGCGCGAAGCCGCTTTCAGCCACTCCTCAACGTATGACCGTGAGCAATTTCTGAAGTGCTGGATCGACGTTTTGCCCGGATCACAGGGCCGGGCCTCTTTCCGGCGCGAACTCTCGACACCGCTCTGGGTACTCATGGCCACGACCGGGGTTGTGCTGTTGATCGCCTGCGCGAACATCGCCAACCTCTTGCTGGCGCGGGCCACCGGCAGACAGAAGGAGATCGCAGTGCGGCTGGCGATCGGAGCGAGCCGGGGACGCCTCGTCGGCCAGCTTCTGATCGAAACTCTCTCTCTTTCGGCGCTGGGCGGTCTCGCGGGTCTGGCCCTCGCTTTTTGGGCGGACAAGACGCTGATGGCGATCTATTTACCCGCGGATTCGGCGGACGTAAAAATTTCGACGCTGCCCGATTTTCGGATTCTTCTCTTTACCCTGGCGGTGACCATGCTGACGGGAGTGATTTTCGGGCTTGTGCCCGCCTTGCGGGCGACCCGGCCGGATGTGGGACGCATTCTAAAGGATCAAGCGGGCGCAGTGGTGGGCGGTGGCCACAATGCACTCAGAAAAGCGCTGGTTGTTGCCCAGGTCGCGCTTTCGCTCCTGCTGGTGATCGGCGCGGGACTCTTCCTTCGCAGTTTGAAAAACCTGAGCAACCTCGGTCCCGGTTTCCCCGCGGACCGCCTGGTGGGATTCAATATCGACCCTTCGCTGGGCGGTTATACACCGGAACGCTCGAAAGTCTTTTATCAGCAATTGACGAGCAGCCTCAGCTCGATTCCCGGAGTTCAATCCGTGGGCCTGGCAAGCATGCGGATTCTCGAAGACAACGAGTGGGACAGCAGCATGACCGTGGAGGGCTACACGCCCGCGAAACCCGAGGATCGCGCGCAGCCCTACATGAACCGGATCAGCCCGGGTTATTTTGCGACGCTCGGCGTGGCCATTGTTGCCGGTCGTGATTTCCGGCTGAATGACGACCAGGAGGTCAAGAGAGGCTCTGAGCCGGACCGCTGGACTCCCACGACGGTGATGATCAACGAGAAGTTCGCAAAGCGCTTTTTCCCGGGACGGAATCCCATCGGACTGCACATGGGATTCGGAAGCGATCCCGGGACGCGCACCGACATGGAAATCATCGGTGTGGTGAAGGACATCAAATACACGAATTTGCGCGACGAGATTCCCGAGCAGGCCTACATTCCCTATCTCGGGAGTCATTTCGTCGGCGGCATGACGGTCTACGTGCGAACGGCGGTGGATCCCAATCTGCTGATTTCCTCGGTGCGCGCGAAAGTCCGCGATCTCGATCCGAATCTCCCGATTTACGGCCTGCGCACCACCGACGCGCAAATCAGCAATTCACTCACGACCGAACGCATGATCGCCAGCCTTTCCACGGTCTTCGGATTTTTGGCGACCGTGCTGGCGATCATCGGCCTGTACGGCGTGATGTCCTACACGGTTGCGCAGAGAACCCGCGAGATCGGGATTCGCATGGCGCTCGGTGCGGCACAGGGAAATGTGGTTTGGATGGTCATGCGCGAGGTGCTGCGCCTTATTGCCATCGGCATCGCGGCGGGCATACCAGCCGCACTGGCGCTCACTCGAGTGGTGCAGAGTCAACTTTTCGGCCTGACGGCGCACGACCCGTCGACGCTGGTGTTGGCAACGGGCCTACTGGTGCTCGTTGCTTGCGCCGCG
>DASPYR010000177.1:0-13436 GCA_035636675.1 Rugosimonospora sp. | reverse complement strand
TTTGGCACCTATGGGGCAGGCTGGGGAACCTCCTTCAGCGCGCCTCTTGTGTCCGGCGCAGCCGCCCTCATGGTCGGAACTAACATGAGTTTCAGGGAGTCTTCCGCGGAAAGTGCGTTGGCGAACGCAGTCTGGATCTCTTCTGATCTCGGCAATGGGCGTATGGATCTTTACCAGGCGGTGAACGCGGCGCTGAGTCACCCCCCGAATTATTAGTGACGGACGCCCGTTGTAGGCCGGCCACGCATCCGAGACAGCCTTCGAGTTCGGGAGCGGCAACGTGTAGGGTCGCGCTCCTTAGATCTTCAGATCGCCCCCATGACCAAACGAACCGTCCTTCATCATTCTTCCAGCCTGCGACGTGCTGTCCTTTGCGCCCACGCTAGCCCGCGGGCGCCAATGAGTGCGTGATACAGTGTAGGGCAGGGGCCGCGATCGGCCCCGGACATGGCGTCCATTCTGGAAGTGCGGAATCTTCACGTCGCGTACTGTTCGCGCACGGGTGTGGCCTCTTCCGCCATTGTGGATGTCAGTTTTAGCGTCAGGTCCGGCGAAATCCTGGGCGTGCTCGGAGAATCGGGATCCGGGAAGAGCACCCTTGCCGCATCTCTTCTGCGTCTCCTTCCCGCAAGCGGAAATATCCAACAAGGCAGCATCCTATTCGAGGGGCGGGACGTTCTTCAGGCGGAACCTCGAGAGCTTGAGAGCATTCGCGGTAGACGTATCGCGCTGATCGATCAGGAGCCTTCGGCCGCGCTCCATCCGACGATGCGTGTCGGCGATCAGATAGGCGAGGTCCTGGCCGCCCATGAATATCTGGATAAGAAAGTCCGGCGCGACCGGGTGCGGCAGATTCTCGAAACCCTATTTCCCACAGAAACCGAAAGGATTTCATCCTCCTATCCACATCAATTGAGCGGAGGACAGCGGCAGCGCGTACTCATCGCACAAGCTATTGCCTGTGGGCCGTCCATGGTCGTTGCCGATGAGCCCACGGCATCGCTCGACCCCACGACGCAGCGGGAGATTCTTTCGGTACTTCAAAGTCTTAGGCAGAAGTTTGGGCTCGCAATAATCCTGATCACCCACAACCCCTCGCTTTTGGCAGGCCTGGCTGACAGGGTTCTCGTCCTTTATGCGGGAAGTGTCGCAGAAATTGGCCCGACGGAGAGTGTGCTCTCATCGCCTCTGCATCCGTACACGCGCGCCCTATTGCGGTGTTTGCCGCCCCCTCTTTGCGGGGCCGACGAAGCCAATCGAAAGGCGAAGCTGCCCGTGATCGCGGGAGACTCACCCAACCCTGCCTTGCTGTTTCCGGGATGCCGATTCGAGCCACGGTGCGCGGATCGATTTGAGACGTGCAGAAAGCGCGAGCCGGCGGCGGTGTCGCTGAGCGAAGGACACACGGTTTCCTGTTTCAAGTTTGGCGGCTGAGCCTTTGCGTGGCGCGAGCCTATGCAACCACTCATACAGGTCGAATATCTCGTGAAACGTTACTCGGGCAGGGGGGTCCTGGGCTCGGGAGAGGTGGTGTCCGCGCTCAACGAAGTCTCATTCTCCGTCGCTCCGGGGAAGACGCTCGCACTGGTTGGCGCGTCGGGCTCGGGGAAGAGCACTCTGGCACTGTGCCTCGCATGTCTGGAGCGGCCCACCTCGGGAAGAATTTGGTTTGAAGGACGTGATATTGCAGCGCTCGACGAGAAACAACTGCGCGCAGTGCGTCCGCAAATCCAACTCGTTTTTCAGGACCCCGCTAGTTCGCTGAATCCGCGGTTTACCGCGCTAGAAATAGTAACGGAGCCACTGCTTGTGCAGCGGAAATGGGGGACTCGCGAAATGCACGAGCGGGCACTCGCGTTGCTGGAACGGATCGGTCTCTCGCGGGATATGGCCAGCCGGAGAACTGGCGAATTCAGTGGTGGACAGAGGCAAAGGCTGGCCATCGCCCGTGCATTGTCACTGGCGCCGAAACTCCTGATTCTGGATGAAGCGTTGTCGTCCCTCGATTGCTCCGTGCAGGCGCAGATCGCCAATTTGCTGCTGGAGTTACAATCATCCTTTGCGCTGACGTACCTTTTTATCACGCACGATCTGGCGATGGCCGCGCACCTTGGTGATGAAATCGCGGTGATGAATCGCGGCCGAATCGTGGAACAGGGCGTTCCAGAAAAGGTTTTGCGCGCGCCCAGCCACGAAGCCACACGCTGCCTGGCCGCAGCGACGCCGGGATCGATCGTCACGCCGCGCATGCCAGGAGCTTTGTGATGCGTTTCTTGTCGCGCCGCCTGATCCACGCGGCGCTTGTCCTGTTTGGAGTTTCGATCCTTACCTTCCTGTTCACCTCACTCGCGCCCGGGGATTACTTCGACGAGATGCGCTTGAATCCCCAGATCGCTCCCGAAACGGTCGCAGCTCTGCGTGCGCAATATCAGCTGGATCGGCCGCTGCCCGTGCGTTATGCGAGATGGTTGAATTCTGTGGTGCACGGGGACCTCGGTTATTCCTTTTCCTATAACAGTCCGGTCGGGCCGCTCCTTTGGGTTCGCGCCCGGAACACACTCTTGCTGACGGTAACGGCTACTCTCCTGTCCTGGGGTCTTGCCTTGCCCCTCGGGGTCTGGAGCGCAGAGCACCTCGGAGGTTTCCGGGACTCCTTGATCTCCTGGATGATGGCCGGGTTAATGGCAGTCCCCGACCTTGCGCTCGCGATGGGCTTGCTCTTGTTCGCAGCGCGTAGCGGATGGTTTCCGACAGGTGGCTTGGCCTCCCTCGGTTTTGAGAGCCTCTCGCCGATGAATGAGTTGCGCGATCTTACACTACACATGGTCTTGCCGGTGGTGGTGCTGGTTCTGACGGCTTTGCCGCTGCTCGTCAGGCATGTGCGAGCCGCCATGGCTGGCGTGCTGGATGCTCCTTTTCTGCGAGCTGCCCAAGGTCACGGCATCCCGCGTCGCAGGCTTCTGTATCGATACGCGCTGCCCGCCGCGGCGAATCCGCTGATCTCTTTGTTTGGCTTCAGCATTGGCGCGCTGTTAAGCGGGTCATTGCTGGTTGAAGTCGTAATGAGCTGGCCGGGTATCGGCCCCCTTCTCGTGGAAGCAATCCTCTCGCGTGACTTGTACGTTGTAGTCGGCGGCGTTCTGCTTTCGACGCTTTTTCTGGTAGCCGGGAATTTCGTCGCCGATCTGTTTCTTTATTGGGCCGATCCCAGGATCCGCGTGGGGCCGGTCGCAAAATGATCGAACGCCGCAAACTTGCCAAATGGCTCGTCGTGCTCGTCGCACTTCATGGCCTCATTGCCTGTGCCGGCTTTTTTGCACCTTACGATCCGGTGGAACAGGATCGCGAGCTCCCCTACGCACGGCCCATGAAGCTCCACCTTATAGACACGCAGGGTCGTGTCCATATGCGTCCGTTTTTCTACCCGCTCCGCATACGTGAAGGCTCGTTCGATCAGTATGACGAGGACCTTGCGCGTGCGATGTCCCTGAAGTTTTTCGGTGAAGGCACCCGCTACAGATTGTTGGGCTTGGTGCCGTGCCGCCTACACTTGTTTGGGGCCGCTGGCGCCCGCATCTGCTTGTTGGGCACCGATGGCTATGGCCGCGACCAACTTTCAAGGATTCTCTATGGGGGACAGGTTTCGCTATTGGCCGGTTTGCTGGGGGCCGGAATCACGCTTTCCCTCGGCTTGGGTATCGGTGCGGCAGCGGGTTATTTCGGCGGCTGGAGGGATGAAGTTCTGATGCGCCTCACGGAACCCTTCCTGGCGTTGCCGTGGCTCTACATGCTACTTGGTCTGCGCGCGTTCTTGCCTCTCGCGGTCAGCCCGCTGGAAGCGTTTCTTCTGATCGTTATTGTCATCGGGGCGGTCGGCTGGGCGCGTCCCGCACGGCTCGTTCGAGGCGTGGTGTTAAGCGCAAAGGAGCGCGACTTTGTTCGAGCGGCGCGTGGCTTCGGCGCTCCCAATCGATACCTATTGTGGCGGCATGTCTTGCCCGAGACTTCCAGCGTGCTACTGACGCAGGCGGCGATTCTCATCCCGCAGTACGTGCTGGCAGAGATGACCCTCTCGTTCCTGGGGCTGGGCGTGCCGGAGCCGCTGGCGAGTTGGGGGAACCTGCTGGCCAATCTGCAGCAATACAGCGTGCTCACGTCATATTGGTGGATGTACTTGCCCGCTCTAGCAATAGTGCCCTTTTTTCTGGGCTATCTCGGCCTTGCCAGCGCGTTGCAAGAGTGGGCGGACCCGTTTAAGGTGGAAGGGGGACGTGAAAGGAGCATGGGATGAGAAACCGCCACGCAAGCTCACAACAGTGTTGGATGCTTTTGAGCTTGCTTGCTGCACTGGCCGTGGGCCTGGCCCCCGTCGTGATTGCACTGGCCCAGCAGCCAGCTCCCCACGAGGATCTGCTGACGCTTTCCGGCGAGGCTGGCCGCTCCGGCGGGCGTCTTGTGGTTTCACTGCGTGCGGAGCCCAAAACGTTGAACCCTGTACTTGCCACGGACGCGCCTTCGCGCGAAGTGATCGCCACCATGCGGGCCGACCTGGTTCACATCAACCGCGCGACACAACTTAGCGAAGCTGCGCTGGCGAAGTCCGTGAAGGTTTCTTCCGACGGACTTCAATATACGGTGACGTTACGACAGGGATTGCGCTTCTCTGATGGGCAGCCGTTGGACGCAGACGATGTTCTGTTCAGCTTTCGCGTTTACCTTGATGAGAGCGTGCACTCGCCCCAGCGCGACCTTTTGATTGTCGGCGGTAAACCCATTACTGTCCGCAAGATAGATGCGCAGACGTTGGTGTTTCAGTTCGCCAAGCCCTATGGTGTGGGAGAGAGAGTATTCGATGGCTTGGCCATTTTGCCGCGGCACTTGCTGGAGAAACCGTACCAGGACGGGAAGCTCGCACAGATAGGAACGCTATCCACGCCCGCGAATCAGTGGGCCGGGCTCGGCCCGTTTCGCCTGAAGGAGTACGTGGCGGGGCAACGTTTAATTCTTGAACGCAATCCCTACTATTGGAAGACGGATACGAAGGGGCATCGCCTGCCGTATCTGGACGAGCTTGTCTTTCTATTTGTGCCGAGCTCCGATGCCCAAGTCCTGCGCTTCCAGTCGGGCGAGGCCGACGTGATCAGTGGGCTGGGTGCAGAGAATTTTTCGGTGTTGTCCCGCCAGCGGCGGGGTTACACGATGGTCGATGCAGGCCCCGGCCTCGAATATAATTTTCTATTCTTCAATTTGAATGACCTCGGCGGAAAAACCGCACCTGAATTGGCGAGGAAGCAGAAGTGGTTCCGCGAAGTGAAGTTCCGGCAGGCAGTGTCGGCTGCGGTGGACCGCCAGGCGATCGTGCGCCTGGTGTATCAAGGGCGCGGCGCAGCGCTTTGGGGTCCGGTCGCTCCTGGAAATCGGCGCTGGGTCGATACGGAGATAGGACATCCGGCGCGCTCGCTTGACAAGGCACGACAGCTCCTCCGCGAAGCCGGCTTCACGTGGACCAGCGGCGCCAGCGGGGATCCGGCGCTTACAGATGCCGAAGGAGGACCTGTGGAGTTTTCGATCTTGACGAGTTCCTCCAATGCGGACCGTACGAAGATGTCGACACTGATTCAAGACGATTTGAAGCAACTGGGCATGCGCGTGCAAGTGGTGCCGCTCGAATTTCGATCATTGATAGACCGCGTCATGCAGACGAAGGAATACGATGCCTGCGTGCTCGGGCTGGTGAGCTTCGATGCAGACCCGAACAGTGATATCAACGTTTGGCTCTCGAACGGCGGCACGCACCTCTGGAATCCTTCGCAGGCGCATCCGGCTACGCAATGGGAAGGGGAGATCGATCGCTTAATGGAGGAGCAACTGACAGCGACAAGCTACGAACAACGGAAGAAACTCTATGACCGTGTGCAAGAGATTCTGGCGGCATTTCAGCCGATGATTTTTCTGGCGAGTCCCGACATTCTGGCGGGAGCCAAGAATACGATTGGTAACTTCCATCCCGCCGTGCTGGAACCGTATGTGCTCTGGAATGTCGAGCAACTTTATTTGCGTAATGGAGCGGCGAATGGTGGCCGATGAGTCTGTTGATGGATAGAGCGGCGAAGAAGCCGGCGGCCGCGTGGAACGATACCCGCCTTGTCAGGGAGTGTCTGTCCGGGAGCGAAGAGGCCTGGTCCCTGCTGATCGAGAAGTACGAGGCGCTCATCTACTCGATCCCTGTAAAGTACGGGCTGCCTCCACAGGAGGCAGCCGACGTGTTCCAAGCAACGTGCATGGAACTGCTCGCGCGTCTCCCGGGATTACGCGAGCCGCGTACGCTGCCGAAATGGCTGATTCAGGTGGCATACCACCAGTGCTGCCGCTGGAAGCGGCAGAGCCAGCGGCTAATAAGCCGCGACACTCAGCCGGACTTGCCCGAACCGGAAACTCCGGCGATCGCGGAAACCCTGGTGCGGCAGACTCAGGAAGAGCAAATGCTTCGCGAAGCCATCGCCGCGTTGGCTCCCAAGTGCCGGCGGCTGATCGATCTCCTCTTTTTTGAAACACCCTCGCGCCCTTACAGTGAGGTCGCCAGCGAATTGGGCCTCGCTGTTGGCTCGATCGGCTTTACCCGCCAGAAATGCATCGGACAGCTGCGGCGGAGACTCAACGAATTGGGACTCGACTGATACCCGTGGCTCGCCAGAAGATTTCCCTCAAGAAACTGCTGCCTGAATTGACGCGACTTGAAAATGATGCGGACCGCCGAAAGTTTCTTTCGCGCCACCCAATGCTGGTCCGGGCAAAAGTCGTGGAACAATTGGCCCCCTTGGTCGTCGACACAATCCGGGTGGACGCGCGGGAAGCATTGCGCCTGGCACAAACGGTGGTCCTGATCGCGCGAAAACTTCGCCGCAGAGAAGGCCTTGCACTTGCCCTGCGAGCGAAAGCAAATGCGCTCTATGCTTGCGGAGACAATCGCGCCGCTGTGGAACATCACGACCAGGCCTATGAAATCTACGCATCGCGCGGCAGTTGGAAGGAAGCGGCGCGAACCTTGAGCAACTCCGTTCAGCCACTGATTCTTTTGGGCGAATACGACCGCGCGTTCGCCGCTTCGGAGAAAGCGCGAGAGATTTTCACTCGCTTGGGCGAGGGCAAGCGAATCGCAAGTCTCGAAAACAACGTAGGCAATATATTTCACAGACAGGATCGATTCGAGGAGGCCCTGGCACACTACGAGCGTGCCTACAGGGCGCTCGCTGGCTATCAGGAATGGGAACATGCCGCGGTAGCGCTGAGCAACATGGCGATGTGCCTGATCAGTTTGAACGATTTTCCCAGGGCTCTGGACTTTTATAAGAAAGCTCGCGAATTGTGCGTAAAGTACGACATGCCGCGGCTTCGCGATCAGGCCGACTACAACATTGCCTACTGGTATTACCTCCGCGGTGAATACAGCCGGGCGATTGAAATGCTCTTTGCAACGCGACAGGCTTGTGAAGCGTCAGGCAACGCGTATCGCACCGCTCTGTGCTACTTGGACCTCTCGGACATTTATCTCGAGCTGAATCTCAGCGAGGAAGCGCGAGAAATGGCTCACGAGGGCTTCCTCCGTTTCCAGAAGCTCGGCATGGAATATGAAGCCGCGAAAACGCTTGCGAACGAGGCAATCGCGTGCGGCCAGCAGGGGAAGACGCTCCGGGCGCTCGAACGATTCGCAAAAGCCCGCGAGATGTTCGCCCGTGAAAAAAACCTCGTGTGGCCGCGGCTTCTCGATTTGTATCAGGGACTTCTGCTATTCGAGGAGGGGCGCTACTTCGAAGCGCAGCGGCTTTGCGAGGGTGCGGCCGAGTTCTTTGATCAGGCAGTGTTTCCCGGCAAGTCGGTGCTCGCGCGTCTTCTGCTCGCGCGCATCGCGCTGCAAGTCGGAGATCTCGCCACAGCTGGACGCGAAGCGGACGCGGCCGTAGCAAAATTGTCTGCGGTTCAAGCGCCGATGCTCGTTTACCAGGCACATCTCCTCCTCGGACAGATTGCATCAACCCGGGGCGATCGTTCCGCCGCCCACGCAGCCTACCAGGAGGCGCGCAAGGCCCTGGAAACATTGCGCACCCGCCTGCAAGGCGAGGAATTAAAGATCTCCTTCGTCAAAAACCGCCTGCAAGTTTATGAGGCGCTCGTGGACTTGTACCTAGATGGGCATGGCGCGGAAATCTCGGCAGACAAGACCCTCGCGTGTATCGAGGCTGCCAAATCCCACAGCATGATTGACATGATTTTTCAGAGCGGCCAGAGTTTGCCTCTGGGCGAAGCAGGGCAATCCGAGTACGTTCGAAAGATCCGCGATTTGCGACAAGAGCTGAATTGGTATTACCACCGCATGGAGCTCGAACAACTTGGCCCCGACGAAAAGTCTCGCGAACGCATCGAGCGTCTGCACCGCCAGGTGCAATCACGTGAGAGCGAGTTGTTGCGGGCGCTGCGCGAATTGCCCGCACAGGAACGCGAAAACGCCACTCTCGAACCGTCATCCGATTTTTCAGTGGCAGAACTGCAGGCCGCTCTTCCAGAGGATACCGCGCTGATCGAATATTATTCAGCCGGAAATCGCCTGGTGGCGGCGATCGTCACGCGCGAAAGCATTGAAATCACTCCGGTCACGGGCGTCTCGCGTGTCGCCCAGCTATTGCATCTTCTCAGATTTCAGCTTTCGACGTTTGGTATGGGTGCGTCCTACGCACAACGGTTCGAACAGCCTCTTTTGCGCGCCACCCTGGCTCATTTGGGAGACCTCTACACGGAACTGATCGCGCCTCTGCGCGCCCGGCTTCGGGCGCAACACCTGGTCTTCGTGCCGCACGGACCGCTGCACTTTCTGCCGTTTCATGCTCTGCAAAATGGCGATGAGAATCTCGGGGACGCTTACACCATCTCATATGCTCCCAGCGCGACGGTGTTCGCTATCTGCCAGAGGAAGGCCACGAGCGAGAAACGTAGCTCCCTCGTTCTTGGAATCCCCGACGAACGCGCTCCCCAAATTCTTACCGAGGTTCAATCAGTCGCGGCCTTGCTGCCGCATGCGGAACTTTTCCTCAGCAAACAGGCCACTGCGGAAGTCCTTCGTGAGAAAGGCCCCGAGACCGGATTACTGCATATCGCGACGCACGGCATTTACCGCCAGGATAACCCGATGTTCTCGGGCATTCGTCTGGGCGATGGCTACGTGAATTTGTACGACCTCTATCAAATGCGCTTGGGCGCAAAACTTGTGACGCTCAGCGGTTGCGCTACCGGAATGAACTTTGTCGCCGCGGGCGATGAATTGATTGGACTACAACGCGGGCTGTTCTGCGCTGGCGCAACTTCTTTGCTACTGTCACTCTGGGACGTCCACGATGGCAGCACCGCGGAGCTCATGCAAGAGTTTTATAAACGCTACATCCAAAGCAACGATATGGTAGCCTCCCTGCAAGCTGCCATGCGGGATCTACGGCAAGAGAACCCTCATCCGTACTTCTGGGCCCCCTTCGTACTTGTCGGCAAAGTCACTCAAAATCGGCAAAGTAACTGACAAATAAAGTGTTAGTTAGTTCGCGCCTGCCTATATTTTTCCAGCCCCCAGATTCCCTTATTTAGTGGGCGAGGTTTAGCTCCACCGGCCGCTGGGAAGCCGGCTTACGAAAGGCTGATGGGGGACTCTTACAGATGAAGCACTTTGCGACGGAGGATGGGATCGATTTTGTGAGCCAGGTGGTTCCCGCGAGCCGGAGGCTCGCGATGGAAAAGCACCCTAAGAATTATACGAGGGGTGTTACGATGATGATCACTGGCCATACCTCACCGGCGGTTACGCGTCGCCCGGAGTTCCGCGAACACACGCTCTCGCACAGTCCGGACGAAACAACCATGAGGGTTGATCTCCCCCCCGGAAGCCTGAAGAACAAGATTCCGGCCCGTGAAGCAAACGAATCGCTGACTCGAAATAAGATGCCTCCATCCAGGTCCGTCGCCGGACTCCTGCTGATGGATTCTTCACTGAATCCCATCTCGTTTAATGCCGAGGCGATTCAGATCCTTGGTTATCCCGAAAAGCTGGCGAAAATAAGGCACATGGACGTCCTCCTCGGTGAAAAGGTTCGCTCAACCCTGCTAAGCGGGCAACGCTTGGGTGACACACCTTTTGTAACCGAATTCCGGTCTGGCAGGAGACATTATTTTTGCCGGGCCTTCCTGGTGGATGTCCCCAGCAAAGGCCCTTGTCACCCCAGCATTGCCGTCCTGCTCGAACGAGGCCCCTCCGGATTGATCCGCTTGTCGCAAGTCTCCCAGCAATTTAATCTCTCGCAACGCGAGGGAGAAGCGTTGACGTACTTGCTGCAAGGCCTGAGCACCAAGGAGATTGCCAATCGGATGAACGTCAGTTCCAACACAGTGAAGGTCTTTCTTCGGCTGATTATGATCAAGACAGGAGTGTCGTGCCGCTCGGCAGTTGTGGGAAAAATTATGATGACCCAACCGTAGTGGTGGCTCGATCTTCCTTTCCTCTCCTTTCTTACTGCAGGTCTGGACTAACCCATTCGAATAATTGACCCCGATGCGTAACCGCGGGATTATCCGTACATGAAGCGAGAAGAACATCAGCCGCAAAGACGCGATCCGCGATTCCCGTGCAGCTGGAAACTGCAGGCGAGCGAGCTTGCGTCTCTGGGAACTCCTCAGCACGGCCCCAAGACCGCTGTCAGGGGCCGGATTCAGAATGTCAGTCAGGGCGGCGCCTGCCTCCTGGGCAACCGGTCGATTCCGGCATCATCCCTGGTTCGCTGTGAAATTGTCGTCCCGGGGACTCGCGCCGCCATTCCCACGCTGATGCAGGTCCGTTGGACTCAGAAAACTTCCACCAATGGATCATACAAAATCGGACTGCAATTCCTGATGTGAATTGCCTGGCCTCCTCCTCATTATCTTGGAAATCTCCCGCGTCCCGAGCCCGGACTAACCCCGCTGCCTACTCCGGCGACTTAGTCCAATTGGCCTAATCCAGTGGCTAACCCCCTTGACGCACCCATCTAGAGAATAGACAGCGTTTTTCAAATCTTTGAAGATAACAATCGAGGAGTTGGGCCATGTGCAGCCTTCCACGCTCGATGAAGGCCAGAGATCACAAGGATTTGAGGTCCTGTAACAAGCGTGCTCAACTTTCCCGACTAAAAGGAGCATCAAAGATGAAGCGACTTTGCGGTTTTTTAATTGTGGTACTGACCGTCTGTGTGGCTGAACCGTTGGCTGCATGGGACCAAACAACCTTGAATGACTCCGAGGAGCCGGGCAGCGTCCTGGTCTTCCCGAGGTTTCACACAGGAACCGTCACCACCGTCGACCAGGGCATTCTCCCAAGGACCCGTTTCGAGATCAGCGTGACTTGCCCCAAGAACTTCGACTGCTCGGGTGTTGGGACTGTCTTCCTTCACGCACACTGGGTCTGCGGGGGCAACGCAAGCAATGTTTGTCAAGAGGTTGACTTCAACCTGCAGACCACGATCAACGGGACGATCAACTTCAACACTGAGAACATAGGTCCCAGGACCACCAACGTTCCCGCACCTCCAAACTGCCCCTCCGACCCAGCGGAGGAGGAAAGTGGCGGCGGGTATCTGATCGTCTGGGTGACCGATCCTTCCAACAACCCAATCGCGGCTGACGCGCTGCTCGGCGATGAGGTCATCTTGGGATCCAGTCTCTCGGCCGTGGCTTACGACGCCATTCCCATCCAGGCAGTCGCGGCGACCGGTACCCAGATCGGCGTGGCCAGCGGCCCCCTCCTCTTCGACGGCAGTATGTACAAGGAGGTCACAGGAACGATCTACGGATCTATCCCGTATCAGAGCCCTGAAAGGGAGACGTCCCTGATCCTCCTCACGCTGGATGTGCAGTCGAACCTGCCGAACACTCCCACCTTTGTGGGTCTCAACTTCTACAACGAAGGCGAAACCCCCATCTCGACCGCCACCAACTTCACCTGCTGGGGCAAGGTTAGCCTGGACAGTCTGCCCGGAGGACAAAACCTGAACACTGACTTTGGCACGAAGGGCCTCGTCAAGTCCACCGGCGCGGTACAAAACGGCAGTCCTGTCACTTTGCTTGGAGTCGTCGAGAGGGAAGAGGAGTTCACGCTGCCTGTCGTAGGTACGGTGACCGGGACACTATCAGCAACGGGCACGTTCCTCGGAGGATCATCTTGCAGCGTGAGCAGCTCCAGCGGGGTCAGCCCCTCTTGCGCTGCATTCAACTGCACCTTTGGCAGCACATGTGTGATCCCCGGCATCTTCGGCGGCTGCTTACTAACTGCCCCAACTGTCACGTGCGACATCTCGACGATCGTAACGAACAACATCGGCATCACCCGCGAGTGGGGGTACCCCTTCCTCAATGACAGCACGCCTGTGCCCACTACCTTCGTCCCGTTCTAGCGTACCCGGGGCACTTCCTCCGATACGGGGGCTGGACATCCAGCCCCCCGTTAACTACGGGAGAAACGGCATGCGTCGGTTCGGCAAGAGGGCTCTCAGGTTCTTTACCGTGGTCGGGCTCGCAGTTGGTTGCACCGGCCTCGTCGGAACCACGCTGCCACCTCGCACCTATGTCCAGGCCTTGACGCTCGGGCAAGGTGTGGAATGGCGTTTTAACCCCCTTCTCATCGATATCAATGGCGATGGGCATCTCGACCTTGTGGCGACGGCTCGACTCGCGAAGCCCGCTCTCCATATGTGGCTCGGTGACGGCAAGGGCGGCTTCACGCCAACCGCGCCCACCTGGACCGACATCGGCTACGCCGCGCTCGCCACGGGCGATATCAACGGCGACGGATTCCCAGACATTGTGGCGGCCAGCCACTTTGGAACCGTCCAGACCCTCCTGAGCGACGGGAAGGGAGGGTTCACCGAAAAGATTCTTCACGGAGACGACGGCTATGTGGCGGCCCATCTCGCCGATCTCAACGGGGACGGTCATCTGGACCTGATCCTGGTTGGGTATGAAAAAGTCGGGATCGAAGTGTACTTCGGCGACGGAAAAGGCAACTGGAGTCTCCACTCGAGGCTTCCCGAGCCCCGGCCAGGGCCGACGATGCCGGGGCGTGCCCTCGTCGTTGGTGATCTTAATCACGACGGTCACTTGGACCTCGTCGCGGCTTTTCAACGCTGGGGGACCTACATCTATTATGGCGATGGGAAGGGAAGCTTCAGCGGCGGGCCAGCAACCTTTCGGCTGCCGGAACAGACGGCGGAGTCGTTAGCCCTGGGTGACGTGAACAAGGATGGCCATCCGGATATCGTGGTCAACGGGAACGCCGGGGGCCGAGATCAGCCGAACGGGCCCGACCTCTATCTGGGAGACGGCCATGGTGGTTGGAAAGCGTCGTCTGCCGGGTTGAAACTCCTAAAATTCAC
>DASPYR010000176.1:0-4310 GCA_035636675.1 Rugosimonospora sp. | reverse complement strand
AGGCTGAAATCATACAGGCCTTGTGCGCGGCAATACGCCGCTGCCGAATCAGGACGTAGCCGCTGGCGAGAAACGCAGCGCTCAAGGCATTGAGAGAAGCATTCAAGGCTGCCTGGTCAAACATGAGGCCGGGGTACGGCGAGAAACAACCGCACGCTACCTCGCTTCCTGCGCTGGCGATTTGGATTGGGGGGAGGATGGCGCGGCCGCCTTTGGCGCAGCCGGCATGGAGGTCCTCGGCGTCTCCGTCGAGGCCGTGGTTGCGGCGCTCTCGCTTTGCTTGTGGCGCACGGGGAGCCATCCTTGCTCGCGAGCAATAACGAATAGCATCAAAGAGAAAAGTCCTCCGATCAGCAGTCCGACACAGACCATCAGGATGCCGTCAATATTCAGTTCGATGCGCGTCGTGAAGGCTTCCACAATCCCCCACACGGCCGCGGCAATCAGGCTCAGACAGATGAGCGCGAGCCCGAGGCTTTCCCGCAAGATCTTCATTCTGTCCCTCCCCAAGACAGATTCCTGCTAACGGGGCAGCTTGTCGTACACCATCAGCCCAAGAAGCAAAGGGATGTACAGCACGGTCGCGTGCATCAGCCACTTTGCGCGCGTGTTGGATTTCGCCGCCGCAGCCCACAGGCACACCTGCACGAGCGCCGTGCTGATCACCAGCGCGCCGAAGAAATAGCGCACGCCGGCAAGGCCCACGACGGCGGGCAGCAAGCTAACCGCGACGAGCGCCGATGCCGCCAAGAGAATCTGCCGGAAGGTGCGCGTCCCGCTGCGGTCCACCACCGGCAACATTTGAATCCCTGCCCGCGCGTAATCTTCGCGGTACATCCACGAAATGGCGTAGAAGTGTGGAAACTGCCACAGAAAGAGGATTGTGAAGAGGAGCCACGCGCCGCGCTCGAGCCGCCCCGCGGCAGCCACCCAGCCAATCATCGGGGGAATCGCACCTGGAAACGCTCCAACAAAGGTGGCCCAGACCGTGCGCTTCTTGAGCGGGGTATATCCCAACAGATAACCGAGACACGTGGCGGCGCCGAGCCCCGCCGCCAGCAGCCCCGCGGTGTACCAGAGATCGAGCGCGCCAGCGACCGCAAGCGTCACGCCAAACCACAGCGCCCGCGCCGGTTCCAGTTGGCCGCTGGGCAAGGGCCGCGAAGCCGTCCGGCGCATGTGCGCGTCCGAATCCCGCTCGATCCAGTGGTTGAGCGCGGCCGTTCCGGCGGCGATAAGCGTCGTACCGAAGACGGTATGAATCATGTGCAGCCAGCCGATGGGGCCGCGCTCGCCCATGTAGTAGCCCGCTGCGGTCGTAAGAACTACCAAGAAGGACACATCCGGCTTCGTAAGGGCGACGTAAGCGCTCGCACGGTTGCCCAGGGTGATGTCTGTCGTGTGAATCGTGCTCATGAGAGTGCCGCCTGCTCCGGGGTTCGCGCCACCACTTCCCTGCTGCGCGGGACGAGTGCCGTTCAAACTCGCCTCAGGCGAGCTAAATACCCCGCGGTCCATTCCTCCCTGCCGCTTCTTCTCTGTGAAGAAGAGAATTAGCTTCAAAAAGTTGAAACGGCACGAGGCGGCGGCAGACCAAAATAACGCCCACGCCGCAGGCGAACAGGAGAGCGCCGACGACCGTGTGGGCCACCGTGAATGCAATCGTGACCGGAAGGGGCTGCGGCGCGTTCGCCGTACTCATCCGCGACCACAAGGCGCCGATGCCCAACAAAAATTGCATGCCAAAAATCGAGTGTAGCAGAATCCGCGCCAGGCGCATTTCACGCGACTGCTCGAAGCGCCGGCGCAGCGCCGCCCCCGTCCACGTCACCGTCGCCAAGACCGCCCCGGCCCCGACAAGGTGCGGCCAGATGGGGATGTCTTTGTGGCGGAAGCCTGCGCCAAGAACGACCTGAAGAAAAATCACGCCGGCATTGAGAAAGGCCAACGAATGGACCGATGGCGAGCCGCTGTCTTCGAGTCGCGGGTGATCGGCGTTCCACCAATTGCTGGTGAACAGCGCAATGCTCACAACGATTCCGAAGAAAATCTGCGCCAAGCAGGCGTGCGCGACCGGCATTCCATAGTGCAGATTGAGAAGGACCGTCAATCCGCCCAGAACGGCTTGTCCAAGCACCGCCCCAAAGGCAGCAACACCGAGCCACCGCATCCATCGGCGCTGCTCCGCACGCCAAAGCCAAATGGCCAGAATCAGGGTGAGAAGCAAGACCGCGCCGGCAATCTTGCGGTGTGAATCTTCAAATACGATGCCGCCGACCATGGGTGGCAGCAGCGTTCCGTAGGAGAGCGGCCAATCGGGCACAGAAAGCGCCGCCTCATTCGAGGTGACGAGCGCGCCTGCAATCAACAGCAAGAGCGTGCAGGCGACGAGAAACAGCGCGAACCGATGAACGGCTTGATGATAAGGAGGTTGCATGAAAAGTGGCCCGAAAAATTATAACCACGGCCCAGAGGCGCAGCAATCGCGCCTCCGGGCCACGGGCAAAATTTGGAAGCTCAGTCGCCGCCGGTGGCGGGCTTGAAGTTGAACGTCACGGTCTTGGCCTCTTTGGCGCCGATTGTGACGGTTTGGTCGGAGACGCCGAACTTCTCATGCCAGGCCTCGAGTGTGTATGTGCCCGGGGGCAGGTTCTTAATGTCGAAGCTGCCTTTCGCGCCGGTCACGGCGAAATACGGATGCTTGAAGACGGCGATGTAGCTCTTCATCCAGGGATGAACCTGGCATTGCACGGGAATGGCGACTTCCTCTCGCGCGAAGGTATCCGAAATGTCCGGTGCGCCGGGCGCCTGCGACTTGTTCCATTCACGGTTGTTCTTTGGCACCGGATGGATATTGTGCGTCGTCTGGTCGGCGTTTTTGACATCAAACGTCTGGCCGGCCATCAGCGTCACGATGTGCGGCGAGTACATGCAGCCTTTTTGGTCGAGCTCGACAGGCGTTTTCGGCGTGTCGAAGGTCCGGTTGCCCAGACCCTCCTTGACATAAACGATCACGTTTGCAAGGTCGCCGGAGGCGTCGGTAACGACTTCTTCCGTAGCGCCGCCGCCCGGATGGACGCTGGCGCAGAATTGGTCGGCTCCCATGTTGATCTTCTTCGGCTTCGGCGCCGGCCCTTCCAACTTCACGGCTCCGCTGACCGAGCCGACCGTGGACATGTCGATGGGTGTAGCCGCGGGTTGCCCGGCCTGGGCGTTCTCCGCGCTCTCTTCCTTCTTTCCGCAACTCACAAGAACCAGGGCTAAGCCGGACAGACACGCCAAGCTGGCCCAGAAACGAGCTTTCATTGCGTGATCCCCCCTCTCCTGTTGGAGCAGATTTTCAACCGAATCTTCAGCCGGCGAAGCGCTACGCCGCCGGCCCCAACTAGCGGGTCACTTCCCCGAGTCTGTGTGAGAACTCAAAAAGAGTTGCTTCAGCGGCTAAAGCCGCCTTCATTTTGCGCGAGTTACGGCACGGCTAAAGCCGTGCCCTCCTGCAAAACAGTGGTTGTCACACAGACTCACTTCCCCGCCCCAGCCGCGGCCGAAGCGCGTCCGACGAGTGCGCGCTGTTCCTCCGGCGTGAGCTGGAACATGTACCGCACGAGGAGATCGGCGTGGTCCTTGCCGTACCCATGGAAACTTGCCGGCAAGGGTCCGGCAAACACCCAGCGATCTTCCTCGCGGCGGAACAAACCCGAAGGCATTGCCGTGCCGGGAATGATTTTAGCCGGATCGGTGATCCAGCGCACTGTCCAAGCGGGTTTCAGCCGCTCGCGCGCCAGTAGGAAGTTCGGAGCCGAGGCATTCTTGTCGTGTGCAGAGTCTCCCGTTGCATGGCACTTCAGGCACGGCGCCGTTTTGCTGGTGAAGAGCTGGCGCGCCATATCGCGCTCGGCGGTCGTCAACAACTCCTGCTTCGGCGCAATATATGGGCTCTGCTGCGCGCTGAGCGCGGCGAAGAAGCGCACGAGCTTCTGGATTTCGTCATCGGAGAAGCTAAACGTCGGCATGCGCACCTGCAAATACGAGCGCACGCCGTTGCGGTTCGTGTCCGTGGCGCTGAGCGCGGGATTCGCCAGGAAGCGCATCAGCCAGGCGGGATCGACGCGCGCGCCTTCGCTGGTCAACACGGGCGGCAGGTTGGCTTTGTTCTCTCCCTGGTACATCGGGAGCGTCTGCAAAGCGCTTTTCTCCCCGACGGCAATTTGGTGGCATCCCATACAGTTATATTTGGTGACGATCCACCAGCCTTCCTGAATGTCGCGCCGCTGATCGCCCGGCTTGTAGCTATATTCGGGCGGGAAGAC
>DASPYR010000175.1:0-10811 GCA_035636675.1 Rugosimonospora sp. | reverse complement strand
TCTCTCGGAGCGTATCTGCTGCGGCTTCGAATTTCGGCACGCTCACTAAGACCCAGGTAGATATGCGTGAGATACAGTTTGCGCTGAAGATGATTTGGTAGCCGATATTGGCGGCAGGGAGCCGGGCAAGATCCTCGGTTTCCTGCTGCCAAACTGGCGAGCCGAAGCAGCCGGCGCAAGTTCGGCAAGTCTTCGCATACTTTGCCGCTGGAACCGAACGCGCCGTTAGAGCCTACTTGCTACCTGCTATTGGACGTGCTCACGCGCGTATATTTTTTCGCCCGCGCGGATCTCCACTCGCAGCCGGTTTTGAGGTGTTGGCAGCGGGCACGTCGTGTATGGATTGTAGGCGCAAGGCGGGTTGTAAGCCTCGTTGAAATCCAGCACCACGCTGCCATTTTGCGGGAGATCTGTATCCAGGAACCGCGCCGCAGGATAGGTTTCCTTGCCGCTGGTCAGGTCCCGGAATACAAAAAACAACTTCCCGGGCTCGTCTTCGGTGGCCTCCAGACGATACTCCTGCCCGCGCAGAGAGAAAGCCGCATAGCCTAAGATTGCCCCTTTATCGAAATCACCGAGGACATTTTGAATTTCCACCTGCTTTGGCGGAGCGTAAGGCACATAACGCGCTTTCACCCGGTAGGACTCGTCTATGGGGAACCAATGCAAGCCGGTAAACTCCTTGCGCAGCTTGCTGTTCTTGTCTCGAAGCCGAATAGCAAACCGCTCTCCGCTTGCATGAGCGTATAGCGTCAAATCGCCGAGCTGTAACTGGTCGGACGGTGAATCGGGATGCAGTTCTGCCGATTGCGCGGGTTTGCCATTGAGCGTGATGGGCACACCGGGTCGCACTTGTACGATAATTTTGCGATTGTGAAAAAGGAACGACCCGGCCTCGGCTGGGGCGGCGTCTGGAGCCAAAACAATGTCATTCAGAGGGTCCGCACCGAAGCGATTTTCCCCCTCATGCAACCAGAAAAGACCCGCGACCGTCAGCCACCCGTCGTCCGCCTTGAGGCTTGCTTCGTAGCTCTGACGCCACTTGGCGACCGACGTCTGGTAATCCGAATGATTAGAGTTCGCAAAAAGGAGGACTGCGCCAAACAGAACGCAGACTCCCGCCGCGCGATAGATTGTTCGTGGCTGCATGACAAAGTCTCGGCAGCAAAATGCGCTGTCAGGATTCTAGTCGCTTTGCTACGAATTTGGTATAACAGCGTCACTGCCGGATGCGGGGAGCGAGTTCTTTTCCTGGAACAGCCGTGGGCTTTTGTACGTCTAACCTGCATCGAGGAGGCCATATCATGCGCTTGCGGGTAACCAGTGCTTTGTGGATTCTTGCCTTGGCTTTTGCGGAACCCTTGTCGGCGCACCATTCGGTTCAAGCGGTGTTTGATATTCACAAGACAATTACCGTCACGGGAACGGTGGCCAAGGTGGAATGGATTAATCCCCATTCGTATTTGACCGTGGATGTAAAAGGTGCTGACGGCAAGGTTCAAAAGTGGGCTTTCGAGTTGGGCGGGCAGGCCGCTCTCCGCAGGGCCGGGATGAGCAGGGCTGACCGGGGTGGCTTGAAGCCCGGGGACGAAGTAACCGTTTCGGCGCTGCCAGCGAGAGATGGCTCGAGTAATGGCGCGCTGCGGGAATTGAAGCTCGCAGATGGACGTGATTTCAAGTTCGGCGGGGAAGACCCTAACGACAATTAGGTGAAAAAGGAGATTGAGCGATTATGGGCTATTTTGGATACGCTAGGCTCGTTGCGCTGGCTTCAGCGCTGTGCTTGCTCCCTGCCGCGGTTGGTGCCCAGGAAGGGGCGCCGCGCATGGACCATTCCGTCACCGTAAGACCGGCGCCAACCGGTGTTACGCCGCGGACACCCGATGGACATCCGGATTTTACGGGGGTGTGGAATGGCATGGCGGACAACCTGTTAGGCATCCCCAACCAGATGCACAACGAAGGCATCGCGGTGGAAAACAACCACTCCACCTATGACGTGCTCAGCGGCGCTAAGATTGCTACTTGGCCGCTGGCGAAACCCAAAAGACAGAATGGGGAGCAGAACGAACGTGCGGCCACGCTCCTGCGCAGGATGGGCTCCAGCAGGCCCATCTATAAGCCTGAGTATTGGGAGATGGTGAAGGAGTTGGACGCGAACGCCAACGAAGAAGATCCCTCCAATAATTGCATGCCAGCGGGTGTTCCTCGGGTGGGCAGTCCCTCTTATATCGGTCAGTACCCCAACTATTTGGTCTTCATCTATCCGGGCCAGGGCGGCTTGATCGCTACGCAAACGGCCTACCGCATGATTCCTCTCGATGGCCGCAAGCACACGTCCTTGCAGGATTTGGACGGGACCTACAACGGAGAGGGCATCGGCTACTGGGATGGAGACACGCTGGTGGTTGACTCCTGGGGCTTCAATTCCTCCACTTGGATCGACCAACTCGGCGGCTATTTCCATAGCGAAAATATGCACGTCATCGAACGATTTAAACGCGACGGAAACACGCTGACCTGGACCGCGACCATTGAAGATCCGGACGTATTGCTGGAGCCATGGACAACCACGCCTCGCATACAAATTCTCAATCCTAATCCCAAGGCGATGTTGCCGGAATCGCTGCCCTGCAGCGAGAGGGATCTGGCTCACGCCGTTACCAAAGAACATCACTAAATCGTTCTTTATCGCCGGGAGCATTGCCCGGCAGGTTCCATCGTTAAGGAGGCGGCATGCCGATACAAGCCAAGGTGGTGCGAGGATTGATCGTCGCAGCGATTGCAGCGCTTGCGTTCCAGAACGCCACTGCGCAGAGCGGAGAGGCCAAGGCAAACGCCGGTACCACCGGTGGGCCCGACGTCGCCAAGACCATCAAGGCTGCCGCAGACGCTTTGGGCATGCCTCGAACCGGGGGACCGGGAGGCGCCGGGCTTCCGGAAGTCGATGTGGTCAACCGAATGGAATTTTGGGGTAGCGGTACCGCTTACGTCGCGGATCCAAGCAAGCCGGGCGTGCCCAGAACGGCGGTTAAGACCGAATATCATGCGGCGCTTGGTTACAATCCCACAGCCATGCGTGTGGAGATGACGCCTACGAACTCGGATGGGGCGGCCCCCCAGCATACAATTCAAACGGTACGCGATAGCTATGCGTGGAATGAGTCCCAGATAGGCGCCGGCCTGGAGCCGGGAAAGGGCACCGCGACTCCAGCGATGGGCGCGGTCAAAAACCGGCTCCTTCAGCTCTGGATTCTCCCCTACGGCGTCGTCAAAGCCGCGATAGCTGCTGGCGACAAGGCCAAGTCATCGACCGAGAACGGGGCCACGGTTATTACCTTCCCCCTGAGCGGCGAGCTTGCGGGGATCACCGTAAAGGCGACTCTGGACGCAAAGAACTTTGTCACCAAAGTCGAAGCTCAGACCGATAATCCAGCGTTCAGCGACCTTGTTAGAGAGACAGAATATTCCGACTATGCCGACCATGGCGAAATCCTGACCGACATTAAATCCCCCGGCCGCATCGTCCAGAAACAGGGCGGCTCGCCGGTGCTGGACATCCAGATCAAGATGTGGGACGCCAACAATCCCTACTTGGTCTTTCCTATTCCGGGGAACGTAAAGAATGCTACGGCCCCGGGGCAGTCCGCCAGCCGTCAACCGTAGTCCTTTCGGCCCGAGATTAATTGTCCCAAGCGCGAGGCCAAACGGCCTCATTGCCGCGGCTGCTTTCTTGTGTTTCAAGCCGAATCTCCGCGTACCCCATTTCCTTGCTTCCCGAATACATTTCGTCAGACAGTTGGTGCGTCATAAACGATCGAGCCCTTATTTGGCGAGAGTTAGGCGACACTCCGAAATAATCCCAGGCGGGACAGACTACTGGACGGGCCTCTTCGCCCAGGAGAAGCGGGCGACGATTGCAGTTACCACAAGGAACAGAAGTAAAACTCCCCGGCCCAACGAGGAACTCTCGGCGACTCCATACGCCGCCGTGAAGGAGACCAGCGCAAAAACTAGCAATGCCAGCGTGATGCAAACCGATAAGAGTAAGGGACCAAAACCCTGTGATTGTTGTCTCCAGACCCAACGCGAAGCACTAATCACGATGGCCAAAAGGACAAGAACATCGGCGATGCTCAAGGCTATTCCCATGGAGGACCGGATTCTACGTCCGGCGGCGGAGGGAAGGCAAGCGGCATATTCGATACTGGAATCAGAGAGCGACATTGTGAAGCGCTCGGTTCCGGCGCTCTTTGCCCGCTTGTAACCAGAGGCGGTAGGCTCACGTGCTCGAAAGAGGTACGCTCTTCGAGCGGAGCTGGCGGGACATTGCGCATTCAAGGCCTCCTTGCGATAGATTATTTTGACCTTAAATGTAGGCTATAGGCAGACTCGGTCATAACAGCCGTGACTTCTCATGCCAGGGATCACCGCGCGGTCAGAATTCCACCGAGACAGGACGTCGCTTTTGTTTGTTAACGAGGGTCATCACCAGCTCGACAGCAATGCCGAAGCTGCCATCCGATAACGCATCGATCCGCACGACCTTGCCAAAGAAATGCACGTTACGTTCGGTGGCATGCGAGTAGGGGAAAGTAACTACGAGGGACATGCCAACTTTGTAGGATGGAACTTTGGTCGCAAAGTACAACCCGTCGCGGCAGGCGTTTAAGGTCGTAGAAACTTCTTCAACCTTATCGATCTCGCCGTTAGAAGAGCACACACAAAGGGGTAACGAAACTGGCACGCGCTCTGTGCGGCGGCGGTCTTCGACCCATTCGGTAACGTTTACC
The DNA here is from genome assembly GCA_035636675.1 of Rugosimonospora sp. Classification (GTDB taxonomy): domain Bacteria; phylum Acidobacteriota; class Terriglobia; order Acidiferrales; family UBA7541; genus Palsa-189. The sequence continues at coordinate 6,018 of DASPYR010000175.1, read as the reverse complement.
GTCCCCAATCTTTCGATGCGGTTCTCTTCAGTCATGCCATCCTCGAGTTGTGATGTGGGTCTATTCTCAAGGAGTTACAGCTCAACGGCAATGGACCGATTGTTCTAGGGCGGAATTCTCCCGTGCCAGTACTTTCGTACCAGGGGACTTTGCATGTGTCAGAGAGGTCTATGCGTCAAAGCCTTTGGGCAAAACGCCGCCTGGAGCGCCTGGGCGATTGCCTCGGTGCCGGAGCGGGATCTTGCAAAGATGGGGCTCTGCGTGTAGAGTCGCCGGCTAACCTGGGTTTCAGTTCGAAGCCGCCATTTCTTGCCCCTGATTAGCTGGTTGATACTAACCGCACACCTGTCCTTCGGAATTCCCTTCACCAGCTAGGTACTAGTACAATGGCAAAAGAGCTATCTGTCTCGCTGCTCTTCTCGGAAAAAGTAGGAATCCAATCATAGCTGGAGCGTCCGAGCCATGAATTCCAAAACACTCGAAAAGCAGAGCTTGCTCGCGTTTGCACTCGTCTTTGGGTTGAGTTTTGGCGCGGCTCGGATCTGGGGTGCCCAGGAGTCCACCTTCGACTGGCTGGCGGCAAGCGCTGAAAGCGCCCGGCTGGACCCGGCCGATTACCACACGGGACGGGTTTTCAAGCCGGGCGATCAGGCCGGGAATGTCCACGCTGATATCGACGCCCAGGAACCGGTAACCGTGGAGATGGCGCCAGCCGAAGAATGGAGTGAGACGATCCGGCATCCCGAGCTCCTGCCCCGCGTCACGTTCCGCTGCATTCGAGAACACATTACCAAGACAACTTATGTATGCGACGTCCCGCCGGGCCGTTCCATGACCCTCGTCCTCCGTGACGAGCGCAGTAGCGAGCGAACCGCCGTGACAGGTTTTGGGGCGCCGCTTACCGAGCACGGTACCGTGCGCGAGTTCGTCTCCCCTAACGATATTCACATTCAGTATTACCGCTGGGCTTGCGTGGAGAACTGCAACCCGCCGCGATACCAGTGGATCAGCGAACTCAAAGAGACATACGAGCTGACGTTAGCGCCGAAATCTTACGATGGGATCAGGGCAGAACGGGATGGCGAGCCTTTTAGCGTCAAGGTCAATTCTCCCGTTCCGATGACTGTCGCTATCGTGCCATCGCGAGTGGCCGAAGAACTGCTCGGAAAACCGGACAGCCTCGACTCTGCGTTGGATGGCCGATCGTGCATGGAGAGATCTGTGCGGTCCGCCGCCTTCGAGTGCACGTTTGACCTTGCCGATGGGCCGCAGTCCTTAGTCGCAGTGCCCGAAGCGGCGAGCAAGGTGCCCAGTAATAAAAAGGCGGAGGTCGAAGTGGCCGCCTCGAAATGCGTGGCGAACTGTTTAACGGATCTCGAAAAGTAACAACCCGGTTTTGTAGCTCAGGTCGCCCGATGCCTTTTGCCGGGGATCTGAGGTTTCCCTCCGCGATTTCGCCGCATGGGTGTGGCAAGCCGCTAGTGCCGTTCCAACCTTTTGCTACGAATTTCAGCCAAGAAGCGAGGCTGTAGATTCATCGCCAGCGCCGGCGATAAGCCGGGCAACGTACCGCGCCGGAGTTGTGCTTCTGGCATCGTGCTCGCAAGTCCCCTGTGCTGCCGAGGTAGAATCTCCCCTCCTGGTCACTCCAACAAAACATAGGAGTAGTTGATCGCACCTCCAGCCATTTGGCCAAAATAGTTGGAACGGCACTAGAAATGATCGGTCTCCACCTCTTCTGGTTCTACGGAACGCGTCGCTCTCGAGGTAATTCGGCCCCACACCGTATTCTCCTGGCCCACCGGCGTTTCCACTCCCCATGACGGAAGCGGCATCAACAGCAGTCGGGAGAGCCCATTGAGGTAGGGTTCGTAAAGCCGGCGCAATTCTTTGAGCTTTGCGTCACCCGCTTCGGTACAGCCTGGTACTCCGCACTGAACCAGCAGGCTGCGTACCTTGGGCAGGTCCTGAGGTGGCAGGCGGTTCATGTCGGGCATGCGGGAATCGACATAGAAAATCTGTGCCAGGTCGGCTACGGCATGGCGGCAAATGGCAAAAGTGAGCTGCGCTTGCCATTTCGTCTCGCCCTCGCCATAGGCGATTAGAAGCGCGCAGGTGTCTAAGATGGCCGTGAACGCGGCGACCCAGGATTGATTGTCATGCTGCGACCGGAAGAAACACAAAAAGGGATAGGTCAGGTGTGTTTCCATCAATTGCGCCGACCATGTTTCCCAGTCGCGGAGGTAGTGGGCGAGGCCATTTTGGATTCGTTCCGGGCCGTGGCGGCGGAGCAGTTCGGAAGCTGTGGGAGGCGAACCGGCGCGCGCATCGAGCAGAGAGATGCTCACTTCGCGTTGTGAAAAGGCGCCGTATAGCGTGGGCAAATAGGCAATGATGAGCGCGAGAAAGCCGAAGCCTGTCCCTGCCTCAATCACGGACAGGATTCGCGCTCCCGAACTCTGAGGCGTGATGTCGCCCAATCCCAGCGTGAAGAAAGTTGTGCCGCTGAAATAGAGGTCGGTGCGGAATGTACTCGGGTTTTCAGTTGAAGCCAGCGCTGATCCGGCGGCCCACTGCAGCATGGCAAACGCCAGAACCAGCGCCAGCGCCCAAAAGCCAATGAGCAGAAGCAGCGAAAGCGGGCCAAAGTAGCTCAGGTATCCTTCCCGGCGCTTGGGAGTGCGAATGTAGGCCGCTATAACGGACCAGATCGTCCACGCGGTGCGGAAGAAAAACCGAGCGATACGGAAGGAGCGCCGCACATGGCGAGGCAGAATTACGCTCTCGAAGGCGTCCCAAAGAATCGCCACGAGGAGCGCAAAGCCGAGAATTCCAATGAAGGTGTGCATCGATGCTATCTCCGCCCGGCGCGCGGCCCACTGAGATAGCCTCCTATCTTACTCAGGCAAATGGCGCTATGCCATGATTTGCGGGCCGGGCAGCAGCGAAGCTTAGGGATACAGCGGCGCGCGCCAAAGGATGTGTTCTGAAATCAGTGGCCCTGCGCGGCGGAGCTCGAACGCGTTGACTTCGCATATCCACCGAAACTAGAATGCATGTATGTTGATTTGCTGGCAGAAGGCTTGCAAGGCGGTCTGTAGCGCCTGTTGTTGTGTGCCTTCTGGCGGCGGGAGGTTGCTCGTTTAGCATACCTGCAATCTAAGCGAGCAAAGCCCACCGCCAGGATGACTGGCCGGTGGGTTTTTTGTTTTGGCGCATGGGCATGGAGCGCATTCTGTTGCAACTGCAAGGCAAACGCGCGGTGACGTTGACGAGCAACCATAATGGATGAGCTATTTCCCTTATTCCTGAAGCTCGCGGGACGGCGATGCTTGATCGTCGGCGGCGGTCTTGTGGCCGAAGCCAAGATGCAAGGCCTCCTGCGTTGCGGCGCAGAAGTTCGTGTGGTTGCGCCGGAAGCCGCCCCGGGAATCCGCGAGGCTGCCATCGCGGGCCGAGTTGTGTGGGACGAGCGCCCGTTTTTGCCGTCGGATCTCGCTGGGGTCTTTTTGGTGGTTGCCGCGACGAATTCCGCCGAATTGCACGAAGAGATTTTCGGGCGCTGCCAGCAGGCGGGGATTTTGTGCAATGCCGTGGACGAGCCGGAGCGCTGCGACTTTTATTATCCCGCAGTTGTGCGGCGCGGCGCGTTGCAGCTGGCCATCTCCACAGGGGGACATTCTCCCTTTCTCGCGCAGCGGTTGCGCCGCGAGCTCGAAGAGCGGTTTGGGCCCGAGTACGGGCCTTGGCTTGAGGAGATCGGCCAGCAGCGCCGGGAGCTATTCCAGGCCGACATTTCTCCCGAGAGCCGGCGCGCGATTCTGAAAGAACTTTCGGGCGAGCGCGCCTTTGCGGACTTCCAAGCACGGGAAAAATCTGCCGACGAGAGTGCTCTGGGCAGAGTCTATTTCGTAGGTGCGGGGCCCGGCGATCCCGACTTGCTGACCCGGAAAGCCTGGAGCGTCCTGCGATCGGCAGACGTCGTTCTGCACGACGCGCTGGTCTCTCCGCAGATTTTGAGCATCGTGCCGGCCGGCGCAATCTTGTGCAACGTGGGAAAACGTTGCGGCGCGAAATCGATCACGCAAGAAGAAATTCACGCGCTTCTAATCGGATATGCCTCCGCGGCAAAGAGAGTGGTCCGGCTACAGGGAGGCGATCCATTGATTTTCGGCCGTGCCGGTGAGGAGATTTCCGCCGTGCGCGAAGCGGGAGTGGATTTCGAAGTCATCCCGGGCGTGACGGCAGCTTCCGCCGCGGCAGCCAGCGCGCAAATTGCGCTGACAGATCGGCGCGCCGCTTCTCAGATCATCTTCCTCAGTGCTCACCGCCGAGAAGGCGAATTTGAACGCGATTTGAAGTCCGTGCCTCGCACCGGCGCCACGCTGGTGATTTATATGCCGGGAAGCAACTACGAGCGCCTCGCGCGCGCCTTGCGGGACGCGGGTATCTCCGGAGAGACAGCTTGCCTGATTGTCTCGCAGGCCTCTGGGCCGCAGGAATCAATTTATCGAACTGATCTGGCATCTCTTACGAGCGTGCCCGCGCCGCCTGCGCCGGCGTTGCTCATCGTGGGTGCGGTTGCGGCGGCGGCGAAAGCCGAAGCCCCACCGCCGATCGTGGAGGCGGTCTGACGGGAGTCGGCAAATGGGGCCTTCCCGCGTGTTGAGGTTCTGAAGGCAACCGCGGACGCGAACCGGACGGCAATCGCGTTCGTCAGGCTGGAGAACTCCCGCTGCTACGTGGAACTAAGTGGATCTTTCACGTGCAGGCCGCACTCGATCTTGTTGAATCCGGACCAGCGGCCCGCCCGCGGGTCCTCATCCGGCCGCACCGGGCGCGTGCAGTGCGTGCAACCGATGCTCGGATAATTTTGGTCGTGCAACGGATTATAGGGCACGTTGTTGGCGCGGATGTATTCCCAGACCTGCTTCCAATTCCAGTCCGCGATCGGATTGAGCTTCAACAGACCAAATTTTGCGTCCCATTCCAGCTTTCGCGTCTGCGCACGCGTGGGTGCCTGATCGCGGCGAACACCTGTAACCCATGCTCTCAGGCCTGAAAGTTTTTTCTTGAGCGGCTCCACTTTTCGCAATTGGCAGCATTGATCCGGCTGCGAAGCCCATAAGGCTTCGCCATAGCGCGCCGCCTGCTGGGCTGGGGTCAGGTCGGAGTGCGTGCGCTCCACCTGGATTCCGTAACGTTTTTCGATCCGATCGATCAGCGCATAGGTGTCGGGGAAGAGGAAATCGGTGTCCAGTGTGAACACGCGGAATTCGGATCGGAGCCTGGACGCCTGATCGATGAGCACCACGTCCTCGGCTCCTAAACTTGCTGCGATGGCGAGGGATTGGCCGAATTCGGAAAGGCCCCATTGCAGCAGCACCTTCAGGTCCCAGCCTTCGGCCTCATCTTGCAGTTCGATCACTTGCCGTTCGAGCGCGAGCATTCCTTCCTCACTTCGTGTGCGAGTCCTGATTCAATCGATCTGATCCCGCTTCGGTTGCAGGAGCACGGGCGCAAGCAGCGTAAGCACCGCCGCCAAAGCTTCCTGATCATCGGCGGGCAGGTTGTGCGCTGCCAAATCGAAAACCAGGCCGAAGTCCCCGTCTGCTGCAATTCTCCTCCACTGCACCTTGCGACCAGAGTCCATCGACGACGCCGAGAGAATCACAACCAATCCCAGCGAACTCGCAAGGCTCAGCAGCGTTTGCGGATCGTGAGTTGTCGTTTCGGCGCCTGAAAGATTCAAGACCTGGAAACCTTGGGCGAAGAGGGCGCGTTCGAGATATACGGACAGCTCGGGGCGCGTATCCGCGAAGATCAGCGCGGGCAGGTGCCCGTGGCGCTCGTAGCGATCTTCGGCTGCTACGGGTTTGCTCCAGGCCGCATCCGCGGTCGGGTCTGACGCAATTGATCCCCCGGGCCGTGCCGTGACGCCGCCCTGTATCATCGCTGCGCCTACGGTCGCATTGGAGAGCGGATCGATCAGAATGAAGCTTCCGGTGGCGCGATTGT
>DASPYR010000174.1:0-4114 GCA_035636675.1 Rugosimonospora sp. | reverse complement strand
CGCTCTGCCCGTGCTTTGGCGGCGCCTCTTCTGGTTTTTCGCGCAGTCCGAAGTCTATGTCGCCATGCTTCCGTGTTTTGGGCTCACCTGTCATCTGATTTCCACGTTTTCGCGCAAGCCCGTTTGGATGGAGCGCTTGGTGGTGCTGGCGCTGTGCGGCGTGGGCCTGTTTGGTTTTTGCGTTTGGGGCGAGCATATGTTTTCGAGCGGCATGAACCCCTTTTCGCCTCTCGTCTTTTCGCTTCTTGCCTCCTCGCTTGGCCTGCCCGCCACGATCCTCCTGATCAGCTGGCTCGGGACGCTGTGGAACGCGCGAATTCAGCTCAACACCTCGATGTTGTTTGCGCTTGGCTTCATTTCACTTTTCCTGGCCGGCGGGCTCTCCGGGATTTTCCTCGCGCGTCATGATCTTGCCTCCGCGGCCGTCAGCGACGACTTCATCACCGGCCACTTCCACCTCGTCATGGGAGTGGCGGCGACCTTTGCCATTCTTGGCGCGCTGTTTTTCTGGTTTCCGAAACTCTTTGGCCGTCGGCTCAATGAACCGCTCGGCAAGATCCATTTCTGGCTCACCTTTGCCGGGGTCTATTTTGTTTTCATGCCCATGCACTGGCTCGGCCTGATGACGCATTCGCGCGTTTCATCGGGCAGGCAATTGGCCGCAGTTGTCGCGGCGGGTTCGTCGCTTCGCATTTTTATCACCGTCGCCACGCTCCTCACCGTTCTTGCCCAGGGACTGTTCCTCATCAATTTCCTTTGGAGCCTTTTTCGCGGAGAAAAGGTGGCGGAATGCAACCCCTGGCGCGCCACCACACTCGAATGGAGCGTCGGATCGCCTACACCCGCCGATGATTTTGGCCCGAGCGAGCCGGTGGTGTATCGTGGGGCTTACGAATTCAGCGTGCCGGGTGTAGCCGAAGATTTCGTGCCGCAGCACCTTGCGCCGGAGCAGGTGGTCAAGGCTCGCTAACTGGAGGAGAAGGAGGATCACCATGCCGGGCACAACCGCAACTCCAGACATTGAACTCATCATTGAAAACACCGGCGGAGGAGGCGGCGGAACGCCCCCGGCAGGCGGGGATGGCGGCGATGATGATGATCACGGCAGGCGCCGTAAGCGGGCCCCATCGCCGAGACGCTACTCCACGGGGATTGCGATCGCTCTCGTGTCCATCCTGATGTTCTTCATGGCCCTCAGCAGCGCCTTCATCGTTCTGCGGCGCGGCAGCGACGTGTGGGTGACCGTGCACCTTCCGCGCATTCTTTGGTTGAACACTTGCGTTCTTCTCGGGAGCAGTTTCACGCTCGAAACGGCGCGGCGCCGTCTCTCTCTTGCAGACCTAAGCGGTTTTCGGAAGCTCTGGCTGGTCACCACGAGCCTGGGCTTCCTTTTTGTCGCCGGACAACTGATTGCCTGGCGTCAGCTCGTAGCCCAAGGCGTATACATTGCCAGCAACCAGGCGAGCAGTTTCTTTTACATTTTCACGGGCGCGCACGCCATCCATCTTCTCGGCGGAGTTGGAGCGTTGCTGTACGTTTCATTTCGCAGGTTTGAAAAGGCAAATATCTTGCTTTCTCACGCCGCCGAAATTACTTCGTATTACTGGCATTTCATGGACGGGCTGTGGATTTTCCTGCTGGCGCTGCTCTACCTGGGGAAGTAAGAGGCGGTAAATTTTGGCTGGTTTGCACGACAAAATAGTTTGCGGATTTTCTTGCGCGAATCTACGTATAAAGCATAATTTATTTTTGATGGGTAATAAACTCTGTAACGGCCTCCACCACGCGCGAAAGCTGCTCTTTGCGCAATTCCGGGTACATCGGAAGCGAAAGCACTTCCTGCGCGGCGCGCTCGGAGTGCGGGAAGTCGCCGGCTCTGTGGCCGAGCGACGCGTACAGCGGCTGCAGGTGCAGCGGAGAGGGGTAGTAAACCGCGCACCCGATCTTTCGCGCCGCGAGATGCCGCTGCAGAGCGTCCCGCTGCTCGATTCGAATGGTGTACTGGTGGAAGACGTGTTCGCAGCCTTCCGGCTCAATCGGCGGCATGACGCCGGGAACCTGACTGAAAAGACGAGTGTATTCGGCCGCGTTCGAACGGCGCGCGCGCTGCCAGCTTGAAAGGTGGCGCAGTTTGACGCGCAGAATCGCCGCCTGCATCTCATCCAGACGGCTGTTCCAGCCCGGCTCGCTGCTCATATATTTTGCCGCCTGACCGTGATTTCGCAGCGTGCGGAGACGCGCCGTGAGTTCCGATGAATTTGTCACCACCATTCCCGCGTCGCCGTACGCGCCCAAATTCTTCGTCGGATAAAAGCTGATGCACGCCGCGTCGCCAAGCGAGCCGGTCCGCCGGCCTTTGTATGACGCGCCGATTGCCTGGGCGTTGTCCTCGATCACCGGCAGGCTGCGCGACTTCGCGAATGCCAGGATCGGGTCCATGTCCACCGCGAGGCCATAGAGATGGACGACGACAATCGCCCGCGTCCGCGGCGTCACGCGCCGTTCGATCTGCGCCGGATCGATGTTGTAGGTTTCGGGCCGAATGTCAGCAAAGACCGGCTTCGCGCCAAGCGCGCTCACCGCGCTGCCCGTCGCCACGAACGTAAACGGCGGCAGGAGCACTTCATCGCCGGCCTTCACGCCGCACGCGCGCAACGCCAAGACCAGCGCGTCCGTCCCGGAAGCAACGCCAACGCCGTGGGCCACGCCACAGAGCTGGGCGATCTCCTCTTCCAGCGCGGCTCCTTCACGCCCCAACACAAACTGCTGCGACGCCATCACGCGCTCGACTGCGGTTCGAATCTCAGCGCCGATCTCCGCGTACTGCGCGGATAAATCCAACTGTGGCACCGGTTCAGGAATTGGATTGGGCTGTGGATGCGTGCTCATGGATTCAAGTATGCCGCATTCAGTATACGTGAGCAGGCGCGGTGGGGGTTTCCTACTGTGCTGGATATAATGCTGCAGCACGATTGGATCGGCTATGTTTGCGCAACGAACAAATTGGAATTTGACGCCGAACCGGCTGAGCCAAGCGCTGGCAGCGCATCGCGCGGCAGGGAAGCCGCTTCTCGATTTGACCGTTTCGAATCCCACGGAATGCGGCTTCACATATGATGGCCCTGGAATTTTGGAAGCGTTGAGCAACCCTGCGGCTCTCGCCTACGAACCAAATCCCAAGGGACTGGAGTCGGCTCGCCGGGCCGTCGCCGCCTATTACGCTGCGCGCGAGGACGACGTTTCGCCCGAGGATATTTTCCTCACGACCAGCACCAGTGAAGCGTATTCGTACGTGTTTCGAACTCTGTGTAATCCCGGCGACGAGCTTTTGATCCCCGAGCCCAGCTACCCGCTCTTTAACTTTCTCGCGGAAATTCAGGACGTCAAGCTGGTGCGTTATCCACTACTGTACGACCACGGATGGCAGACCGATTTTCATTCGTTGGAGCAGGCCGTTACGCCGCGCACGCGCGGTGTCATCGTCGTTCATCCCAATAATCCGACGGGGCATTTCACCAAGCGCGCCGAAATGTCAAAGCTGAATGCGATTTGCTCCGCGCGCGAAATAGCCATCATCGCCGACGAAGTGTTCCTCGATTTCTCGCTCGAGGAAAACCGGCCGGAGAGTTTTGCGGTGAATCAGGGCGCGCTGACCTTCACACTGAGCGGCCTCTCCAAGATTTCCGGGCTGCCGCAGATGAAGGCCGCCTGGGTGGTCGTCAGCGGGCCGCAACCATGGAAAAACGAAGCGATCGCGAAGCTCGAAGTTATTGCCGACACCTACCTCTCCATGAACGCACCCGTGCAATTGGCGGTGCCCACGTTTCTCGAGCAGCGGCACGCCTTTCAGAAGCAGTTGATGTCGCGCGTTCGTCGAAATCTTGCGGAGCTCGACCGCCAACTTGCGAGGCAGAAAGCTTGCAGGCGCCTGACGGTGGAAGGCGGCTGGTACGCCGTCCTGCGCGTCCCTGCAACGCGTTCCGACGAGGATCTGGCGATCGAACTTCTCACCACAAAGGGTGTTTATGTGCATCCAGGCCACTTCTACGACTTCCCGTCCGATGGTTATCTGGTCCTCAGCCTGATCACCGCCGAGGCGGATTTCTCGCGTGGG
>DASPYR010000173.1:0-13039 GCA_035636675.1 Rugosimonospora sp. | reverse complement strand
AGGCTGGCGGCCGCCTTTTCGATCACGGCCGCCTCATTTCCGAGCACTTTGGAAACCGTGTTGATCGCTTCCTCCGCCGTGCTCCACTGCTTCTGTTCGATCGCTTCTCGCAGCGCCGGCACCGTCTTCACTCCATAGCCGGTATAAAAGCCGGGAGCATAAAGCTGATGCTTGAACCACGGGCGGCCCGGCAAACCGTTCGGGTCGGTCAGAGCGCGTTCGCTCTGGAGCAGTTGGAGATTCACTTGCGCCAGCGAGGCTCGTCCCAGCGCGGCCGCGCCCTCCTGTCCCGCTTGTGCATAGACCCGCTGATAGTGATCGGCGCTCTGGTTGAAAGCGTCCAGCGCGTCTTGCAGGGCGGCAAAATTCAGGTGCGGCGGCACTGCTTCGGGAGCGGGCGGCACCAGCGGCTTCCTGGGGTCGGACGTCGCGCTGAATACGCCTTCGCTGATCTGGCGGTTGCGCTCGCGGATTTGATTGCTTTGGTTTTCGGCCAGGCGTTGCAGGTCGTTTACGTAACCACGCACGGTGGAGAGTAGATCGGTGAAATTGAATGGCAGCAGGTCCGCATCCGCCAGGCGCAGCACCGCAGTCCCGGCGGTTTGCGCCAGAGCACGCCCGTATAGGAATCCGACATCGCCGAAATGAGTGAACCAGTAAAAATCGTCGTAAACCGAGTGATAAATGCCGCCATCGGTTTCGCCGCTGAAGTCCAGGTTCACCGAGGCCACGCCTGCAAAATCCAGGAACGCCGTGTAGTCGGAACCCGATCCCAGGGCTTCAATTGGCCAAGTCGTTCTGGAGCGCAGTCGTTCGCGGTCTTCGCCGGAGTTCGCGTCGGCAATGCGTTTCAACTGTCTTCGCTGCCACACAGAGATATTTTTTTCCGGATCGGTAACCTCGCGCGCCACTTGATTGATAAAAGTTTCCAGCGAATGCGAACCGGAAACATTCAGATATCCGCGGCTGTGCGAATCGGTATTGATATACGCGACTGCGTGCGCCCGCAGTTCATCCGCATGCGTCTCCACCCATTCGGTCGAGCCGATCAGCCCCGGCTCCTCGGCGTCCCAGGCGCAATAAATAATCGTCCGCTTGGGCTTCCATCCCGACTTGGATAATTCGCCGAGCGCTCGCGCCTCTTCCATCTCCGCGGACATGCCGGAGACGGGATCCTGGGCTCCGTTGACCCACGCATCGTAATGATTGCCCCGAATGACCCACTCGTCGGATTCCGAACTTCCCGGAATTCGGGCAATCACATCATTGATCTGCCTCATGTCCCAATTGAATTTCACCTTCAGGTGAACTTTCGCGGGTCCGGGCCCGACGTGATAGGTGATCCCCAGCCCGCCGCGCCAGCCTGCCGGCGCTACGGGTCCGGCTAACGCCGCAAGAAGCGGCTGCGCATCGGCGTAAGAAATGGGCTGTACCGGAATCTTCGTGAAGACCTTCACATCTTCCAGTTTCAGGCGCTTGGCATCCGGCGTCGCTCCGATTCCCGGAGTGAGCGGATCGCCTGGATAAACTGACATGTCCACCACGCTTCCGCGCTGCACGCCCTCCGCGGGACGCCACGGCCCCTTCGGGTAGACGTCTCCCGCCGTGTAACCGTCGTCGCGAGGATCAGAATAGATCAGGCAACCCACGGCGCCGTGCTCGAAAGCAACTTTGGGCTTGATGCCGCGCCACGAGGCGCCATAGCGGGCAATGACGATCGCCCCTTTCACGGAAATGCCCAGCCGCTCGAGCTCGTCGTAATCGGCGGGGATTCCGTAGTTGACGTAAACCAGCGGCGCCGTGACATCGCCATCAATCGAGTACGCGTTGTAGGAGGGTAACTGCTCGGCCTGCTGGTGCGAGGTCGGATCTTCGGGAATGGGCGGCTCTTGCAGCTTGGCTACAAAGCGAGCCGGCTCGACCATTTCGAGAACACGTTCCTTCGGCGTGGGGAAAAGGATTTGAAACGATTCCACGTGAACATCCCAGCCCCATTCCTTGAACTTCGATGCCAGCCACTCCTCGTCTTGCTTATCGTAAGGCGAACCGACGTGGTGAGGCCGTGCAGAAAGCAGTTTGGCGTAGTCCCCGATATTGTCCGTCGAAATCGCGGTGCGGAATTTTTCCTCCCACTGCCGTTGTGCGCGCGCATTATCCCCCGAGAAGCCTGCCAGGCCGGGCGCCGCATCCTGTTGCGCTAAGAGCGTCCACGCCACCAGAGTCAGAGCCGCGAGTGTGACGAAACTCCGCCGCATAATCAGCGCCCTCACAAAATATCGCTCACCGCGTTGACGAAATTATACGCGCACCCACAGCATTTACGAAGCGGGCGCCCCTCCTCACCGTTTGCCTATGCTGAGCCGTAGGCCATTCTCACTTGTAGCCCAGGGCGCCCGCGCCGGCGCGTAAGCGCCAGCATTAAAGAAGGCGCGGGGCCCTGGGGTTTTTAGCATTCGCCCCGGAAATTCTGCAGGTTTGAAGTTGACGTCACGCGGCGCCAGACTTACGCTCGCACAGGGTTGCAGTTCGCTTCGGCGCCGCCCGAACCTAACTCGGTACGTTGGTTTTAGGGAGCTGACAAACATATGCGAATTTCGGCAATACGCATCCTCACCACCCTGGCCCTCATCACGGCATCAGCCGGCGTTGAGGGGCGCGCCGCCGACTGCGCAAGTCTAGTAAAAACAAGCCTGCCGGATACGAGCCTCACAACCGCCCAATCCGTGCCCGCAGGAAGATTCGTACCTCCTTACGGCAGGCCGCTCGACAACCTTCCTGCATTCTGCCGTCTGGCAGGAGTGATCCGGCCCAGCAGCGATTCCGATATTCGGTTCGAGGTGTGGCTGCCTGCTTCCGACTGGAATGGAAAATTCCTAAGCGTTGGCAATGGCGGATTCGCCGGTTCCATTAACTACAACGCTATGGGCGACAATTTGAGGCGCGGCTACGCCACGGCCGCAACGGACACGGGGCATGAGGGCGATGCCGTTGACGCAAGCTGGGCCTTTAGACATCCAGAAAAGGTTATCGATTACGGCTATCGCGCGCTACACGCGACCACGGAAAATGCCAAAGCTCTCATACAAGCGTTTTACAGCAGCCCTGCGCGGCACTCCTATTTCGATAGTTGCTCCGATGGCGGGCGAGAAGCCTTGATGGAAGCGCAACGCTTTCCCGGGGATTTTGATGGAATTCTCGCTGGTGCTCCCGGTAATTTTTGGACCCACTTGCTGGCCGCCGTCGTGGAAATAGTGCAAAGCATGTACGCCAAGGATCCTTCTGGTTACATCCCCAGCACGAAACTTCCCGCTATTCAATCTGCCGCCTTGGCAGCTTGCGATGCTCAGGATGGGGTAAAAGACGGGATCATCAGCAATCCTTTACAGTGTCACTTCGACCCCTCCGTGCTGCTTTGCAAAGGTAAGGACTCGCGCGATTGCCTCACCGCGCCCCAGCTTTCGTCCTTGAAGAGACTCTATGCCGGCGCTCAGGATTCGCACGGGAAGCAGATTTTCCCAGGTTTCATGCCCGGCGCCGAAGACGGACCGAATGGCTGGGCGCCTTGGGTCACCGGCAATGCCCCCGGGCAAAGCCTCGGTCCGGGCTTTGCGGAGAACTATTTCCGATACATGGTATTCCAGGATCCCGCTTGGAACCCGCTGTCAGCCAATGCAGACATCACCGAAGCCATGGCCGATCAGAAAACCGGGGCCATTCTCAATTCTACCGACCCTGACCTGGGCCGCTTCAAGGGCCGCGGCGGCAAGCTCATTCTCTACCACGGATGGAACGATCCGGCGATCTCACCCTTGAACACGATCAATTACTATAAGAGTGTCCTCGCCAAGATGGGCGCGGAGAACGTGGACAGCTTCGTTCGCCTGTACATGGTCCCCGGAATGCAGCACTGTTTCCCGGGTCCAGGTCCGAATTCGTTCGGCCAGACCGGCCATCCTACCGCGAAGGGCAAGGCTTACGGCGTTTACGATGCTCTCGAGGAATGGGTGGAAAAGGGTACCGCGCCCGGCGACATCATCGCTACTAAGTATCTCGACGACGATGTCGCCAAGGGAGTGCAAATGACCCGCCCGCTGTGCCCCTATCCGCAGATCACCACCTACAAGGGTATGGGCGACACAAACGACGCGGCCAATTTTTCCTGTGCCGCCGAGACGAATTCATCTCCCAAGGCAAGCCCTACAAATTCGAGACCGAACCGTTAGCAGAGAGTTCCGTCCCTTCGCGCGGTCAAAGCCGAGCTTTCCCCGCTTAACAAAGTCGCGGCCCTGAACCTTTTTGTAGCGCCGCCTTCCAGGCGGCATGCTCGCGTCCGCCTTGCGACAAGCCGGCTTGCTACTTCCAGGCGCCCAGCAGACGCCGCAGCATAATGAGTTGCCCCACGTGATAAGAATTATGGTCGGCCACGAGCAGGGCTTCGCGCAGCAGCGTCTGCCCTTGCCCATGAGGAATGGGAGCGAAAAGATTGTTGGAAGGATCCCTGACGAGCTTTTCCATTTCGGCCAGGTCCCGCCGGAACGCCGCCACGCTGGCATCCCACGCCGCTGCGTTCGCAGGAGCATCGCCCTCGGGCCAGTAGCCCTCCGGCCATTGCGGAGATTGATGCTTCGGATCGCGGCTGAATTCAAGAATGTCCCATTGCGCCAGGCGCAGATGCTCCAGAAGCCGCCATGCCGTGAATGGCAGCTCTTTCACGCGAGCGCCTTGCAATCCTTCGGGCAGCCCGTCTACCGCCTCGTCGAAATCGGCGTGCGCCCCGCGGCCGCGTAATAATTCAATTAAATGCTTCCGCAGCGCGGCATCCTGAGCGCCGCTCGAAGATTTTGGGGGGGCGCGTCTTTTGCTCTTCAGTCGTTTGGTCTTCACTTGACCGCCAGAATGATCTGCTGTGGGCGCGAAAGAATCCGTAAATTGGGAAGGAATCGCTTCGCGGGCCTCTCATCAGCTGCTTGCAGCCAGAGGAAAACAGAGGTCAAGCAACTCGCTGCGCTTCGCCAAAGTCCCGCCGCCGCGGCCATCTCCAAATTGGCTCGGATTCCGGCGGCAACTGCTCTTCTTTACCCTGAACAGCCGCCTTAGCGGCTGTGAAGGGTGGGTCAGGCTGGCGAACCCATGGTCCTACGCTGCTGAAAACATTCGCGACAGTAAACGGGACGCCCCTGGGTGGGCTTGAACGGAACGGTTGTTTCCTTCCCACACTGTGAACAGGTCGTCTTCGTTTCGGTTCGCTGGAAATTCGACACCTGGCCCACGGTATCGGCGCGTTTTGCCTTGCAGGACTTGCACCGCTTGGGTTCGTTCTTGAAACCCTTGTCGGCGAAAAACATCTGTTCGCCGGCGGTAAACACAAATTCTGCACCACACTCCGCGCACTTCAGGACCTTATCCCGGTACTCCATCGCTGGCTCCCACGACCCCACGCTGGTTGCGAGGCCGGTAAGCATTTCGCGCCGGGTCAGGCGCATCCAGACGTAAAACCCTCCTGTGCGTCCAGATAGCCTGTTCGGGGCCCGAACTGCCTACGTACCCAGGGTCTATAATGCCTAGTCCTGCTCGCGGCGCTGCTTCTTGCGCAGGCGCTTCCGGGATAGAGCCTGCTTCGCACGGCGCTTTTCGCCGGGCTTCATATAAAAACTGTGCTTCTTGATTTCTTTTATGATGTCTTCCTGCTGGACCTTGCGCTTGAAGCGCCGTAAGGCGTTCTCCAAAGACTCGCCTTCCTGAATTACAACCTCTGCCACGCGAAGCTCACCTCCTTCCGCGTTTCTGATGGCTACGTTTCCAAAGCCGGCTCTTGCAGAGAGGGTAGGCCCCGGGGAGTGCCATTTGTGGGCTTGTTCTAGCGGAGCCGGTCTCCTAAGTCAAGAAATCTTTTTCCGCGACAGTGCCTTATTTTGTGGGACCGATCCCGTATCCGCCTTCTTCCTTGGCGCTCGGGCACCCAGATGCGCTCGGCGCGTCGAACGGGTAGAATCTTTCTCGCTGAGCACGCGTCCGCAATCCACATCAGAGGCCACGCCCCATGCCCCTCATGGCCGATACCATCGGTATTCTCCTCGCCGGCGGACAAGGCGAGCGGCTCTGGCCGCTCACCCGCGACCGCGCCAAACCCGCCGTGCCCTTCGGCGGCGTTTACCGCATCATCGACGTCACTTTATCCAATTGTATCAATAGCGATCTGCGCCGCATCTTCGTCCTCACGCAATACAAGGCGCTGAGCTTGAATCGTCATATTCGCCTGGGCTGGTCGTCGCTGATGGGGCTCGGCGACTTTATCGAAATTCTGACGCCGCAGATGCGCGTTTCCACCAGTTGGTATCTCGGCACCGCCGACGCCGTCTACCAGAATATTTATTCCATCGGCAGCGAGCGCTCCACCTACGTCATCGTTCTCTCCGGCGATCACATCTACAAGATGAACTACCGCAAGATGCTCCAGCAGCACGTCGATTCTGGCGCTCACGTCACCGTCGCCACCATCGAAGCCGACCCCGCGGAAGCCGCCCATCGCTTTGGCATCATCGAAACAGACGCTCAGTGGCGCGTGCTCGGCTTTGAGGAGAAGCCCGCGGAGCCCAAGCGCTCCGCACATCGCCCGGAAAAAGCAAATGCCTCCATGGGCGTATATATCTTCAACACGCAACTGCTGATCCCCATCCTGCTCTCCGATGCCGAGGATCCCGAATCCACGCACGACTTCGGCCGCGATATCCTCCCGCGCATCCTCTCGAAATATCGCGTCTTTGCCTACAATTTCGAGGACGAAAACCGCAATGGCCCTCTTTACTGGCGCGACGTCGGCACCATCGACGCCTACTACGAAGCCAATGCCGACCTGGTTTCCGTGACGCCGGTCTTCAACCTCTACGACAAGGGCTGGCCGCTACGCACCTGGCAGCAGCAATATCCCCCGTTCAAATCCGTTTTTGCCGATCCGGACCGCATGGGTGTCGCGCTCGACTCCATCGTCAGCGCCGGCTCGATCCTTTCCGGAGGCCGTGTGAAGCGATCGGTGCTCGGCTACGATGTGCGCGTCAATAGCTTCTGCGAAGTGGAGAATTCCATCATCTTCAATCACGTGAATATCGGCCGCCATTCCCGAATCCGCAACGCCATCATCGATCGCCACGTGGTTCTGCCCGAGCACAGCGAGATCGGCTACGACCTCGAGGCCGACCGCAGCCGCTATCACGTCAGCGAAAAAGGCGTCGTCATCGTGGTGCGCGAAGAATCCATGCTCGAAGAGCCCGAATAACTCCCGGAGGCGACATGGCCAAAAGGGCCACCAAGAAGGCGACCAGGACGACCACCACAAAAGCCGCCACGCAGGCCCACAAAATCGCCGGCGTCCTCGGCAGGCAGATTCTCGATTCTCGCGGTAACCCCACCGTCGAAGCTGACGTTTTGCTCGCAGACGGCACCCGCGGCCGCGCCGCGGTGCCCTCCGGCGCTTCCACCGGCGAGCACGAGGCCCTGGAACTGCGCGATGGCGACAAGGCGCGCTATCTCGGCAAGGGCGTCCTGCGCGCCGTCGAAAACATCAATGGTCCCATCGCCCGCGCCGTTAAGGGCCTGGACGTTACCGGCCAAGCCGCCCTGGATCGCCGCATGATTGAAACCGATGGCACGCCCAACAAGGGCAAGCTCGGCGCAAACGCCATTCTGGCCGTCTCCATGGCCGCCGCGCGCGCCGCCGCGGCCGCCGAACGCCTGCCGCTCTATCGCTATCTCTCGCGCTTCTCCAGCCGGCGCGACGCCACCACGCTGCCCGTGCCCATGATGAATATCCTCAATGGCGGCGCCCACGCCGATAATTCCGTAGACCTGCAGGAATTCATGGTCATGCCCATCGGCGCTTCAAGCTTTTCCGAAGCGCTGCGCATGGGCGTGGAAGTTTTTCACCATTTGAAAGCCGTGCTGCACAAGCGCGGCTATTCCACCGCCGTCGGCGACGAGGGCGGCTTCGCGCCCAATTTGAGATCGAACGAGGAAGCCATCCAGGTCGTCCTCGAAGCCATCACCGCCGCGGGATACACAGCGGGCAAACACATCGCCCTGGCACTCGATCCCGCTGCCAGCGAATTCTATGTGAGCGCAACTAATCGCTACGTCTTCAAGAAATCCGATAAGTCTTCGCGCACGGCCGAAGAGATGACCGCCTTCTGGGAATCCTGGGTTCGCCAGTACCCCATCGTCTCCATTGAAGACGGCCTCGCCGAAGATGACTGGAACGGGTGGAAGCATCTGACGCGCGTGCTGGGCAAGAAAATCCAACTCGTCGGCGACGACATTTTTGTGACCAACACAGTGCGTTTGCAGCGCGCCATCTCCGAGCACGTCGCCAATTCCATCCTCATCAAGCTCAATCAGATTGGCACCGTCACCGAAACCATCGAAGCCATCGAAATGGCCCGCCGCGCCGGATATTCTTCCATCGTTTCCCACCGCTCCGGCGAAACCGAGGATACGTTCATCGCCGACTTCGTCGTGGCCATGGGCACCGGCCAAATCAAGACCGGCTCGGCTTCCCGCACCGATCGCGTCGCCAAATACAATCAGCTGCTGCGCATCGAGGAAGAGCTCGCCTCCGCCGCCAAATTCCCCGGCCGCTCGGCGCTAGCTCCGCGCGGCTAATTCGCCGTCTCTCCCTCGTTCCCCGCACCTGAAGGCTGGAGGCTTGCAATCCCTTCGCGTTCCTCAGCGCTGTTCAGGCTTGCGCCTCACCCGAATAGTCAAAATGGGAGAATTCAGCATACTTCCCGCTGTGGTCATAACGAAGAACGTCGGAATTCACGCGAAACACACGTGAAGCGCCCATCGTGAGCCGCTTGGACGTGAAGCCGGTGGGCTTATCTACATAGATCTCCTCCGGTTCGTGCGTAACCGGATTGAGAATTGGTCCCAGGTCGTACTCCACGATGCCGCCGGCGCGCGCTTTACTTTTGAGCCCGTCGAGCTGCAACTCGAAAGGCACATATCGCGGCCCCTCGCACCTGGAAGCCACGGCCATGAAAATCACCCACGGTCCTCCCGATTTGCCCTCGGCCAGGGTTTCCAGTGCCCTGCGTTGCGCCGCATTTGCCTTTTCATCTGCTAGGACCAGCCAGGTCACATTCCCTTCATGCAGCGGCCCGGGCGAATGCCCTACCCAGGCAAAGGAGAGGCCGTCGAGCGAAACGTCTCCGAATTTGCCCTTATCGACGTGCCAAAGATAAGCGCCGTCGCAGAACCCCTTGGTAGGCGGCGCATCGAAGCTGCATGGACATCCCCAATCGCAGCTACACGCTCCTAATAATGTGCCTCGCATGGCCCATTTCGTCCCCATGAAGTTCTCCCTATGTTTGAATTTGCCAGTCGACTCCGAAGCCGCAAAACCATAAGCTCCCCGATCTTTGGCGTCAAGCGACGCCGATACCTTGCTGCCGCCGGCCGTCGCATCTTCGCGCGAAAGTCATCCTCGCCGCGAACGTCTACCAACAGGATGAGCTTCGCGGCGTGAAAGAAGTCATCAGGAGCTTTCGCGCGTTAACAAAGTCCAGGCCGCAGCGACACGCGGCTAAGTTCGCCGCTCCACGCTCACCCGCGCCCGGCCAAAAACCCTACGGCGAGTATCCGTGACCGTTCCGCGAGAGTTGACCACGGCAGGATTGCACGCAATGCTTTCGGCCTTAATGTTTGCAACTCCATAGTGCTTGCACTATTCTTCACGCCAACTGGAGAGAGAAATGTCAGTTGATTTGCCTCCCGATTCGCCATCAGAAAAGAAGAGGCCGAGACCCAGGAGATCACAGCTCAAGGTTGTGCTCGACACTAACGCTCTATATGTGACCCCTACGAGCATCGGCTCGGCTAGCGATCTCGTTCGGCAGGAGATAGCCGCTGTTATTACTGACGCCAAATACCCCGACTTAGAAATTCTTTGGTACCTCCCCGAAATCGTCCGCCACGAAAGGCAGTATCAGATGCAGACAGAAGCCCTCAAACTTCGGTCGGCTATCGATAAAATAGAACGACTACTGAGCCATAACCTTGCTCTAACGGATCAGCTGCTGGTGGATCATGTAAAAACCAGGATCGAAGAAAAAGAGAGACAGCTCGGATTGCAGGAGATCAAATTGGATCACAGTTTGGTTGACTGGCCTAAGCTAATCCACGCGTCGGCATATCGGATCCCACCTTTCGAAGTTGGCGAAAAGGAGAAGGGGTTCCGGGATGCGCTCGTTGCCGAATCGTTTCTCCAACTTCACGCCTCCTCCCCGAAAACCCCAAGCGCGTGCAGAGTAGTTCTGGTTACTTCGGACGCGCTACTGTCCCAGGCGGTTAAAGAACGAATCGCCGATTCCCCTAATGCCAGTGTTCTGGCGAATGTCGAGGCATTAAAAGGGCTAATCAACACGATTGTGTCAAACGTTGGAGAGGACTTTATTGCCCTAATCAAGCCGAAGGCAGCGAAGCTATTCTTCGTGTCCAGTGCTGATAAAGAAACGGTTTTTTACAAGGAGAAGGTCAGAGAACGGTTAAACGAAAAGTTTAAGGCCGAGCTGGAAGCAAAACCGCAGGGAACGACGTTTCGTGAGAACGGGACGTGGCGCATAGATCACCCAAATTTTTCTAGGAAGGAGGGTCGGCGGGTCTTCTGGACATCGCGAATCGAGATCGACGTGGAGTTGGGAGTGTTGACAAAAGAGGACGAACCAACGGGCACGCTTTATCTGTCAAACCCGCTCTCGCCATCCCTCCCCTCTCTAATGGTGCCACCACAGGAAGCGGCACCGCGCAAAGCATCTGACTTCTTCTACGGAGGAGGGGCCGCGTCACAGATCACTTTTCAAGGGCTACGGGCGTTCGGGTCCGAAAAGAAAGTCATCTCCCATAAGGGCAGAGATATATTTGAAGTACGGTGGAGTACGGACGTTACGATGTCGAAAGAGCTTAAGAAGCCCATCATCGAGGACATCCTGCATGTCGAGCTTAGCTACCAACCGATTCTCTAGCTCTAGATAAGCGGGCATTTATTACGCATGCCTCATTCCGACCGCTCGCTCTGGGAACCGATTGCCAGCCGCCACAACCGGAGCGTCGAGGTCCGAAGACCGTCCCTTCTGGTTCATTCGAATAAACCTACCTGCCTCTACACGTTCGAATGAAACTCCAGATCCCTTCTCTTTGACTTATTTGTTCATTCGAATAATCTATCGGTAAACATAAATTGACATCTATGTACTCGTGTGGTAACATCGCATATGAACACCGTAAAAGAACCACCCAACGGCCACGGCTCTTCCTCCTTTTTCAAATCCGTAATTTCAAAACTTAAATCGCAACACGATTCAGGCGCGCTCGCCAGCGAGCCTTCTGACAAACTAAAACCCGATCGTTGCCAGTTCACCTTTTCCGATGGCCGCCAATGCAGGATGCAGCGCGCTTCACTCTGCGCTCATCACGCTTCCAAACCGCCGATCCGATCAGGATCGGCGTCCCGAGCGAACAACGTGAGCGAGGGATCCCTCCGCTCTCTTGAACCACTCTGCGGCGACCTCACCACCGCCACCAACATTAACCGCGCCCTCGCCCAGGTTTTTCTCCTCATGGCTCAGGGCCGCATCTCCCAAAAGCAGGCCGTCGCCTTCGGCTACCTCACCCAGCTCCTGCTGCAAACCGTCCCCGGAATTCGCAGCGAATTCGTCTCCGCCTTCGGCTATCGCCAGTGGGAAGCCAAACTAAAGATCTCCTTAGCGCCGAATTCAAACCAAGATCCCGGGCCGTCTGGCGGCGAAAACAAGCAACCTATGAGCCCGATTGTCGAGCGGCAAAAGGGCGTCTCTTCGCGCGAAGTCTACCAACAGGATGAGCTTCGCGCGTTAACAAAGTCCACGCCGCTTTTGCCGCATAAAGAAGCTCCCGCCGCCCCGCCCGCGGACTCCGGCTCCGCCCACTCTCCCCAGGACGAGCCTGATTACGACAGCATCTATTCCCGTTCGCTCGATCTGCTCGACCGAAAGTACGACACCACACCCGAAGGCCGCCGCGAAGCCAACGCCCTCGCCCTGGACCTGGAATTGATGAAACCGCCCGATTCCAAACCACCCAAGGGCTATTTTGGTCAAGTCGTCGATCTAGTCCGGCGTCTCCGCGCGCGCCAGCAGCGGAAACCGGCAGTCGCCGTCAACGCTTCTCGGCCATCGCCGGCTCCTGCCGCCCCGAACGCGCCCATAGTGCCAGCACCTCCCGCCGCCACTGTCCCGAATGCCTCCTCACCAGCCTCAGTTCCGGCCGCCGCATCCGCCGCGCCGGTCAATCTGCCTTCGCCGCCCGTCGCGCGCTCCGAACCTTCTCCCGCGCGCACGATAATCGAACCGGAACCCCTAACGGTCCCGACGCCCGATTCCGCGCTCCCGGCCATGGCTGCAAAGCAACCCACGCCGTCGCCCGTCAGGCGAGTTCCGCCGACGCGCCCGACTCCTACCGCGCCCCGGCCCGAGGCAGACCCCGAGCTTCCTGAAACCAAAGCGTCCTTATGGGATGGCCGTTGGTGGCCGCCAATGCCCCTAGACCCCCTCCGACATAGGGCCACAGCCTTCGAGCGCAAGCTTCGCGGGATTAGCAATGCCGGATGGCGCCGCTGGCAGCACCAAAACTCTAGGTGCTTTTAGAATGAACACTTGCAGAAAAATGGGGAGGGGGGTGGGGTCAGCCATAGGGGCACAGCCAGGAGTGGCTGTGCCACGGGCAAAACCGGGGCTAGAATGGCTCGCGGTTAAAAGCGGTTCTGCAAATCGGAGGGTGTGATGGCGGTGAGGCGTCTTGGTTGGACTCGTGCGATTGTGAGTGCGGCGGCGGTAACTGCGACGGCCAGCCTGCTCTTTGCTTCGGCACCCCGGCAAGATCCACTTACGCGGATTTGCGCTCAATTGCGCGGACTCTCTCGGGATGACAACGGGGTGAGAAGAAGCGCGGCTGAAACGGGGCCGAGTTGGTGGATTCGGCAGACCTGTTCCAAGGTACAGTAGCCTGCCCGGTT